>PNLN01000149.1 GCA_013823055.1 Cyanobacteria bacterium DS2.3.42
AAGTAATTGAAGGATTAGCTGTTCCCAAATAGTTTCAACACAGCACAGAATCAGCGCCGCGCTATTGTTTCAAATTAATGGCACCGAAAACCGGCAAGAAGTAAATAGCGGATGAGGATCAAATGACCACTCATCCGCCAATTGTTTCTGCAATTCTATGACACAATGGGCAGTGTCATAGATTGAATTACCTTACCCTGGAAATAGAAGGTTCTTCTTAAGTGGTTTTGAGTTAGGTTTCGCGGGTCCCATGTATGTAATCGTGATCTGACCACCGTTGCAGGATGCAGGTCGTTGCACGTTGCAGATCGGTGCCCAGGTCGGATTGCAAACCGCATACTGCGGTGGATTTGGATTCCAGGTTGTTGAAGGTGGCGGCGGAAAGCTAACGCCTGTGCCTTGCTGTTCGCAGCCAGGGGGATTAGCCGAATTCATATTACTGCCTGGCGTGGCTGGTGGTGCACAACAAGGTACACCGAGGTTGTTGGTGCAGTTCGTGCATCCGAACGGAAACACCCCAATATCACCGAGGTTTTTGTAAATATCGTCGTTTTGAATCGACCTAACCTTTTTCGTTGTGGCTGGCGTCGTTCTTGTATCAGTTGTAACTGTCCAATCAGCTTGTCCATCGTCGAGATTAAACTTCCAAATCGCATTTGAGCCAGCAACACAACTGATATCAACAGTTTCTTGTGGCGAACCGGCCTGAAATCCATTATTCACAATAAACTCGGCAAGACTTTGCCCATTCGGAAATTTGTCTGTAGAGCAATTGATTCTGACAGATTCAGCACTGAAGCTACCTGAATAGCAGGAAGGAGAGTTACTGATGATTGAATCTCCGGGACGTCCATTCGGTTGGAGCGTGACATAGCCTATGGTAGTGACACCAGGCGTGTTTAATTGCATTGTGGGAAAAATCGCCTGGACGTTGGTTTCACAGCCATCAACAACGCCCAGAGTAAAAAATATTTTTACGGGTCGGTTATCGTTGTTCTCCAATTTCACAGACGTGGTTTGTTTCGTGCATGCTCCCACAGCCGCAACTGCACTCAAAGGTCCCGTCGGCGATCCCGAATTGACCTGGAAGAATGTAGTGTGCATCGCTTTCTTCACTGGATCACCATTCAAGGTGATGTCATCGATAAGCATGCGGCCCACCCCTCCGGGTGGCGGAGCAATAACGATTTTGTGAATGGAGCTATTTGCCGGAATACCCATGTCAATTGAACTAAGCAAGACTTTCTTGTATCCGTCCTTGCTGGTTTCAATGTTTTTCCCGCTGCCAAAATTCGCTGTGGCGCGATTGACGACCAAACCAGGGCCTGTGTATTCAACAGTCGCTTGTCCCTGTTCCGAACCTTTGTATGAAAATCCAATGGAGCTAAGTCCGCGGGGAGTGTAGAGCGGATTGGGGCTTTCAATCAAAATTCCTGAGTACTTCCCTCCAGAGAAATTCGCCGTCCTTGCCGTCACGGAAAAGGGGTTGCGTTTTCCGGTACTGACGACGTGAGAATTGAACTTCGGTGTATCTGGATGCTCTGCTGCAATAAAAGGAGAAGCAACCATGTGCTCCTGCCCTAATGCATTTGCTAGAGACCAAACTCCAATGCTGGATAAAGTAACGACCGCACAAAGAATCGAAATTTTTGCATGTTTGTGCATTAACGCCCCCCTATGATCCCCGGTGACTCCTAATCAATTATATGTAGTTTTGAGCCCTAGCAATCACCCCTATCCCCATATATGTTTTCCAGACAACAAAACGCGCCTCTGCGCCGGCTTGTCCGCGGCACCGTATATAGTGGCGCCCAATTTTTGAAGTTTTTCACCACAACCACTATGAGTGCGCGGTTCGACTACAAAGATTAAATTGGAATATGAGAAATCGGCGAGGAATTAACAGGCCCGGGTTCTCAGGGAAAACCCTATATATTTCTTGACATCTTTCATTTAGGATTGCTGACCGGTGAACAACCGTTGCCCTCTTACCACTAATCAAAAAACAACCAAATGAAACAGAACACAAGGGATCGCGCCCCCAATAATGGGCGCCCGTCTGCCGTTGCGGCCAAGTCGCCCAGCCGCCCAACGATCGTCACTTGCGAAAAGGATCATTCGACCGCGGATTGTGAGGACCCATTAGGGCCTCAGCCCGCGTTAAGTTCAGACCCAAATTTAGCAGAAAGCTCACCAGGCAAGGAATTCGAGACGCCGCCGGAGACTCTCGCCGAGAGTGAAGCGACACTAGAGCCACAGGAGACAAGGCACTCTGTGCTTTCTGCTGCAAAAAAAGGAGCTAGCGCTACTGCCCGTCAACGTTTCCAGTCGTACGAGCTGCTATGGGAGCATTCCAAAGACGCACTCAGCACTACTTATGCTGTTAAGAACGGAGCAGTGGAGCAAATTCTAACGCTCAGGCTTTTCAATGCCCGAGTATCCGACAGCCTTCAAATAAAGGAAATTCAGCGCGCTGCGCAGAAGGCCTCTGAGCTGACACATTTGCATTTGGCAACTGTATACGAAAACGGCGTCGATGAGACAGGCGCACCATATGTGGTTTCGGACCTGGTAGAAGGAAACAGTCTTGCAGAGGTTTTGCAACTGAAAAAACGCCTGGATATCGCCAGGTTTCTCGATGTATTTAACCAGGTGGGAGAAGCGTTGATAGAAGCTCACAGCCATGAGCTTTTTCACGGCAATCTATCGCCCGAGAAAGTTGTTCTCACGGCCAATGAAATCGACGCCGACATGGTAAAACTCATCGATTTCGGCATGCCGCCTGATCCTGTGGGCAACGCTTTCTACCTCAGCCCAGAGCAGTGCATCGACAAAAACAAGAGCGATGCAAAATCGGACATCTACTCACTCGGATGCATAATGTACGAAGCTCTGGTCGGCACGCCACCCTTTGTCGGCAGCAGGCAAAGCCAGGCAGCGCTCAATTATTTGCACGAGCTTGCAAATCAGTTTCCCAAGGACTCACCAGAGCACAACGCGCTGAAATTGCTCGACTGCATCATAATAAAATGCTTGCAAAAAGAGCCGTCAAAGCGTTTTCGCAATGTCCGCGAATTGATGAACGCACTGCGCCTGGTCAATGATTGCATTTGCAATGGCAGTACAAAAAAGTTGCCGCCAAAAGCAGAGAAATTGCTGCTCTTCAGATTTCTCGACCTTTTCGGAAATAAGATTGCCGCTTGTATGACTGCATACTTGCTCCTTGGTTTTGTCTGCATGCGCGTTATCGGTGAAGTTAACCTGCAAAAGCATGTAGATCAGGCAACTCTTAGCACCCACTTTAACGATCTAGTATCGAGAAACAACTGGATCAGCGCAATAAAACAGGCTGAGTGGTTGCGAAAACCGCCCAGTTTTATGGCGGCGCTGCACAATAATTTGGGTGATAGCTACGCAGTTGCGGCGACCTATCCACGCCTTACCGGATCATTTCACGGAGAAAAAAACGACGAAGCTCGAAAAGCAATCGCCGAGTATCAAAAAGCATTCGAATACTACGGCAGAGGTCACCACTTCAAAGCGCACTCGCTGGCCTTACTAAGAGGCATGAATTCAATGTGGACATCATTGGAGACAAAGGGTCTCAATGACCAGAGAAGAGCAGATGTGTTGAGAGAAGTTCAAAAACTGTGGGTGGAAAAAAAATACACTCAATGCGCAATTGAAGCTGAAAAGTATCTGCACTTTGTGCCCGACAAACGCATCAGTTTTTACGCCGCCAATTCATACACCGAACTCGCGCTTGGTCTGCCTGCGGCCAAGGCGCTACCTTACTTCGAGCGAGCAGCATATTACTTTGCCAACAGCGACCGAAATCTAAATTTCGAGTGCGACAATCTGAGCATTTGCATTTCAAGATTAGGCATGTTGCCTGAAGCGTGTAATACGCGTGCAGCACTTGGGCGAGCAGCTATCGAGCGGGGAGACCTTCAGGCCGCCTACGCAGAATTGAGCAGATCTCGTGATTTTGAAGCTATAAGTATGTCCGAAAGAATTCGCGGATTTCTCAATTGGAAGATTGATTTCAGTTCAACATACATTCCGGATCCACTGATAAGAGAATCAATCAAGCCTCTAGAAAAGATACTTGCCCTGGAAGAGGAAGCCGCAGGCAAGAATTCCGACTTACTAATTCCAACCCTGACAAGCCTCGCTAATACCTATCGACTTTGTGGTGAAGATACAAAAGCGATTAATGCTTATAGGAGACTTTTGGATTTTGGGCCGCACATGTATGCCGAACAGTTGGAGTATGTTGATCTTCTGTACAAAGTCGGTCGCAAGGCAGAAGCGCGAAAATACATGGAAAAGGAAGTTGGAATAATGGAGAAATTCGACGCCTTTACTCCGCTGGCAATGCGATTGCTAAAAGCGTATTCCGACGACAACATGAAGCAGCAGTTGCACGACCTGCTCATTCATATGCTGAAGTACAGAGAGCCTGAGCGAGCGATTGTAATGGGCGACTATCAATATCCAGCGCTGCCACTAGCCAGTCGTCCATATTCAAGAAATGGAGTTATCTTCAGGAAGTAGAGTTTTTATCTATTCGAGGACCGGCGTATTGGTAGGATTTTGAATTTCCACATCAGCCGCCGAAAGTATGCGATAGAGCGCGGCTTCCAATGTGCCGCGCCAGGCATTCGTGGCAACATAATCCTTGGCCACTAAAACAGCGAGATCGACAATCAATCGACCGCAAACGCTGGGATTGTCGAGCCAACCATCGATGGTCACAGTCAATTCGCCTTCTTCCGAATGCCACATACGAATCAGCTCGCGCGCTTTCTCTTCAGAAGAAATAGTGGCAGGTATCGGCAACTCGATCATTGCGGTCCACACTCCTTGTAGAAGACATCCACGATCTCTTTCCGGCTTTCTTCCTGGGTCTTGCCGCTCTTTTGCGCGCAGATGAATGAAAGATGGTTCAACAAGTCCGCAAGAGCAATACCGAAAAATGCAGGATCATCGTTGACTTTTGTGTTTGTCGAAATGGCAAGATTCCCTTCTTCAGCCCACACGCGCAGAATCTCCACACCTTTTTCCTTATTCAGCTTTTCAGGGACTGGTAATTGCGGCATGCAAAAAGCTCCTCGCCGGTTAGCTAAGAATCGACCATATTGTACTGGGTGAAGATCACAGGACACTCCAACGAAAAATCGCTTCCTGGAATATAATTTACACTCTCATCAGTCAGGAGTAGGGATCATGAAAAACTTGGCACTCGCCGCAGCTTTGTCTCTCGTCGTCTTGTCCTCGTTGCCAGCCAAAGCCGAGCCTGATCCGCTGCCCAATACCGGCACGTACTTCATCACCAACATGCAAAGCGATGAGGCTTTACAACCTGGCGCTGCGTCTCTCGGTCAAAGTGTGCATGCTGTTGAATACAATAAGAGCGGCATGCAAAAGTGGGCCATCGACCGCAAGATCGACCCGAAAACTCAAAAGCCGACCAACCGATACACCATTAAGTTGGCAGGTGAAAACGGCGAGTTGAACTTCGAACCGCACCCGGTTGCCGATATGTCGGCAGTTCTGGGAATGACTAAGCAGGTCTACGTGTTGGAATCAGGTGACGCAGGCATTCTTATCAAGAGCGTATTCAAAAACGGTGACGCTCTTTATATCGCTCCGCAGCCACCGATGGCTACGGAAGCGAAATTTGGACCGAACGACGGCTCGGCGAAATACCGCTGGAAGTTCACCGTAGCCGAATAGTTTTTTGTTGGCAGAATCTACTGTCTCAAGCCCTCAGGAATTCCCTGGGGAAATTGTTCTTTGATGACTGCATTGATCTTTTCAATTCGATTTTCCGGATTCGGGTGTGTAGCAAAGAATTCCGGTTGACGCGAACGCGACGTGTCGCGCAGTACTTCCATGAGTTTAATCATCGAACGCGGGTCGTACCCAGACTCAGCTGCAAATCTGACGCCGAGCCGGTCGGCTTCTAGTTCATCGTTGCGATTGAATTTGAGATTGACCATTTGTCCAACCATCATCGCTACTTGCGCTGAAGCCCGACTGTTTCCATCATTGGGATCATATGTAGCAATCACGGTCGCTCCTGTTAGACCTTCGGTCAATCGCTGCTTAGCCAGATGTTGGGCCGAATGGCGAGCGGCAACGTGGCCGATTTCATGTGACAGAACAGCGGCAACTTGTCCGCGCGTCGTCAGATGACTGAGCAGACCCTGGGTGATAAACACTTGTCCGCCTGGCAGTGCAAATGCGTTGATGGTGCGCGGATCCGCCAACAAATGAAACTCGTATCTGTACGGAGTTTTCGATGCGTCGCTTTTGCTCACGACTTCAGCACCGATTTCTTTCACCAGCGCTTGTTTCCTGATATCACGACTTTCACCACCATACTGCCTTTCCATTTGAGGCTTCGCCTGCAATCCAAGGGCGATTTCTTGATCGCGGGTGATCGAAATGTGCTGTTTTGATTCAGTAATCGGGTTGTAGCTCGAACTGGCAAAGTAAGTGAAAACTGAAAACGCTGCAATAACCAGTGCGATTATCACGCGCGGTGGAATGCCCGGTCGGCGTCCGTAAGTTCCCTGTGCGGAATCTCTGTCCAAAGTTACCATCCCCATAAAACATCCTCTAGTATGCCGCAAGCGGCGTTGGAAAATACTTCTGGCGCGAAACAGTCGCACCGCCATGAAGATTTCAAGTTCTGATAGAAAGACGACGAACCGGCTAATAGTTCCCAATCCCTTCGCCGAAACCCTTAGTTTTCGCGCGGGCGCCCCAAAACCGAGCCTGTTACAGAGTTGGGCGAAATATCCTTATTAACGGTTAACGAGGGAACCTGAGGGATGCCGTCCAGTCGAACCATTGCTTGAAACAGTTAAATGCCAAGCGTACCGCCGCAATGGAGGAAATTATGTTGCGATCCATAAAAACACTGTCAATCTCTCTGGGACTCCTCTCTTTCGCACTCGTGCCGGCATGTTATGGCGATGAAGCGAGTTCAACAACTGTAGAAACCAACACCCCTCTGGGCAGCGCTTCTACAAAGGTTGAATCAAAGTCAGATGCGCTCGGTACGACTACTAAAGTAAAAAAACAAGCGCGTGATGTCTATGGAAACGCTAAGAGTCAATCTAAAACACGCACCGCCGGTATTGACGGAGTTTCTGAAAGCGAATCGAGTACTGCTGTAGGCGCAGGCGGCGCAGCTTCAACATCTTCAGCAAGTTCTACAAAGCTGAATGCAGCTGGTGGAGTTACGCAATCCAAGCGCAAAGTGAAGAGCGTAAATACACCGCTCGGTTCTGCACATAAAGTGTCTGATGAAACCTCAGCCACAACCGGCGACGGTTCAGCCACCACCATCAAGAAAGAAACTGAAGTAACCACACCGTAAACTGTACGGGCGATGCCATGCATCGCCCTCTGTAAAACTCAGGTCGACTGTTTCAGTCGGTCAAGGAGGCAAATAGGCGCCGACGAAAGTTGGCGCCTATTTCTTTCAATTGGCTTATTTAACTGGCTTCTTGAAGCTGTAATCCGCGAGCTGAGATTCGGATTCCATATTTGCTGTTTTGGATGCAGATTTGACCAGGCCTATGTAATCTGCGTACCAGTAAGTCATATTAATCGGCTGCCCTCCTTGGGTTCCGACAACCGAAACTTTAATAGCCTGGAATTTGCCAGCCGGCGTAATTACCTCTTCCGGACCGGAAACAGTGGAAACATTGTCGATTTCAACGCCGAAATTTCCCTTGCCTTTCCAGCTCCAGGTGTCATCCTTCTTAGTCGGATTCATCAACAATAAGCGCTCAGGGACGAATTGGACCGTCATTTTTTCGTCGTCACCGTACTGTTCTTTTTGCCAGACAACTTTGCCTTTCGGCTTTGTGTACCATTCATGAATCGTCTTCATCGCCGTGCTGGAAGTATCAAGTTTCCACAGCGTCGTCTCATCAGGCTGTTTTTCGGCGCTGATCACTTGCACTTTGAAATCGACAGGCTTTTTCTCCATCGGACTGCCGTTCAACGTGTATTTAGTGAAGGTGTACTTCCACCACCACTCAATCGGCTTTCCTTCTGCATCCTTAATGCGTAAAGGGAAATAGTCCGGCGGAGGTGGTTCTTTCTTTTTGACGGCAGCATTGTTGGCGGCATCGACGCCGGCTGTCGTTATTGCTGTCAAGGTCAAAACCGAGACTAGAATTTTTTTGATCATCTTTGTGTCACACGTCCTTGGAATTGATTTGAGAACTAGAAAGTTTGTTTCCTATGCCATTGTGGTGCCTGTCATTTTTGCAGTTTATCCTGGAAGAATTTTATGACATCAAGAATGGTGCCACTGCCAAATCCTGGATATCCGTGACCACCATTAAGCTCTACAAGTTTGACATTTGTTATTCCGGCGCCCTTCATTTTATCAACAAGCATCTCCGATTGTTTGATCCCAACAAGTTTGTCCGCCTTCCCGTGCATGATTAGAATCGGCGGAACATGCTTTGAATGGCCGACGTAATTGATCGGACTTGCCTCAGCGCATGCAGACATAAAGGCATCACCCTGCAGTCCAAACAATTGTTGAATCATCTCGGCGCCTTGTTTTGTAGTCTCGCCTTCTTGTGCAAAGCGAGCAAGATCTGTCGGACCAAACCAATCACACACTGCAGCAATGTGACTTTCGCCATTAGCCTTTGCAGAGCTCTGATGCTTATTGGCCGCATCGGCCTTATCTCCTTTCAAAGCAAGCATCAAAACCAGATGGCCACCGGCAGAGCTGCCCCACAATCCCATCCGTTTTACATCTATATCGTATTCAGCAGCGTGCTTGCGCAAATAGCTAAGTGCACTTCGACAATCATCAAGTTGCGCCGGCCATTTCGCTTCGCCACTCAGTCTGTAATTGATTGAGGCAACCGCAAATCCTGAGTCCAAAAGCGCCCGATAGGGTCCGCCTTTCTTGTCACCACCGCGCCAGCCGCCGCCATGAATCCATACAACAAGCGGCCAACCAACGCTCAAGTTCCTGCGTTTTTCCGTAAAATTCGATTTCGACGTTTTCGAATTATCCTTGTCGTCACCTTTGAGAGTGGTCACCGATGGAATATAGAGATCTAGTTTTTGACTTGCGCTGCCACCTTTTTCAGCGTACGACAAATCTTTGATGGCACGAACATTTTCAGGGTAAGAACCGTCTCCAAGCCATCCGTCGCGAGTGCGTCGTTTCTGAACCAGTTCTTTCAACTGGCGGTCGACGCTCGCTTCGTCTTTTTGCTGTTTCGCGCTTTCAGAAACACTTTTTCCAAATGCACTAATGTCGAGCTGTAGCAATGCGCACGCGGCTAGCATTAGTGCACAACTCTGAGCTATTCTCTTCACAACTGTCTCCCTAAGTTCATTCAGGATATAGCCCCGGGCTCGCTGAAGCAAATCCCGCCCACACACGGTGTTTACAGTAAGGGGTATCATGATTAAAAGGACTGAAAGTATGCACCGAGGCTCGAATGCTAACCATTAGCGAAACAGTGGAAATTCCGGACGAAGAATTCGAAATTACCTTTGCACGCAGCGGCGGACCGGGCGGGCAAAACGTTAATAAGGTCAACAGTAAAGCGGTTCTGCGCTGGAATGTAGTCGCCAGTCCGAGTTTACCCTTCGGAGTACGAAATAGATTTCTCTCCAAATTCGCCAATCGCCTCACAACCGAAGGAAACATTTTAGTCACTAGCCAGAAAACGCGTGACCAGGGAAAAAACATTGAAGACTGCCGTGAAAAACTGAAAGAAATGATTCTTGAGGTTTTGTACCCGCCTGTCATAAGGCGCGAAACGAAACCGTCTCGGGCAGCAGTCCAACGGCGAACAGAAAGTAAACGTTTGAACTCTTCTAAAAAACAAAACCGCCGTGATCCTAAGGGCGATTACTGAGACCGCTCAGGTGCGGACCCTAACTTTCCTTACCAGCATAAGCAGATAACTCGTTTCATTTATGAAGAAAGTGAATCGGTGAAACTCCCACGGGTCTAGGATCTGGGCAGGTTTTATCTTTGAGGCATTTTCCAAGAGATCTAATCGGATAAGATCTTGAGCCAATAAGCGCGGTCATCAGTATTGGTCACGGGAGAGCCTGTAATGGAATTTCGCAAACTCGGCACAAGTGATTTAGAAGTCTCAACAATCGTATTCGGCGCCTGGGCGATTGCCGGATGGATGTGGGGCGGTGCAGAAGAGAAAGACGCCATCGAAGCCATTCACGCCAGCATTGACGGCGGCTCGACCTCAATTGATACAGCTGCTATTTACGGATATGGACGCAGCGAAGAAATTGTCGCCAAAGCGATTAAGGGCAAAAGAGACAAAGTCCAAATCCTCACCAAGTACGGCTTGCGCTGGGATTCGACTGAAGGCGACCACTTCTTCGATTGGTCCGACGAAGAGTATGGCGACCGTACCATCTATCGCAATGCACGCAAGAAAAGCATTATTCTCGAGTGCGAAAACAGTCTGAAGCGGCTGCAAACAGACTACATCGACCTCTACCAATGTCACTGGCGCGACCCGTCAACGCCGCTGCAAGAGACAATGGAAGCGATGCAGCAATTGCTGAAAGAAGGAAAGATTCGCGCCGTCGGAGTCAGCAACTTCTCCGTCAGTGACTTGGAAGAAGCGACAAAAGTTTGCCCGGTGGCTTCCAATCAGCCGCCTTACAGCATGCTTGTTCGCGAAATCGAAAAGGATGTGCTGCCCTACTGCCGCGAACATAATATCGGCAGCATCGTGTACAGCCCCCTTCAACGTGGACTGCTTACCGGCAAATTTAAGCCGGACGTGAAGTTTAAAGATGGCGATCACCGCGCCAAGCAAGTGCACTTCCAACCGGAAAATATCAAGCGCGTTAATGCGTTTCTCGAAAAAATCAAACCAGTTGCCGACAAGCATGACGCTACCCTTGGGCAGCTCGTCATCGCCTGGACAATTGCACAACCAGGAATTACTGCAGCCCTTGTCGGTGCCCGCGACGCAGCGCAAACAAAACAAAATCTGAAAGCGCAGAATGTCAAATTGACAAAAGAAGATATTGACGAAATCAACAATCAGCTGCGCTCGCTCGAGCTGACTGCTGCAGCACACTAAGCTGACGAGTAAGAAGTGTAAAAAGGAATGAAGATGAAGTTAAATCAGTATATTACATTGGGCCGCTCCGGCTTAAAGGTCAGCCCCCTCTGCCTGGGAGCCATGACCTTTGGCGAAGACTGGGGATGGGGAAGTTCTGAAGAAACGGCCCGCGCAATTTTCGATGCCTATGTCGAAAAAGGCGGCAACTTCATTGATACCGCCGATGGTTACACAAATGGAAAGAGCGAAGAGCTGGTAGGCAA
>PNLN01000200.1 GCA_013823055.1 Cyanobacteria bacterium DS2.3.42
GTCCGGTCCGGCGAAGCTGAATGGATTTGCGCAAGAGTAAAAGCGGTTCCTGATCGCACTGTGATTATCCGCTTGGAGAGTTTGCGAAAAGGCAACACCAGAATTGCCATTGAGTGTGTGAAACACTGGAGTCCTTTTCGATCGAAATTAGTCCGCCAATTGTTCGGCAGGAAACATGAACAATTGATGATGCGCGTAGACGACGGCCTCAATTCAGCTCTTATCGAAGAGGTCGCATCGTTTGTCAGAAACACTCCCAATTGGGACTACAAGTACGAAGGTTTCAAGCCCAACGCACTATTGAAAGTTCGTAGTTAGTCCTTTTTTCTTTTGAATTCGAGGACGTTACTGCTGCCTTTTTTCTCTTCCGTTACATGAAGGTTCGGACCGCTCACACTGCTGTACGGCTTCAAATATTCGAGAAATTCATCCATTTCTGAATTGAATGAATACGTTTCTTTCGGTTGAACTCCATTCATATCCCACAGTGTCCAACGCGGCAGTTGTTCCGGATCGCTAGTGTCGACCGTAACCGTATAGGCATACTTGGCGGAAAGCAGCCAATCTAAAGATGCACTCTTGCTCTTGCTGTTGTTTGCCTTCGTCAAAAGTGTCTGAAGATCCGACTTCTCTGGTGCTGTTCCTCGCATTATGGCAACTTCTCCTGCACTAACTGGCGGACCTTATTTAATGCATCCGAAATGTTCTCCGGTTTTTTTCCACCAGCTTGAGCGAGTTGCGGTCTGCCACCACCGCTGCCACCGCAGATTTGCGCTGCTGCCTTGACAAGTTCGCCGGCGTTAAGACCTTTTTTTACTAGTTCGTCGGGCACTCCGACTACGAGTGAAACCTGATCGGGACCGCTGCTTGAAGCAAGCGCAACCACAAGCGAATTCGAACCGTTCTTCAAAGCTTCGGCAATTGATTTCAAACCGTCGACGTTCATATTGTCGATCTTTTCAACGACTACTCGCACGGAGCCCACCTGCTGAACCTTCTGTTTCAACTCGTCGACTCTGGACAATGCCATTTTCGATTCCAAGTTCTGAAGCTGTTTTTCACGCTCCTTGATGGTGTCTTGAAGTTTTTCAATCTGAGATGCAAGTTCGTTCGGCCGAACTTTGAGAAGTTTGGTGGCGTCGGAAAGATAAGCAAGCTGATCGTTTAGATAAGTCCATGCCTTCGGTCCCGAGTAAGCGGAAACGCGACGTGTGCCTTGTGAAACGCTTTCTTCCGAAATGATTTTGATCGGTCCGATTTCACCAGTTTGAGAAACGTGAGTGCCGCCGCAGAATTCCAGCGAGAAATCGCCCATGCTCAATACGCGCACTGTGTCACCATATTTTTCGCCGAACATGGCGATTGCTCCAGTGCGTTTTGCTTCATCCAGGGACATTTCTTGCGTGATCACTTGAGCGTTTTGTTTCACCCAATCGTTCATCTGCTTTTCAATCAGGCGTAATTCTTCAGGCTTCGGTTGTTTCTCCAGCGTAAAGTCAAAACGCATCGATGCTGGTCCGACTTGCGAGCCGGCCTGCGTGACGTGTTTGCCGAAAAGGTCGCGGACCGCGGCGTGGAACAAGTGCGCCGTGCTGTGGTGGATTACTGTTTGATTGCGATTTTCAGCATCCACTTTAGCGTGCAGCGATTGTCCTGCTTCCAAAACTCCGGAGAGAGCTTTGACTTTGTGCAGATGCAAACCTTCGTGCTTTTTAGTGTCGAGAACTTGCAGTCGGGCGCCGTCGCTTTCAAGTACTCCGATATCACCTAACTGTCCACCGGATTCAGCGTAGAAAGGCGTTTTGTCTAGAATTACATCGACTTCTTCGCCTTCTTCAACATGATCTACAAAGCGTCCGTCTTTCACAAGTGCGACCACTTTGGCTTCATCGGAAACACCTTTATAGCCACTGAATGTGGTGGTGCCGTGTTTCTTAACGACTTCACTTAGAGCTTCGTCGCCGGCAATATTAATGTTGAAATTGCCGACTGCCGAGACGGCCCGGTGTTCTTTCTTGGCATTTTGGAATCCCTCGAGATCAACAGTCTTGCCGTGTTCGAGCGCAATTTCGGTAGTCAATTCGACTGGAAAACCGTAGGTTGCATAAAGGTCGAAAACCTCTTTGCCCGGCAAAACGGTTTCTTTCTTTTGAAGCAGTTCGTCAAGCAATGCAGTGCCGCGCTCAATACTCTTGGCGAAGTTTTCTTCCTCGGCCTTCAAGTGTTTGATGATGGCCTGTTCGTTTTCTTTCAGTTCCGTATAGTGGCTTCCGTATGCTTCCACGACTTTTGGGACCAGTTTGTAGATGAACGGCTCTTTCATTCCGAGCAATCGTCCAAAACGAGCAGCGCGTCGAGTGATGAAACGCAGTACGTATCCGCGTCCGACGTTGCTTGTTCTAACTCCGTCGGCGATCAGGAAAGTTACACATCTGACGTGGTCGCAAATGATTTTGATGTAGCTGTCAATTTTATGTTCGGGCGTACCTGGTTTTTCATCAATCGGCTTTCCGCCTGTATATTTGACGCCGGCGATCTTACAGACTTCTTCTAAAATCGGCATGAAAAGGTCTGTTTCGAAAGTGTTGTTTTTCTTTTGAAGAACCAGTGCAACTCGCTCGAGACCTGAACCTGTGTCAACGTTTTTCGCAGCTAATGGAGTGAAATTACCGTTTTCGTCTTTGAAAAGCTCCATGAACACAAGGTTCCAAATTTCCAAATAGCGATCGCATTCGCAAATGCCGATACCGCATTGGGCCGGATCGTCGCTGCAACCGAAGTCGCGTCCTCGATCATAGAAAAGCTCTGAACATGGTCCGCATGGGCCTGTGGGACCGGGTGGACCCCAGAAATTGTCTTTGCGTGACATTCTGAAAATACGCTCGGCAGGAATGCCGACATCTTTATTCCAGATTGCGTAGGCTTCTTCATCGGCCGGATTTTGTTCGTCGCCTTTGAATATAGTGACG
Organism: Cyanobacteria bacterium DS2.3.42; assembly: GCA_013823055.1. Lineage (GTDB taxonomy): Bacteria > Cyanobacteriota > Vampirovibrionia > Obscuribacterales > Obscuribacteraceae > QKMZ01. Next base: position 2,970 of record PNLN01000200.1, read on the forward strand.
GAAATTTTTTCAGGCTCCAGTCCCAAATCCTTCGTAACTAACTCGAAGCTCCAGGGAATGATTTCTTTTTTGAAGTAGTCGCCGAAGCTGAAGTTGCCGAGCATCTCAAAGAACGTATGGTGACGCGCGGTTCGGCCTACGTTTTCAATGTCTGAGTCCTTACCACCAGCCCGTGCACATTTTTGAACGGTGACGGCGCGCGGTGGCGTTGGCGCAGGACTTTGCCCCAGAAATATAGGCACAAACTGGACCATGCCCGCTGAGGTGAGAAGCAAAGTAGGATTGTCCGGAATCAAGCTGGACGAAGGCAAATTGATGTGCCCCCGCTTGTCACGGAAGTATGAGATGAATTTGTCTCGTATCTCTGCGCCAGAAAATGTCATTAATGCCTCCCAGCACCAGTCTCGGCCGTATGTTCGGGATCATCAAGTATATCCTAAGAGGCAAGACCGGCGCCCCTTGTGAGTGAGCTCAAAGTTGTGGACTCAAGCACTAACTAAGCTCCTGAAGGGCATGCTCAGTGCGGTTCTAATTTTAGAATCTCTGTAACCGGCAATGCTCGACAACTATACATAGCTTCATGTGTCGAATCGCAGAAAACTTCAATCTGTCCGTCTGTTTCACACCCTGCGTTGCCCGGTATATGGCATTAGATGGCGGAATCTGCTAGATTCTTCAGTTCCTGGCGCCGCAATTGGAATCCCTGAAACATCGTCATCAGGGTCAACACACTTATGTGCGCAAACCCTTGCCCACAAATAGTTCTGGATTAATCGTGAAACTCCGAAAAGTACTGATCGTTCCCAAGAAGTCGACTTACCAAATTCAGGCAGTCGAACATAAGGAAGCAAATTTCCTAAAGCTTCTCGAAGAAGGTCATTCTTCAGTCACCAAAGTCAAACTAGCTCACGAAGAGCATATGGAAACGCTTCAGCATTTGCTTACTGCGCTGGACCAGCGTGGAGTCGAGCATCGTGAGGTTGTTCGGGCAGAATTGGAAGGACGAATCAAAGGCGTCGACATGGTCATATCTGTCGGTGGCGACGGCACCTTCCTGGATGCATCCCATCACGTCGACAGCTTGCCGTTGCTCGGCATTAATTCGTCGAGATCTTCCAGCTTTGGGCACTTTTGCCTGGCTTCGCTGAAAAACGTCGAAAAGGTATTGGATGACATAGAAAACGACAATATTAAAACGATTAAGCTGCTCAGGCTGGAACTTCTTCTCAATGGAAAAGTTTTACCTGATCTCGTCCTCAACGAAGTTTTAATCGCTCACTCCAATCCTGCAGCGACAAGCCGATTTATAGTGCATTTGAGAGGAATTTCCGAGGAGCAGAAATCCTCCGGTATATGGGTCAGTACTCCATGTGGATCTACTGGCTCGATGCGCTCTGCCGGTGGTACTGTATTGCCTATAAATGATCAGCGATATCAGTTTATCGTGCGAGAAGCCTGCATGCGCCCAAATGAAAAATGGCAATTGACCCGAGGCATTCTCGAGCGCAATGAAGAAATGCGTTTTGTTTCGCAAACACGCACAGGCACTTTGTTCATTGACGGACAGCATATCGAACATCATTTCGGTTTGGGCGACGAGCTGATCATTCGCGCTAGTGAGCACGATCTCAACGCGTATGCGAATGCAGACGTTAACGATATATTCGTATGACTTCGAAAGAAAATTGGTTTCAATGACGAGCAATGATAGAGTCGCTGTTGCATTTGGAAAAATGGCAGCGAGAACTATTCGAATTTTAGGTGCCGGACTGGGCTCGAACTTTCCCGGGCGTATCGCGCGAAAGTTGGCTCCCGATGTGCTTTCTCACCTGGCTGGGCAATCGAAACGCGGCATCATCGCAGTCACCGGAACCAACGGCAAAAGCACCACTTCCGGTCTCTTATCGTCTGTTTTAAAAACCGCAGGTTTTACTCTCATTCACAACCGCCAGGGTGCCAACCTGGTTACGGGTATTACAGCGACACTGGTTGACGCTGCTTCCTGGGATGGGCATATAAACACTGATTATTGCCTTTTCGAGATTGACGAGGCCGCACTGCCTCTGGTGGCGAAGGAAGCGACACTGTCGGTGGTGGTAGTGACAAACTTGTTTCGCGATCAGCTGGATCGATTCGGCGAACTCGACACCACTGCAAAACTGATTGAAAAGGGCATCACGACTGGCAAATCTCCGGCTATCTTAAATGCCGACGATCCTAATGTCTGCCAGCTCGTACCTGATAATACACGACTATTTTTCGGTATGGATGCTGCTCATTGCGATATCGACAGCCAAAGACTTGCTGACCCTGAGGGTCCTGATTGCTCACAATCTATGGAATTATCATACTGCCTCAAATGCGGTGCGGAGATTGTCTACGACTGCTTCTTCTACGGGCAGTTGGGTCATTGGCGCTGTTCTTCTTGCAGTTATAAACGTCCGGATCCAACTATTGTCGCTACTCACATTCAGCTGCAGGCCGCCAACTCTCGCTTCAGACTTACCGACAAGAGACAAAATCTTTCCGTGGAAGTGAAGCTGCCGATCCCTGGTCTCTTCAACGTTTATAACGCTCTTGCCGCAGCCGCCTGCGCGGTTAAATTAGGCGTTACGCTCGAGTCTGTAAAGCAAGGTCTGCAAAATTACACAACGCTATTTGGGCGCTCGGAAAAAATAAACTTGCTGGGCAAGCCTGTCTTGATTCAGTTGATTAAGAACCCGGCAGGTGCCAGTCAGACGGTTAAAGCGGTTGTTGAAGACAAAACAGCCAGAGTGCTAATTGCAATAAACGACAATCTGGCCGATGGGCGGGACATCTCCTGGCTCTGGGATGCGGATTTTGAGCCACTCAAGTCAGTCCAGGGGCAAATGATTGTCAGCGGCTTGCGCGCCGAAGACATGGCAGTGCGCATGAAATATGCCGGCGTTGAGCCTGATCGCATCATTTGTGAGCCGAAATTGGAGCGTGCACTCAAGCAAGCGCTTAATGACATAGGTCCGGATGAAACCCTCTGGGTTTTGCCTACTTATACCTGTCTTCTCGAATTGCAAAAAATCGTTAAGAGCATGGGCCAGTCACTGTCTGGAACTTAGAATCAAGAACATTTAGCGTCACCTCGGGAACTGTCGAGGCGAAACTCCGTCGCTGGCAAAGTGAAGCGAGCGAGGAGATTTTATGAATAAAAAGAAGGCAGCAAAGGGCAAGAATAATCCGGTGTATACGCAGCAGGATGATTCCGCATTGCTTGAATCTACCGGCACCAACCCCCCGGATGCTGACCCGGCGCAAACATCTAATCAGACCGGAAACGAAGGGAAAGCTGACAGTCATTTGCCGAATGTTCATAAGGATGCGGCAGAAAAGCTCTCCAAGAAAGATGACGAGCAGGACGGCGAAGCAGAAGTAGTAGATGAAAGAGATGAAGACAGAAAATAGCGACAAAGAAGACTCGCTAATCAAAGATCAAGACCATTCCCTGGGGCTATTCCTTAGGGAATGGTCTGTATAGGTCGGAAACATCCTCATCCATGACCGTGCCTTTCTTTTTCAGCAGGACTTCCATTTCATTTCTCACCCGAGTGTAACCTTTGGGGAGTTTGAAAATTGCAGGATCCACCATCGTTTTACTTATGAAAGTGGTGTTCAAAAAAACTTTCGTGCCGCTTGCTGTCTCTCCTACAACGCGCAAAGGCATACCTTTGCCCACAGGTAGATAACAGCAAATTGATGCGACTTCCATTAGCCTTGGAGGAAGACCCATCTCTCTGGTGCATGCAAAGTCATATAGCAGATGAGTTTTTTTTGGATTTTTCGGATCATAGCCATACCACGTCCAATTATCTGCCTTTACGCCCGAAATGGTCTCAACATAAGGTTTTTTGCGCTCCAGCCGTTTGAGCCAGCCGGCATTAAGTGTTTTCCTCGGGATGCGCTTTTGAAATTCTTCCAACGACTCATCGAAATAAAATTTGGTCTGGTCATTCCAAAATGTGAACTGCCATTTCGGAGGAACGATGCCGACTTGGACGTTTCCCATCTCCATTTTGATTCCATCGGCAGAGACGGTGCATTTCACAATGCCGTATGTCTGGCTGTTCTGGCGAAGAACCCAGCCAGGCTTCTTCGCGTTGGCAGGCGCAGCATAAGTTTGACTACAGATGCTTGCAAGAAGCAGCGCTGTTGCTAGTTTCCGATAATGTTTCATTCGCCCCTCACAGCATACTTATACCCATAGGTTTATCTGACCTGTTTGAGTCCTCCTAATTTCTACGGATCTAGACTTAGTAATTAGCGGGGTAAATAGTCTTATGAACAGCAGTTCGCCATGATGAGCAATCAATGACGGAAGAGAATTCGGATCAACAGCTTAATTCCACTCAGATTGAGCCTTCTGTTGAGAAGACGAAATTAGACCTTTCGCATGCGTCCTTTGAAGAAATTTCAGCTAACGAACGCCGCAAGATGAGCCTTTCCGGCGAGGAGGAATTGAATGTTCGCCCGCTCATTTTCGACAACAGCTGGGTGATCACAGAGCGATTGGGCGAAGGCGGCATGAGCGTGGTCTACAAGGCACGGCATCTCGACCTCAACCGCATCGTAGCCATAAAAGTTCTCTTGCCGCATTTGACCACCAACACCAAAAACCTGCAACGCTTCAAGCAGGAAGCTGTGACAGCCAGTGCTCTGAGTCATCCGAATTTGATCAGGGTGGAGAATTTTGGCGTCACACCTGAAGGACGCACTTTCATAATCATGGACTTTGTTGAAGGCGTTTCCCTGGCTGATGTGATTGCCAAGGAAGGCAAACTTGATCCAGTGCGTGCTGTTTTTATCTTTGTGCAGGCGGCTAATGCCTTGCAACATGCCCACGAACGCAGTGTCATCCATCGCGACTTGAAACCTAGCAACATCATGCTAGTCAACAATGGCGAAGACGGTGAGTCAGTAAAAATCGTAGACTTCGGTATTGCTAAATTGTTGCTTGATGATGACGATCAAGTTCAGCATCTAACTCAAACCGGTGAGGTGTTCGGCAGCCCTCTGTACATGAGCCCCGAACAATGCCGTGGTGAAAAGCTCGATAATCGCTCTGATATTTACTCTATGGGTGTGCTCATGTATGAGGCATTGACCGGTCGCTCACCGCTTCGAGGCTCGAATGTCCTTGAGACAATGCAAAAACAATTGCGCGAAACGCCTGAGCCTATTGTTGATGAAAAGGCGCCTGATAGCCTGCTTAAACGACTGAATGCTGTGGTTATGAAAGCACTTGCAAAAGAGCCGACTGCTCGATACAAGACAATGAGTGAGTTGGAAACCGACCTAAACAATGCACTCATAAGTGCAGAAAAAGAGTGGAAGCACCGGGCAAAGTCGTTAAAAAAGACGTATAAAAAACTCAGCGCCAAGGAAACAAAGACCCGAAAGATTGTTGCGGCCAGCGTGATTGGATTGGTTCTCTGTCTGGGTGGATTTTTTGCAGTTAGGGAAGCTATGTATGATCCCCTGCAGGAGATGAATCTCGAGAGTCAGTCGCTTTTCGCCAAGAGTTTCAAACAAGTTGCGGTCAAGAGAGATCCTGATGCTGCACAGGTGACTGAGCAAATGGACGTGCTCGTTATGCGCGACCACAGGGTTTGGAATGAAATACGGGAGCGCTGGGCAAAGGGAATTAGAAATGGTGAAGATTATGACAAAGTCGCTGCCTTGATTCCTTCCGGAATTGAAGCCATTAAGGAGTTTCGGAATGACAGAAATTATCTGTCTGCGGTCCAGCAGGCCGACTGGGTTTTGAATCTATACGAAGTCCTGGCACAAAAGGACTCAGCCGAATACATCAGTGTTTTTAAGCTGCAGGCTCAGAATTACTTGGCGCTCAATGATTTCAATCGGGCTTACAGAGATTATTCAAAAGCGTATGAGACGGCCAGTAAATCGTTAAGCGGTCCGAGGAAGCTTGAAAATCAAATGGAAATTCTTTATGCAATGATGCAGATAAATGTACATGAGCGAAACTATATCGCCGCTCTGGCGCAGGCGGAAAAGCTGAAACAGATATACAGAGATGTGGCTCAATATCAAAATGTGGCACTAATAGCCAGGCGTGATTGGTTGGCATTACTGACTGAAGAAGCGGAAATTGAGCGTATTAGCAACAATCCTAATGCAATTGCAGGCTTCAAGACCGCCGTCAGTTGTTGGGAGCGATTTATTCAAACCAATCGGGCAAGCAATCAATACCAAATTGAGGAATACCTGGCTAAGTCTCGATATGCATTGGGCTTGGCTCAAGCACAAGCTCGTGACTTTGATTCGGCAACCAAAAACATTGAATATGCTTATACCTTTTACCGAAAGAGTGGCAAGGACGATAATATGACCGACCGCATCAAGCAAAACTACCTGGCACTTTTAAGGAAAACCAATCTCGCCGCCTTCATTGTGCAAAGGTTCAGCGGTTAATTTTGAAGATTGCCAATCTCCCAGCAGTCCAATTTTCTGCATAAGAAGATTGATTAGGCAATCAAGTGGAATACTATGTATTAATGGAGCTATGGCGGCTTGGGCTTGCAGTAGCGACCGATAATGGCGGGCTACAGGCTTATTCCGGCTGGCGCAGAGAAACCCTTCCCCTTTTCGTTTTGACGTGAGCGACGATCGAGAGCCGATCTTTGAAGATGAGGAACTAACGCTTCATGATGAAGCGTCGGTAGCCAGCGAGCGTGCCTTGAAAGAGGCGGCGAAAGTCAAAGACGCCCCCAAGAAGGATAACGGGCAGGCCGCTGAACGCTTTGCGCAACCAAAAGAGAAAGTGGCTGTCAAAGAAGAAAACTTCAACAAAAACGTCCTGGAATCCGCTGAAAGCGCCAGCCCGAAAGCTGCGCCGCCGAGACCGGAGCCTAAGAAACTAGGCACGACAACCCCGCCTTCAGGCAAAGAAGACGGCGGAAAAGATGAGACTTCCCTTTTCGGCAACGTCGATCCGATGGTCGGCAAACACATCGCCGATCGCTGGGAAATCATGGAATTGCTTGGCGAAGGCAGCATGAGCATGGTGTACAAAGCGACGGAGCTGGAGACCGGCAAAGTCGTCGTACTAAAATGCCTGCATTCACATTTACTGGCAAAACTCCCCAACGTTAAGCGTTTCGAGCAGAAAGCCAAAGCCAACGCCAATCTTCGCCATCCGCATATTTCTAACTTCCATGACTTTCACCTTGGCTCAGACGGTCAGGTCTATTTAATTTGCGATTACATAAACGGACAGAGTCTCGAGGATTTGTTATCTAAGAGTGGTCACCTGGCGGTGGATCGAGCGATTTCTCTTTTCCTTCAAGCAATCGAAGCTCTCGAGTACGCGCACCAGGAAAAGGTTCTCCACAGGGATTTGAAACCAAGCAATATCGTCGTCCAAAAGGAATCGGGCGGTAAGGAATTGGCTCGGGTTGTGGATTTCGGCATTGCCAAGCTGTTGACAGACGAAACAGATGACGTCAAATCCAATCAGTACATCACTCACACAAGAGAAGTCTTCGGCAGTCCGCTCTATATGAGCCCGGAGCAGTGCATGGGCAGAAAGCTGGACCCGCGCTCGGACATCTACTCTTTAGGCTGTGTCATGTACGAGACAATCAGCGGCAAGCCGCCCTTTGTCGGTAAGAACGTCCTGGAAACCGCCTACAAGCACATGAACGAGGCGCCTCGCCCTCTTGTCAGTGATTCTGCAGAGGACCGTACCTTGTCGCGCTTTGAGCTGGTCGTATTGAAAATGCTCGCTAAAGACGCGGACAACAGATACCAAAACGTTACCGATATCAAACACGATCTGGAATTGATTCACACCGCCAGCGACGAAGAGTGGCAAGAACAAGCCGTCGCGCTCAAGAAAGTCACCAAGTCGAAGCGATTGGAATCAAAGCGCTTGCCAGTTTCGTTCGAGATGATGGTCATTCTCACTACCTCAGTCTTGCTCATTGTTGTGGTCGCTGTTTGGTCCCTATCGTTTCTGAGTCCGGAAAACCAGGACTATCCTGCTTTTAGCGATGACCAGCTTTGGGTAATCAACGATAAGAAGCATAACCCTTCTGCTGTTCAAGACTTTGGAAACCGCGAAGAAGCAGCGCGTATGAACCTGGCGACGGTCGAACGTGAGCGCGGTCCTGACTGCCGTGAGTATGCAGATGCTCTCTTCAATCTGGTCGAACTTTACGATAAGGCAGAACACTGGGCTGACGCCGCGCTCAACACCACGCGTTTGATTGAAACGACCAAGAAAGTCGGCGGACCGATGTCGCAAGGTACTTGCTACAAGCGGCTTGCCTATTACTACTTTATGCAAGATGAGTTCGATGAAGCAATTGCCAATGCGAACACGTCACTCGA
>PNLN01000256.1 GCA_013823055.1 Cyanobacteria bacterium DS2.3.42
ACCTGTATCGTGCAGACGAATTGTCCAGGGCGTTCGAGTCTGCTTGCCCGTGATGGAGGCTGCGAGCCAATCGGCTGGTCTGACCTGATCGATCAAGCACACAAGGTTCTCGGCGAGTAATTCCGGTCCGCCTTTCGATAGGAGCAATTCAACCGTTCGAAAGTTGCGCTGACGTTTGGCTCTCTGTCCAGTTGTCTGATAACGAACGCCATTTCCATAACACACTTTTTTGCAGATGTCCGTTGCGCCGATGCAGGTTTCACTGCGCGGCAAGCTGAATGCCCATGATGTTTTACTATTGTTGGTCAATTCGAGACCGTACTCTTTATCCATACTGTGAACCTCCGGTTAGTGAAGGCTTTTCGCCTCAAAACCGGGGCGCGGGGTTGGCTCCGTGGGTCAAGCGGAGAGATATGGGTGCTTCAGAACAAGATTGAACTGCGTGCGCTTGACGCGCGGTGGCGCCGACCCCGTAAACTTGAAGAAATAGAAAAGCCCAGGCTGACTGCTGCTCTTTGTGATTTCGGCAGACATCAAACCTAGCCCCAGTGCTCGGACTGCTTCAAAATGGAACTGCGGGGCGAGCGGCGAGTGAGCAGTCGTCTGGCAGTGGCGCATAAGGATTTAGAAGGTAACAATGAAGAGAAACAAGTCAAAAGCAGGGACATCTGCCCCTGCTCTCAACGTTGTGTACTGTGGATAGATGGAATTTATGCGCTCTGAGATTCCTCCTTTGCCGGCTTCTTCCCACAGAGATGGAAGCTGGTGAGCTTGATGACCGGCTTTGTCATCTGAACCTTGACGCCGTTCACTTCCTTGGGATAAGTCGAAATTGCTAGTCTGCCATTTACCACCACCTCGCGCCCCTTAGTTATGGCTTTGAGTACTCTTTCGCCCAGCCCATTCCATGCATCCACGTCGATCCACAGAGTTTTGTCCTCGTCAGTATTAGAGGAGAACTCTTTCACCGCGACCGAGAACTTAACTACCTTGTTGCCTGTGTCTCCGAAGGATACTGTGTGCGGCGCTTGTCCGACGTGTCCTACAACTGTGATCTGATTATTCATTCGGCACCTCCAGTGCGTGTCTGTGCGTCTAAAAAGACACAAGTGTCAGCCGCGATAGCGCTTTTGCACGTTGCATGGACGCGCAGCGCCCTTTAGGGTTTGCCATTGCAGCTTGCGAAAGTTGTGTTAGTCTCCGCACGTTAAGACATGCCGGGGAGGTCGCCAATTGGATGAGCTTGTGTCACATGTTGGATCCGTCGATTGACTGCGCCGCCACTACCCACGGTGCATAGCACAAGTAGGTTGTCCTTGTCGCGATTTGAAAGCAATAGACCGGCTTGACGGCAAGAACTGTTGATCGGGTGTTGACGTTTGGGCTTGGGCGAAACTCGATGGCCAGCATTCTCAGCGAGGTGAGAATCAGGCGCGGGCAATTTATTAATCAGAAGAGGGACGGCTGCAACGGGATAGCTATTGGCGGCGGGATCGACATGCGTTGCTTCTTGAGTGGATATACAACCGGCGGTCTTGAAGCGCACGTCGCTTGAATTCTATAATCACTCAGACGTACACGCTTAGGTGGAATGCAATGCGGGCAGACGATTTCGGTATGTTCGATTCAGTCAAGCTGAAAACGAACCTTGACTGCGACGACATCTATGGTGGTGAGATTCAATTGCGAAAAGGCAAGCAAGGCTGTGTCCTTGAAATGGGCCAGGAACCAAACACCGTCATTGTCGAATTTAAGATCGGTCGTGGAATGAAGGGCAGCACCGACTTTTCCGCCGTTGAAATTGATGCTGATAGCCTTGAAATGGTGTCCAAGATTGGACGGCGGTTTTCCGAACACGAACCCATATTTAGAGACAGCCAAGGCCATCAAGGCTGGCAAACTCAAGTAAAAGAGCAGCGAAGTTTTTGAAGAGCTGGGCGAGGAAATCTGCCCAGCTCTTCTTGCGTTGACGACCGGTTCCCTAGTTTCGTTCAGAACTTGCCGTCAGTGGCTGTTCCTGAGCGCCTTCCTCTTTGAGGTAGTCGCGATTGACGGTGCCAACTACGTCTATCTCGGGTTCTTCAAAAGCGATGCGACCGGCACAGCGAGGCAAGTGCACGGTAATCTCCATATCGATCAAGTCACCGGACAATTCCTTGTCATCGAGCGAGTAACCAGAATAAGAGCCAGTCACGATGATGGTTACGCTGTTTCGAGTTTCCTCGACGTCAGCCCTGTCATAACTGATATCTTCAAACACCGCATTGGTGGAAGCAATTACTTTCTCCAGCTCGATGTCCAGATCAGGACTGAGATGCTCAGGTAAATACTCATCAATTACGAAGTCTCCGACGTCGTCGCACTCCCAGACTTCACCGGTGAACAGCTCCTCGGACTGCAGGAATTGTGTCAATTCATCAACAAGCTTGTAGGAATGCGGCAACTGTTCAGGCAGTCCATTCAGGCAATCTCGGCGTTCGTTGATAATGTAAACGTCAGGAACGAGCACCGCAGCCATATCCAAAAACTCAAGCGAGTTGGCTTTATCGGAGAGTAACGCTGCGTGGCTCTTGTAACCGAAGTAGGCAGCGACCAGTTCGCGCGCGTGCGTAGCCTTGAGCCCCGGATAGCATTCGCGTAGAAAATCAGAACACAATTTGGAAATATCATCGGCCATGACAAACACCTCATGTCATTGCTGGACTTGAGACGGTAGAGAAGAGCGTTTAAGCACTACCACGCCAGCGTGACTATACGAAGATGCTCTGTATGGCACGAGAACGTGTTGTTCAAAGCGTCGTCTTTTTGGTCGCTCATAACCAAGGCAATCGACTCCATTTGAAATTCTATCATACTGCCGGATTCGTTCCGTTTGAGCGAAACTCAAGGCCGTGTGCAGCAGGATGCTGCTTCGCTCGTCCTGTTTGTCTTGACCGCCCTGCTAAAATTGAGCGGGCGAAGGCGTGCATGTTTTGCATCTGCCGTCTATCGCCCGCCTTCGCTCGCAGCTAAAAGAGCGGGGCGAGTCAAGACGGGTCGTCAGGCAACACATAAGTCTAGCTGAAACAGCTTTTAGTAAAGAGAAAACCGGCACGGCACAGAAGAGTGCCGGCCGGTTTTGAAGGATAGGACAGGTCGTCAGGCAGCGACTTCTTGGAAGTCCTTCTTGAGTTCGACCAGAACGGATTCTGCAATTTTCTTACAGGAGAACGAGTTAATTGGAGAGGTAGTTCTTACTTCAAGTCCAACCAATCGTCCTACTGTTGAATCTTTGACTTCGAAGCGCAGAACGATTCGTCGTGGGCGCTTCAGGTCAGGGAGCACTTCTTCTACGAATTCCAAAATGGCTTCTTGAGCGGTGCCGCTTGAGATAAACTTCCATTCTGCATTATGTCTAGTCTGCTTGCCGATCGTCATTTTGAGATACTCAATCGAGTTCTGAACAGTTCGATCAGTTCTGAAATATCGCGCATGCTCTTGAAGCTTGATGATTTCAGCCTCTGCAAAGTACCAGCGGAACAAGTAAGTGGTGATGTATCCTGAGCCTCCTAACAGGAAGGGCACTAGCCAGTCTGGATAGTGTCCAGGAAGGTCTGGAAAGATCAGACCTATAGTCGCCGTGATAATCCACAGGGGACCGAATACCGCAGCGAATCCGAGTGCCATTGCTAGTGCCGTTGCTGAGTCGCTGTTGGGACGATTGCAATAGGCATCAGCCTTCTTCACCCATTCTTGCAGCGGAGTTAGTTTGAGGTCTGTTGTTTTGAACCAGCTGGTGGTGGCACCTGTGGTACTGGTGTTGTGAGAAGAGGAGGCTCTGTTGTGCGAGTGGTTTTTATGATTCCAGTGATAGTGTTCTGAATGCGTCTGTTGCTGACTTCGGTATGACTGCCCAGAATTTTGCTGAGACCTGTTATTCGTTGATTGGGATTGAGGACCGGTTTGCTGACCATGCGTTGAATTCGAACCAGCAGAATTGCTGCGCGAGCTGTTCTGTGTTGAGCCACTCGGCGTCTTAGGTGGCGAAGAATGCGGATTTGCTTCAAACCATTTCTTGAGTATGTCCCGCGCATTGTTGAGTTGTTTTTGTTTCTCCAGCGCCTGACGATACGCTTTTGGATCGCTCATGTGCCGATCGGGATGATGAATGCGCGATAACTTTCGCCATCGTTCGTTTATCTCTTTTAGACCGGCACCAAAATTCAATTGCAGTGCTGCATAACAAGCTTCATAGTCCATTACTGCCATTGTTTGTGTTCCTCGTATTTACGCTTTGCAAGAGCGAAAAGAGGGGGCACTTAGTGCCTCCCTTGGATTGAAAGTGGTTGTGGATTGATCTGCAGCAAGAGGGCTAAGGCGTTGTACTTCATCGCCTCTCTGTGCTTTCCTTGCCGGCAGCAAACGTGCCCGAGCATTTTATAGACAACAGCGATTTTGGCGTTGTCGCTGGGCGTGGTTTTGCTGATGATGCGATAGGCTGTAAGCAAAGCCTTTTCAGCGAGCCTGTAGCCATTGCGTCGACCGAGATGCTCGTGCGCAGCTTTGATGAGCGCATCGGCAATTCGGTCTGGGCACTCGATGCGCAGTGCGACGTCTTCACCCAAGGCGTAGAGTTTTTCGACAATCTGCTCATAAAGAGCTTCTGCTCTATCGAGTTTTGTGAACGCGGAGTTGCCGAACGCAACTGCGTCTTTAAGATTCAGTTTTTCCATTTGATGTTCTCCTATGCAAGAAGGAGAGAGCGATTTTTTCCACTCTCTCCTCCAGGGAATTGTTTTTGTGATTTGTTAGCGGTAGCGGAAACAGATTGCTGTGTCCGACGGAACAGCCCGAGGTATCGGGTATGTGTTCCTTTTGATTAGGTGTATGATTCCGCTCTCAGTAAGCATGATGCGCTGCTCGATACGAACGACTGCCAATTTGCGTTGTTTGATCAACCGGCGAATTGTGTGTTCTGACATGTCGAGAAGCTTGGCTGCATCACGCACAGTGTAGAGCTTAAGATTGCTCTTCGCTTGTGTCATGCGACCTCCAGTTATGTTGAGAGCGGGAGCAATTGAAACTCCCGCTCGTTTCGAGTATTGTTCTTATTGACCGCCGTGCAGGCGGTTCATGATGAATGCATCCAAATCGATTCGACGATACTTCACTAATCGCCCAAGCTTAATGTAGGGTAATGAGTATCTACCGCTCGATTTCCAGATAGCAAGCGTGTTTTCGGCGATGCCGAGATAAGCGGCCGCTTCTCTTCGAGAAAGAAGTTCATTGTCGAACCGAGAGAAACTTGCCTTCGCATCAGTTTTTTGCGAAGGTGAAAAGGGTATGAGATTGTCCATTGTGTTACTCCATATGCCACCATTGTGGCCCTGTTCAAAAAGAGGAGCAGCTATTCATGCTTGCTCCTCAATAAAGAGAAATTGCGATAAAAAAGAGGAATGACAGTGAATCGAGTTGTACTGTCTCCGCCGTGCTGCACTCGATTCTAAGTTAATGTTTGCCCGGCGAAAAGTGCCGCGTTTCCAGCACTCTATTACCAGCTTAATGGCGGGCATCGTAAATCGATAATGGGGAAAACCCTAGAAGTGGGCCGCATCTTTGAGATGTTCGACCGGCAACAATGAAGATCAATCACGATCAATATATTTGGCTTCTGGTCGCCACTGCAGACATGTTGCAGCGGGAGGTGCAATATTGAATTCAGGACACGCAAACAACCCAATTCGGAGTTTTCCATTACCAAGGTGAGCCTCTTGTAAAATGGTGTATTCAAGGGCGGTTGTGCAAGGTGGTTGTTGTCATGCGGAAATCGAAAAACGGGCTAGTATTTTCGCCGTCTGACTTATGCCGGTTTTTGGAATCGCCTTTTGTAACTTGGATGGATCGAGCGCATATCGAATCACCTGGGGCCTATCACCCAGACCCCGATGGTGAAACCGAGAAGTTATTGCAAGAGCGAGGCATCGAACACGAACGTGAATTTCTGAGGCAGTTAGAGATAAGCCGTCATGACGTTTGCGATATCTCTAATGCTGAAGACAAATTTGAGGCAACTGTGGAGGCTCTCAAGGCTGGGCGTGAAGTCATTTATCAGGCAGCTCTTCAAGACGGGGAATTCGCCGGTTTTGCTGATTTCTTGATGCGAGTCAAGGGCGAAAGCAAGTTGGGTTCTTTTCACTACGAACCCTGGGACACAAAATTAGGGTTGCATGCAAAACCGTATTATCTGCTGCAACTTGCGTGCTATGCGGATCTGCTCTCGCGGGTTCAGGAGAAGTGTCCTGCGCATTTGCATTTGGTTTTAGGAAACAAAGAAACGCGATCGCTCCGCGGCGAAGATTACCTGTTCTACTACTTTCAAGTCCGGAAAGCGTTTTTGGAACAGCAGAGAGCCTTTGATCCTTCGAACCCACCAGACTTCAGTGGACTCGAAGAGTTTGGGCGGTGGACGAGCGAAGCAGAGCGACGCATGGAGGAGTTAGATCACTTGTGTCGCGTTGCCAACATCAGAAGAGTACAGATTAAGAAGCTCTATCTTATTGGCGCGAGAACCATGCGCCAGCTGGCCGCATTGGTAGACGCGAATGTGCCGGGAATGAAAGAGACAACCTTGTGCACATTGCGTCATCAGGCGCAATTGCAAATATCCTCAGTCGGAATGCCAGTTCCGAAATTCGATCTGATTGCGTGCAGTGATGGCAAAGGGCTAGTAAATTTGCCGCCGTTTTCCGAGATGGACGTTTACTTCGACATGGAGGGCTATCCCTTCGCTGATGGCGGACTGGAGTATCTCTTTGGGGCAACCATAATCGAGAGAAGTGAAGTGGTCTTTCGCGATTGGTGGGCCCATAACCCTGGGGAAGAGAAGAAGGCGTTTGAAGACTTCATTGATTGGGCCCACTCACGCTGGATTGCAGATCCGTCAATGCACATTTATCATTATGCGTCGTATGAGAAAACAGCTCTTCGTAAACTGATGGGCAAGTATGGCACTCGCGAGAGTGAGCTTGATACCTTGCTTCGAAATGAAGTGTTCGTTGACTTGTTGCCGATTGTTCGTCAATCCCTTCGAATTGGGCGACCGAATTACTCAATCAAAAGTGTTGAGCAATTGTATAGAGAAAAGCGGCACGGCGATGTTGCCACGGCAATGGACTCTGTTGTTTTTTACAAGAAGTGGTTGGATCACAAAGACGGTGACAGTTGGAAGAACTCTCCGATATTGGCGGAGATTCGTTCATACAACCAAGAAGATTGCGATTCTACATATCAGCTGACGCAATGGCTCAGAACCGTACAGAGCGAGCGCGGGATCGCCTTCATCGCTCAGGCTTCGAAGATTCCACCGGACTCGACTGCCGCAGAAACACGTAGCAAAGCTGCCGCACTGGCCAGGCAAATGCTCGACGCGATTCCTGCAGATGAAAGTGAATGGACTGAGCAGCAGCGCGTTCAGGTTCTCCTGGCACAACTTTTGGAATTTCATTGGCGCGAAGCCAAACCAGTATTCTGGGCCAAGTATGATCGGCACGCGATGACAGAAGAGGAATTATTTGAGGACGCGTGTTGCATAGCAGGACTCAGAAGGAGCGGAACACGTCCGCGGCTAAGCCACAGCAAACGTTCAATCTTGTATGACTATGACTTCGATCCAGACCAGGATACGAAGGTAGATGTTGGCGCCAAGTGCTTTTATGCGCACGACCTAGACGAAACAATTGGGATTGAGAGCATTGATTCGCAGGGCGGCAAAATCACCCTGAAGAGATCGCGAGAAAAGTCTCCTCCACCGGAGCATCTCAGTTTGATACTTGATGAGTTCGTGGATGCATCAGCGATTGCCGAGTCAATTTATAGGATCGCGGAACAGTTTTGCGCTGGACAAGAGCTTAGTCCGACTCTGCAAGACTTCTTACTGAGGCGGAAGCCTCGAATTAGGGAATGGTCAGGCGGTGCGATCTTGGCAGCTGATGTGGATATGGCTGAAGGTGTGGTTGATGTGATTTCGCGAATGGACAGCACTACATTGAGCATTCAAGGGCCTCCGGGCAGTGGGAAAACGTACACCTCCGCGAAAGCAATTGCTGCGCTAATGAGAAGTGGTAAGCGTGTTGGTGTTACATCAAACAGCCATAAGGCGATCGCTAAGCTGCTTGACGAGGTTGCGAAGTTGATTGGAGAAGATCGCTCTGTGCGAATAGCGAAAATACAGTCTGACGAAGCAGATTTCGAAGTAAAAAATAAACGTGTCTATAAGCTTGAGCCGAAGCCGTTCTTTGAAAAGGGACGTGACATGTTTTCGTGCATTGGAGGAACGGCCTGGTTGTTTAGTGATTCAAGAGCGGATGGACTTTGCGATTACCTATTCGTTGATGAAGCAGGTCAGGTATCGATTGCCAATCTCGTGGCTATGAGCCGCGCCACGAAAAACATTGTACTGATTGGCGATCAAATGCAGTTGGCACAACCGCTGAAAGGATCGCACCCAGGTGACAGCGGAAAGTCGACTTTAGAGTACCTTCTGTCCGAGCAGCAGGTGATTGGCGATGACTTCGGCATTTTTCTGGGGACGACGAGGCGGATGCATCCTGAGTTATGTGCATTCATATCAGGTGCCGTTTACGAAGGTCGATTGCACGCGCATCCCGATGCGGCCAAACGCTTTTTAGACGTGTCAAATGATGTGATGGGATACGTAAACAGATCAGCGGGGCTGCTCTTTGTTCCTGTGGATCACGAAGGGAACACACAAGACAGCGAGGAAGAAGCCAATGTGATTATCGATATAGTCGACGAACTCCAGAGATGCAACCTGGTCGATAACGATGTCTCCAGACGCATTGAGCCAAAGGACATCATGATCGTTGCACCTTACAACATGCAGGTTCGGCGACTACGAAACTGCCTGCCCGGATTTCAAGTTGGTTCTGTCGATAAATTCCAAGGGCAGGAGGCGCCGATTGTTGTTGTATCTATGTGCGCCAGCTCTGGCGAATCGCTGAGCAGAGGGATTGAGTTTCTGTTCAGCAAGAATCGCCTAAATGTGGCAATTTCGCGTGCGCAAACGGTTGCAGTGGTTGTTGGGAGTCCGAGATTGGCGGGAATTCGCTGCACGACAATTGCGCAAATGGAGCTGGTAAATCTGTACTGCCGCATATTGGAGAGCGGAAATTCGGGGAGTAGATCATTCGAGGCGATTCCCCCCGGTTGGCGGTTGACAAGCGCCGAATGATCGCAGAAATCGCTGGAACGGTCACTGCAGCATAGTTGCAGTTTGATTGACAACCGCTTCCTGATATACTTATTAGCTTCTTTTGACGTATGTCTTGAGGCGATTGTAATGAGCTTTTGGCTATTGTGTTTGCCGCGCGAAGATATGGAGCACTGCATGAAGGCTGGTGTCTTCGGTCTCTCACGGAAGCACATACTGGGTGGTGTGACAAAAGGCGATCATATTGTGTGTTGCGCTGGAAAAGGGGATTGGAAAATTATCGGACAGGGTGAAGCAACGAGCGATTATTACGTTGATCACAAAAAAGTGTTTTTGAAAGACGGATATTTCCCTGATAGGTTCGACTTCCGGGCTGAGAAACTGGGGACATCCTCGGAAGTAGACATCATGCAAATCATCGATCGACTCACTTTCGTGAAAGACCTTGCGTATTGGGCAGTCTTCTTCAGAAACGGAGTTGTGAAAATGTCAAAGAGCGATTGGGAATTGATTATGAAGCAGATCTTTCAGTCTGGGGCTGGTGCTTCAGTGAAGTGATTGTTTGTGAAGTTTGCGATTGAAGGTTTTCATAGGTAATTTGACTAACTAAGTAGACTCGGAACGCACTGCAGCTCGTGCGAGAGTAGAGAAAGTTCAAGAATGGCTAGTGGTGCGAGAAAGAAGATGATCACAGCAACTAAAGATAGGCCGACAAGACACTCCAAGCTTGCTCGGTTTGGCTTTAGTTTTGAGAAGGGTGGTGCACACACAGCACGTACCATGATGTTGGAAGAACTCGACACCCTGTTGTTAACAGTTAGCAGTACTGATGTTACTCGCGCTGACTACGTTCGTGCAATCGCGCAGGACAATTGTCTGAAGAAGCGCTCCGGGAAAACGCGATCACTGACAGCGAGACATCTGGTCGACCTCTACTCGCTGGATCCAGCCACTACAGTTTTTAGAGTCCTTCTGTACTTCTGGAAGCGGGATCCGTCAGCAAAGCCACTCTTGTCCTTGCTTTGCGCGTACGCGCGAGATCCTATATTGCGCGTAAGCGCACCGTACATATTGCACTTTTCAGAAGGTAACAAATTAAAGCGTCAGGACTTAGAAGATATATACGAAGAGCAGTTTCCGGAGCGCTTTTCGAAGAGCACACTAAAATCGATCGCTCAAAATGTTGGTTCAACCTGGACGAAGTCTGGGCATCTCTCAGGTCGTGCACAAAAAATACGCCACAAGGTGGAGCCAACAATCGGAGCCGTCTCTTATGCACTTTTCCTGGGTTATTTGGCCGGGACGAGAGGTGAAGCACTGTTCTCTACTGAGTACGCGAAGCTTCTCGATTGCACTTCTAACGGCGCCATGATGGAGCTGGCTTCCCAAGCATCTCAACGAGGGTGGCTTGTCTTTAAACGCGTGTCAAACGTAGTTGATGTATCGTTCCCGAATTTGTTGACTGCCGAGGAACTGGGGTGGATACGTGAGCAAGATTAAGAGACTGATTCAAGGATACGAGAAATTTGTCGCGATTCCCTGGCGTGATGTCGCACCGGCTCAGCGAGTGATTTTCTGTGTATACAACGAGCAGGAGGAGCTGAGGCTGCGGGCGAAGATTCAAGAATTTGAACTCGCTACAAGACAAACTGGCCACGAATGGGGATTGTTTGATCTCACAGACACATTCGCGGCGTGGCTCATGAGTCAGCGTTACGCGAAGAGCTATTTTGAGAAACCGCAGTTGATTCAAACATTGCTGCCAAAGTATTTGGATTTTCTTGTTCAGAAGTTTGAGAACGAAATGGGTTCATTCAGTTCTGACGAAAATGCAGTAGTCGCGCTTTCTGGAGTTGGATCACTGTTCGGCTTGTTGAAAGTGAAGGAAGTCGTGGACAAGCTGGCTCCACGCGTGAAAGGCAAACTGTTGATTTTGTTTCCTGGAAGTTATGAGAACAACAATTACAGACTCTTGGATGGCTACGATGGTTGGAATTACCTAGCTATCCCAATAACCGCTGATAAGGATGTGTGAGACATGAAGCAGGAACTAGCAATGAAAAACCTTGAAATTTATCTCCGCGATCCTTCTACGCGGAAGCTC
>PNLN01000098.1 GCA_013823055.1 Cyanobacteria bacterium DS2.3.42
TTGCCGTCGGGAGCAAGCTTGGCAAATATTTCTGCTACCGATGCAGTTCCAACTACAAAGACGAACACGAATTCGCTAAACGTTACTGCAAGTGCGTCTTCGACCTTAACGTGGGATGCTAACGGCAATATGACCAGCGATGGTACGAACACGTACAAGTGGGATGCCGAGAACCGGCTGATCGAGATCGATTATGCGGGGTCATCGACGCGAGGTCGTCAACATGAATGGACTTAGTCCCAGAGCACCTCCACGCTCAGTCTCCTCGTAAAAGAGTCATTGACTCCGCCTACTCTGTCAGTAAGTGATGAACACAGAGGGTAGAAAGGCACGAAAGCTTCGAAGCTTCTAGCCACAAGGAAGCCGAGGAGCAAGGAGAGACCGGCACGGTCAGCGCAAGCAAATCATCGTAAGTTCCGTAATAATCGAATTGGTGAAAGTGGCTGTGACACCAAACCCAAAAGGGAAGCGGGTTGGCTGCACATGTTCCCGTGGTGTGCAGCGAGGAGGCTACACCCCCGCCGGAGCACAGATGGGACCTAAACCGGTCGCAAATCATGTTGATGGAACGCGGTAAGCCTCATGGGCTCTCGCCCGTTCAGCGAGTAATCGAAGCGCAAGCAACGACTAATGCCCAGGAGGTAACGGATTCTGGAGGAAGCAAACGCTTCGCTGTAATGGCGATGATAGGGTTTTTAACCCACGCTGAAAAGCGGCTGACTTCCAGAGAGCGTCCCGCGGAAATACAAAGTAAAGGATTCTAACGACCGTGAAAGATAGAACCGAATACGGTATCGGAACGGAAGGAAAGTCTTTTGAATGGGATTCCATACCATGGGATTTCATCGAAAATTCTATCAGAAAACTGAGACAGCGTATATTCCGTGCAACGCGTGAGCAAAAGTGGAATAAGGTTCGCAGCCTCATGAAACTTATGCTCCGCAGTTTCTTTAACCTGCTGGTATCTGTGCGAAGGGTGACTCAAAAGAACAAAGGCAAGAAAACTGCCGGCGTAGACAAAGAGCTTGCCCTCACTCCCAAAGCACGAGTAGCTTTAGTTCGAAGTATGGGCAAGTATACGCTCTGGAAGGCAAAGCCGACCAGACGCATATATATTCCGAAACCTGGGAAACCAGAACAGAAGCGCCCGCTCTCGATTCCGACTATTCGCATCAGGGTCGCACAGGCAATGGTTAAGAACGCACTGGAACCTTGCTGGGAAGCTCGATTCGAGACGAACAGTTATGGGTTCAGACCAGGAAGGAGCATCCATGATGCGATTTCGCATTGCTGGATATCCTTCAATGGAAGTAAGCAGCGTCCCTGGATTTTGGATGCTGATCTTAAATCCGCGTTCGACCAAATTTCACATGAGCACGTCTTAAAAGTCATCGGCAATGTGCCCGGCCGTGAACTGATTAGGCAGTGGCTCACCGCAGGATATGTAGAGTCAGAAATGTTTCATGCCACCGAATCCGGTGTCCCTCAGGGTGGGGTGATTTCACCTTTACTTTTGAACGTGGCACTTGATGGATTGCAAAAGCATCTAGGTTCCGCATACGGATACATCCGTTATGCGGATGACCTGGTTGTTTGCGCAAGGTCGCGTGAAATGATTGAAGCCGTTCAATCGAGCATCGAAGAATGGTTGCAGCCCCGAGGACTTGCATTGCACCCAGAGAAAACCAGAATTGTGCACATCGACGATGGGTTCAATTTCCTGGGGTTCTCAGTTAAACGCTACAAAGGCAAATGCCTTATCAAACCACAAAAGGATAAGGTGCTTGCATTCCTCGCAGCACTGCGCATGTGGCTGAACAAACACAAGCAAGCTGCACCCGAGAATGTCATCAGACATTTTAATCCAATTCTTCGCGGTTGGGCGAACAACTACAGACACGTTGTTAGCAAACAAACGTTCTCGTTCGTTTCGTGTCAAATCTGGAAAATGCTTTGGAAATGGTGTCTACGACGCCACCCAAAAAAAGGAAGAGACTGGGTGCGCAAGAAATATTTTGGTTTACACAATAATGTGACCTGGACGTTTCAAGCGCAAAGCGCCGACAAAATTCTCCACCTCTACAATGTTGCCTACGTTCCAATCGAAAGGCACGTGAAGGTGAAACTCGACGCAAGCCCAGATGACCCCAAACTTCAAGAATATTGGTACGAACGACGGAACAAACCCATGCGACGGCGCAAAGAAACAAGAAAAGCTCCGCCACCACCGGCGGAGTCGGATGCGCGAGCCGTGTGATGGGAAACTATCACGCACGGTTCTACGAGGGGCTCGGGCGCGGCGACGCGCCCAGCCTACTCAGCGCGGGAAATAACAGCGAATTTGTATATGACGGATTTTGGAGGAACACAAAAATTGTTGAAACTGTTTCTGGTTCCATTATCAGTACGAAACAGTTTATCTGGTCTTCTTCCGGAAGAAGTGAAGAAAGAAACGCTTCAAGTTTAGTCACGAAAAAGTTTTTTACCCGGGGTGAAGAGATCAGCAGCAACGCCTTCTTTTATGCTAGAAGCCACCTTGGCTCGGTTTCTGAAATCACCGATAACGGCGGCACCATAGAAGCGCAATACGGCTACGACAGCTATGGTAGAAACCAAAAGTTTGCAGGAATCATGGATGCAGATTTTGGGTTCGATGGATATTACAACCATTTCAGAAGTTCATTGAGTGTTACACAAAATAGAAGCTACAGTGCATCACTCGCTCGTTGGATAAATCGAGATCCAATCGGTGAAGCTGGTGGAAAGAATTTATACACTTACGTCAATAGTAACCCTGTTTCTTATTCAGATCCTTCTGGACTGGTCAATGCACAGATGGAACAAGTTGGCCAGCAAGTAATTCAACAAGGAAATGGAGCTCCTCCCGGATTCAGGCTCATTTTCATAATCATTGGAGGAATTATAATAGGAACTTCACTCTTACCAATTCTTGATCCAATGATGAATGGTGGAGGACAGTCTCAGGAAGCAGCACCGCAATATTTTTGGAGCGAGTATGTTGGACCCTGGCAATCTGAGGCAACATGTCAAACCGCAGCATTCAATAGATTCCTTGATTGTTTAAAGCATCCTGATTGCTATCCAGACCCAAAACATGATGATTTCAATCCGGAGTCTAGAATAAATATGAACAATACAAATCCTACTTACAGAAAGTGTGCCTTGCTCTATGACGAATGGTGGACAGACTGTCATACGATGTTTAACCATTAAATTACTTGCGTAGGCTTTATAGAAAGATGAACATCGACGACGAATTTGAATCCTTGCATTTCTCTGAAGCCGCTCTCCAGGGAAGTGACGGTTTGTCGCTTGAAAGAGTAAGTTCTATCGAAAAGGTTCTATGCGATGTTGGAGATAAACCCCACCTCAATCTTCGGTTCCAATTAATAGCGCACTATAAGTTTGTGAGCAAAGCTGACACCTCAGCTACACTGAAAAAGATTTCGCAGTTACTTTGGTTAGTCGAGAACTACCCCGAACATCCATTCCTGGCCTCCCCTTGGTCGGAAGTGAGCCCTCAGGCGGATGGGCCCGATGCATATGAACAGGTCAAATTAGCATGGCTCGATAAGCTTAAAGTGAATAAACCAGAGCCGCAAGTCTTATATAATGCTGCGCACTTTTTCAAATTTGGAGATCTTCAACTTGCTGAAACATGTCTCTTAAAACTGGTTGAAGTATTGCCAAATGATCCAGCTGTGGTCAATGCGTTGGAGAGAATCCGCCGTATGAAATAACGGTCAGCTCAGCTCCGCTCCGATTACCCCATAATTTTTGTCGCCAACGACTGGCCATTTTGCCCGGATTTGGCGGCCACGTTCGAAAGCGTTGCAGCAACCGCACCCTTGAAATAGTCAGGCGCGCGCGCGAGGATGCAGTTGTGAGCGAGCAATGCAATTAGGATTGCCGCGCTTTCAGCCAGCGGTCAGGAAGGAATTCGTCAACTTGAGAAGTTTTCGCGGACGGGAAGCGAGTAAGAACATCCTGCAAGTACTTGAAGGGATTAATGTTCAGGCGCTTGCATGTTTCGATCAAGCTCATGATTGTCGCAGCTGTTTTTCCGCCTTCCTCGGAGCCGGCGAAGAGCCAATTTCGGCGGCTGAGCACCACCGGCTTCATGCTGCGTTCGCTGCCGTTATTGCTGATTTCGACAAAGTCATGATCGAGGTATACGAGAAGTGCGGGCCAGCGATTAAGCGTATATGTGATGGCCTCGCCGAGTTTTGTCTTTGGAAGCACGGAGTGTTTTGCTTCATCCAGCCAGGCTTTGAGAAGTTCAATTTTGGGTTTTGCCAGGCGTTGGCGAATATCGGTGCGCTCTTCTGGAGTCAAAGTTGCAGCGACGCGCTCAATGTCGAAGAGGCTTTTGACGACACCCATTGGGAGTGCGGCAGCTGCCGGCTCGTCCTTCCAGGCATCCTCGAAGTAGCAGTGTACGTGCGCCCAGCAATTTGCAGATGTCGCACCTTCTTCTATGATGCCGTTGAATTTGTTGGTGCCATCTGTTTGCAGAATTCCTTTGTATCCTTTGAGAATTCTCTCCGGGTAAAGAGAGTGCTCGGTGTCGGAATAGTCGTAGCAGACGTATGGCTGGCTGGCATCTCCGCGGTATACCCAAATGTATGCTCGGTGCGTCTTACCGAGTCCCTTTTTGATCACCGGCATCGTTGTGGCATCGGACTGAATGACGCGGCTGTCCAGTATGCGCGTTTTCATTCGCTGCACAATCTGGTCGAGCAACTCCGCGGCGCCCTGAAGCCATCGAGACATGGACGAGCGATTGATCGGAATTTCGAGCTGTTCAAAAACTTGCTCCTGTCTGTAGAGAGGCAGATGGAGCCAGAATTTGTCGGTAGCTATCTTTGCCAGAAGTCCTGGACCGGCCTTTCCTTTGTCGATTGGCTGGTAGGGCTTATGTGCGGTGACCATCTTTCCGCCGCACTGCTTGCATGCGTATTTAAACATGATGTGCTCTATGTTTTCAAAAAGCGAGCGCATGAATTCAATCTGGTGAGAGACTTCGAAACCGATAACCTGCCCGGGTTCGCCACAGCAGGGGCAGAGCAATTCATCGTCTGTGAGTCGGTGCTCTTCTTTTCTGGTTTCAATTGCAGTGGAGGAGGTTTTGCGACCACCACCGTGTTTCGATTCTTCAACAATGTTCAAACGCTGTTTTTCGGCTTCCAGTTCGCCAGCAGTCTGCAGATGAATAGCCTTTCCAGTTCCAGTGAGAAGCGTTGCATCGACCTTAGCGGACTTTTGCCCGAACGTGGCCCGGTTGCGACGGCTGAGTTGTTTTTCCAACTCGGCGACTCGGGCGAAAAGTTCTTTGATCAAGGCATGGCAGTCTGCGATGTTGTCGGGCAAATTTTCAGGAGTGGGAGCATCGGCTTTATGAGGCTTTCTCGGCATGATTTTCTACCTGTTGTCCATACCACTATACTATACAGTAAAGCATCGTATGTGATACCACTTCTGCAATTAAGGTCTGGTCATTTTCGCAAAGTAGATTTCGGCAATTTGAGCGTCGCAGAATGATGCTTATGTTTCATCGCTTGTCAAAATCGCCGACAAGCACGGTCAAGTGGAAATTGCCTACTAAGGGGCGGGTGAAATTCGTTAATGACAAGGAGGCGTCGACACTAGATGTGTTCTATGGATTGTTACACCGAAGTCAAGCACGTGCCTGTCAAAGTACGCTACCGGTGGTGTGATTGATTTGTGCCGGCCGCGCATGAAAAGAGCTAAGGAAAGGCAGTCAGGCGCATTCAAAAGACAATGCTCCTGGCGCTGGTCAGATCAGCAGAGTCGATGGCTGCCGGCTGCCGATTGAAGCGCTGCTGGCGACGAATACTGCCGAGATCTATGCCATCCAGGATCATCCGCAACGTGGAAGGATCAATTTCGAGTCCAGCCGAAGAAAAGTTCTGCAGGTCTGGAAATTGAAATGTGCCTTTTTGCAAGAGCTTGTACCACATGGCAAAACCGTCTCCATCCCAATAGATCGCCTTGATGCGATCGCCGCGCTTATTTTTGAAAACGAACAAATAGCCGGAAAGCGGATCAAGATGCATGGACGTGATGATGACACCACGAAGAGAATTGAAGCTCTTTTGCATGTTGATGTCCTCTGTACAGAGAAAAATTCTCACCAACCCAAGCGAATTGATCATGGCGCAATACCCAAAAGCGCGGACACTAAAGCGCGTAGGTTCTCACTGCCTGCACTTCTGAAAATCCGGACAGTTTTTCGCTCGAGGTCAATTTCCACAATTGGCACATCCGGCTCACCGCACTCTTGAGCAGAAAAAAGCTGAATGCCATCGCTCAAAACCGACACAAAGGGCATGGGTTTGGCGCGCGTTCCAGTTGACGAAGCTTTTCCATCGAGGTTCTTAATTGCTCGCTTCCACCAAGACAGCGTGTTCTGATTCAAATTATGCTGCCGGCAAAACTCCGCTTGGGTAAGTCCGCTCTGCGCAAGCAGCGCAAGTTTCTGCCTCCAAAATCGCTCTTTCTTCTTGTCGTGCTTCGGCCTTCGCTTCACAAATTGCACCCGTCGATCAGTTATGATCAGATCGAACAACGGGCGGATTCAAACTTCAAGTATGCTGTTCCTGCAACGCTTTCCTACGCGCTGACTAATTCAAAATTGCAATTGCTATAACGGTTTCGCCATTCGGGTTTCTCGAAGAATTCGCTGCGTTTCGGAAGCTAATACAGAGCATGTGATAGTGGAAAGAATGCCGCTATCATTACCAGTTTGATTGCTTCGTGCAAAACCCACAACGTGAATCCAGGGGAATGCCTTTTGCATGGCTGGTGTAGAGTAATTGATTGGTGATATTGTGGACGTAGCTTTCGGCATATGAACGTAAGAAAGTAACCTGCTCAAACTCTTCAGGAATACGCTATGACAAAGATCTTAAAGTCGGGTGTGATTGTACTTCTCTTCGTTCTAGCATTGAATGGTGCCGCCGAGTCCGTTGAAAGCAAAAACGAGACAATTGATGCTGAGAATATTCGTTTTTTTGTTCCTTGGACTCCCGTCGAGAAAGTTCATCTAACTGTAAAGGTCAAATCGTCGTCGAAAACAGAAGATGCACTCTCTGTGCTTAGCGATGACAAAACTATCTGTAAATACCATCCGACCCTTTTAAGCCTCATCTCAGCGTTTATTCTGGACGATGGAAACCTTGGAACACTTTGGGTTGAAGGTATAGGCAATTTACGTCATCTGGTTGTTTTCAGTTATTCAAAAGGAAAGGTATTTGAGGTCCTTCACACAGTTTCTAATGGACTCAACCCTGAATTCGCATATCAATCTGGCGGTTTAATAATGCACAAGAATACTGAAAAGGATGGTAATTATTTACGCCAGCGAATCATTGTTCCAAATACAGAGCTTGTACAAGAAAAAAGTGAAGCAGGAGCTCTTGCCCGTGAGCGTAGACATCTATCGCTGGAATGATACTTCCGGCAAATATACGTCCAAGAAAAAAATACCCTGGTCAAAGAGATTCGACAATTTATAACCCAGGCAAGGCCTGCTGATGATCTTTTCCCAAACTAACTTGCTATTCATTTAAGATTCTTCGCTCCTTGTCCCAAGCAACAGTCGATGTTCGGAGGTCCAAAAGTCTTCAGTTGCTTCTTTAAACATGCCTCGCAGTCGCGAATCTTGTCATATTTATCGGAGCCGGTCCCATAGCCACCTCCTTTACCCTTTTGACCCATTGCTTTGCCCACATCACCACCTGCTTTCTTTATCATCATGGCCAGATAAGCTGAGCCTATGGCAATATTCATCTCAGGACCTCCCTTAACGTCATCGTATGTGACCCACTCTGCTGGAATTCCATAGACGTTACCGACTTCAATTGTGTGTCCGTTCGGCGGCTTGTAATTCCCCAAATTTTCCGGAACTTTTTGATCTTTAAGCGCACACCACATGCGGCGGCAGATTTATCGGCGGAGACCGATAGGAAAGGTTAGATGTTGTCTGTCGATTTCGATTGCGAGGGTGATTAGGCGATCCGCCTCGTTCCAATCACTTTCGTCAATTTTTTGTTTTCCCAATTCGTAATACGTCATTGCTAGATTTTGCCGAACACTTGGGTGCGTGCGGCCAATTGCAAATGCTTTTTCATAGCAGTCTTTTGCACCTTTGTAATCTTTGCTGTTGAAACACTTATTTCCTTCGTTACCCAGGCGCGAAATTTCTCGTTTCTGATTCGCGACTGCATGATTCTCGTTGCGCCTTTGTGCTAAGACCGGGTCATTGGAGATGCGCTGTAGTGTGCGGACGTCTCTGTTTGAAAGTCCAATATTCATGAATGTCATAGTGTTATTGAGATGCACTGTTCCGGTCATCACGTCCTGATGATTTGAGCTGTGGCCGGCGATGCCCAGAGCATGACCGATTTCGTGAAATGTTGAAAACTTCACTGCGGTCAACAGTTTTTGCTGCTGAGAACGGCGCTCCGGAAAAGTAACCAGTTTTATATCAACTTTGGAGGGACCTTCGGAACCGGGATAAATAGTTGTCAGTCCACCGAGTTCTTTGCTGTCTTCCGGGAGGTGGGAGATCCAGCTTACTGTTATGTCCGCGGCTGCAGGAGCATTGACGATGACGAACGAAACCTGCCCGCTCATAGCTTGAGACCAGGCTTGCAATGCTTCGTTTAAAAAGGAAGCGTATTGTGGTTGAAAACCTATAACATTTTCACCAGGTTTGATGAAAACTTTGATTGGCATACGCTGATCCGGCCAGCGCTCGATGTTCTTTTCGTTTAATTCACCGACATAGTCATCAACAGTTTGAGAAGAATAGTTCTGCGCCGAAACCGGTAGGCAGCAGACAGAAGTAACAAGCACTACGAACAGTGCCTTCACTTTTTCTTCTCTTCCGTCAATTTTGCAATTTCTTGCTCAAGCTCTGTGTACTCTTGAGTGAAGTCATCCGGCAGTGGTTGACCAGCTTGCGCATGTGCCATCGCGGCATACTGCATTTCGTTTTGCCTTTTGAGCATGTCTTGTAGAGTTTTTGGTTTTGGTGTGGATTGCATCTCACTGTCCTCGAACGGGTTGATAATCGGGAGCGGCATCGCCGGCGACACGTTGTTCTTTTCTTAGTTCTGCCGCGTACCGGTCGCGAATTTCTTGAGCTAGTTTGAACTCCTTAATCTGCTGCTCGTTCAAGCCGCGATATCTGTTTGCCGGATCTTCGTAAAATGCCTTTTCTTCAGGCGTTCTGGCACCGGCTGGTTTCATATGTACATCCCACCACTTCTGTTCGTAGTCGGGATATTTAACATTGTCCGGTTGCATTACGACTCTGCCATTAGGGCCGATGAGCGGTTTGCCAGCCGAGTCAAGCTTCGGTTTGCCTGTCCAGCCTGGTACCACAGGTAGTTCTTGATTTGCTGGAATACCGAGCCTTTCTCTGAGCCAAGCATCCACTCTTGTTTGTGCTTTGAGTGATGCTTCCTCTGCTTCAAATGCGGCTGCGCGAGCAATCTTAAGACCATCCGGCGATGCCACGTTTGTAAAATCGTTGAAGCTATCTCTCCATGATTGTTGGGATGAATTCGGTGGTGTTCCCGCCGCTCTCTCCGCGTTCTCAAATCGGAAGTTTCCATCTTTGAAAAACGGTCCGGTCTCTGGTCCACGAATTTGAATGATTTTGCTCAGACCGCCCGGAGTTGCATAATTGTCGATGCCATCGCCGTCGATGAGGGCGCGGGACATCTTGTACCATGGCGTATTTTCGCTTGGAACATACCAATTGTCAGCACCGGTTCTGTTCAGCAATGCACGTTCTGCGTCAGTCAGCTCCAGCATTTTTCCGCCGCCGGGTGCGTCTACCGTTGGAGACTTGAATGGACTGGACATCTTCTTAAGCAGTGAGCCGAGCGCTCCATTTTCTTCGTCCGTCAATGCGCGTCCCATACTTCGTCGGATAGCACCACCGTAGATCATCGCCATGAATTCTGGTGGTGCAATCTGGTGCTCGCGAACGGCGTGCAAGATACCGTCCAATCTTTCCTGCGTAAACTCGCCTCCGAGTTTGTTCTTCAAGATGTGCTCGGCAGCCAATTCACCATCCATGTGGTGGGTAGTGAAATTGGCTTTGGTTTTCAATGAATCGGAGAACATTGATGCCAGTAAAGCGTCCTCGGTTTGATTTGGAGTCAAACCGGCCGCTTTTGCTGAATCAATCACTCTTCCAAGCTCGCCTTGAGTGTGAATCCAATTAACCGGTTGATCGACATCAGTCGCAAAAGTGCGTGCATAATGCTCGCGTACTTCACCCAGAGAGTCGAGTACTCTTGTCTGCTGCTCCGGACTCAATCCTGATTTCTCAAGCCTTTGCAACACACTGTCACCGTTTGCTCCTTTTACTTGAGACAGCTCCGTCCGCACTTGCGCTCGCACTGCTTCCACGTTTTTCGGATCGATTTTAGGCCAGTCTTTCTCAAGGACGTTTCCTTTGCTGTCGAGGACTTGCCCTTTCTCGTTAACGGTGCGTTCGAATTTTGATTTGTAAGGTTTCGCTTCGCCTTCGACGGGCTTGAGTTCACCATCGCGAACCACGGGTTTTCCGTCACCATCGCGAGCAACTGGTTTTACGTCACCATCGCGAACGACCGGCTGTGCTTCTGGCGTGCCTTCGAGAGCGTCAGGTTTGCGGGCTGATGGTCTGACTCCGCCTTCCACTTGATCCGAGGCACGTCTGCCACCGGCTATTACATCCTTACCAACTACGGCTTCGCCTTCGCGTGCACCTCGAAGCGCTTCGCGCGCTCTGCCTATTCCAGTGATGCCACCGCTAATGGTTCCGCCAATGACTGCTCCACCGAGAGCCAATTCTCCGCTTCGTTCTGCAATGTGCGCGAGGTTTTCCGCAACAGTTTTGCGCGAATCCCATTCAGCTATGCCTTCGCCTGCACCGGTCAAGCCACCACCGGCGGCACCACCTCCTGCGTTCAAACCTACGTGAGTTGCATGACGCACCACACCGCTGGCTACCTGCTCCGCGACATTTTTCTGCAGTGACTCCGCAAGTTGTTTTACCGCTTGTTCACGCGCTACGCCTGTTAGTTCGGGCGAAACTGCTCGGTTTGCAAGTGCGGTAAAATCTGCTGGGTTTAGCTTGCTGGCGCCGCTTGCAAGCGTGTTTTGCACTATCTCCCGCGCGCCTCGTTCTACAACCTCTTTTCCGCCCTGTACCAAAATCTGCTCGCCTGTTTCGGCCAGTGCAATTCCTGCTGCTTTGGTGGCAGC
>PNLN01000094.1 GCA_013823055.1 Cyanobacteria bacterium DS2.3.42
TTGAATCCCAGGTGCATGAGGCAACCGCCAAGCGTCGCCCGCCTAAAAATGCGAGTCAATCGTGTAAAATCGGTTAACCATTTTGTTGGGGGAGCATGTCAGGCAAGCGATTGCGGCAGCGCAGCATCATTCTGGAGTGGCTTCTAGCGCCACTATTGCTAGTCGCCTGCGGGCTGTCGTTGGTTGTACAAGCGCAACGCAACGCAGTTCTGATCAACCCGCATGTCACAGTCTGGGCCTGGGAACGCGATGAAGATCTTTCGTACATTGATCCTGCCGAAATTGACGTGGCTTATTTTGCAGGAAACATTTATGTGCGCGGTTCGCTGGTCAGTTTTAGACCGCGAGTACAGCGGCTGAAACTTCCAAAGAATGCCAAAACGATTCCTGTCTTTCGCATTGAGACGATTCGTGGCGGTGCGGTTTCTTCTTCGTCGGCTGATTCAACCGCGGTCTCTTCGATCAAGAGATTTTCGAATAAGGGATTTTCGACCCCGGAATCTTCGATCCCTAATCAAAAAGCTGCAGAATTTGTTGCCAGGACAATCACAGGGCAGTTGAAAAAATTGCAGAAGCTGCAACCATCGCAAATGGTGCAAATTGATTTCGATGCGCTGGAAGACGAACGACCGTTTTACAAAACTCTCCTGCGAAATCTGCGTCAAGAATTGCCACCTGCCACCAAGATATCCATCACAGCTCTCGCTTCGTGGCTGCTTGCCGATAGATGGATCGAACCCGGCAGCGCAGATGAGGCAGTGGCAATGCTGTTTAGTATTGGTCCTGGAAAACGCGATGTTTTGTCACGGCTCAAGAAACAGACCCTTGATAGTGGTGCAGGTGTTCCGATTGCCATCGGTATTTCTGCAAATGAGGGAGAAACAAACAGAATGTTGTTTCCAACTGAAGTTCAAAGAAAGACCGACAATTTGTACATTTTTAGTTCCCGACCGTGGACGGAGAAGAGACTTCGCGCCATCACATATGAGGCAATTGGTAAATGAAAAGAATAACGCGAAGCATTATTGCTACCTTGCTTTCACTTTCTTTCATAGCAATGCCGATACCGCCGGCGAAGGCATGTGCACCTGATCTTGCATTTGCAATTTTGATCAATGGCAACCATCCCGATCTTCCGCTCAAACTTTTTGCCGGTGGAAATCTTGGCGTAATTCAACCGGGTTGGGCGAAATCATACCTGGTTGTTGCTTACCGCCAACTTTCCGGAAAGCCGCTTTCTAAGGTAGAACAGGACAGTATCGTCAAGCTCTGGCATGAGCGCATCAAGGGAGAATCACGATACGATTCCGAGGTGTTTGTAGATCGTAAGGACACGTATTTAAAGCTCCGGGCCAAGGCTCTTGGCGTTAATCCGAAGGATAACGCGGAGATCTATTGGAAATTGGATTCGTACAGCTATCAGACCGGAATTGGAGAATCTTCTTTTGCTTTCGCGGGCGAGACTCTCGGTAATCTCCTCAAACAATATCCTGCGAAGAGTCAAGAGATTCGCGAATGGGTCAAGGCACAGGATGATATTTTCGGCATCAGTGGACAGAAAAATGCCATACCATCTGTGTTGCCGAAAAGCGCTGCTCCTGCCCTTCAAGATGCGCGCAATTATCAAATAGCGTCCGCCAATTTCTATCTCAAGAAATTTGAGCAAGCCACTTCGATGTTTCAAGCATTGGCTGACAAACCCAATACATTCTTTCAAAAAATCGCCTCATATATGGTGCTGCGATCGAAAGCCAATCAAATCCTTATAGGTAATGGCACCGGTGATGCACAAGCCGTTTCAGCAGAATTGCAAAAAGCTGCCGACAACGCAACCAAAGCTTCTGATCGAGAAGACATTCTTGATTTGCTGCGTCCGATTTCGTACTTGAATCTTTCAGCTTCTGAAGTTGTGAAAACGCTCGCCACCACAATAAATGATGGAACCAGCAAGCGATTCGGACGAGACGTCGGGGATTTTACTTTTCTCCTCGATGGCAACCCGCCATTGTCCGGGCTAAATGTGCAGGGTTCGACAGATGAATTTAAAGGCGACAAGAGTTCTGATACTGGCAGAAGCAATATTGCCGCAGCGCATGATATGGCAGATTTTGTTTGCAACATGCAGAAGTCGACGAATGATATTTGGCTTGACTCCAATGAGTCAAAGGAGAAGGCCAAGAAAGAGGATTTGAATGCTGCAAAGCATGCACGGGAAATGTGGAGTAAGACAAAGAGCCTAGTTTGGTTAGTCGCCGCTTTGTCTGGTTTAGGTTTGCGATTGCAGGATGATAAAGAGCTTTACGAGGCGGCAAACACGATTTCTGAGGGTTCGCCGGCATACCTGACTTGTAAGTTTTACGTGGTTGATTCATTGCTCTCCAGCGGCAAACGGGCAGAAGCGCGAAAAACATTGCAGCCTATTTTAGCTGCTACCAATTTGCCTCCCACCACCCGCAATTTGTTCTCGATGCAGATGGCGGCATCCAGCGAATCCCTGCCTGAGTATCTGAAGTATTCGGTGTTAAACGCGCCTGAAATTTTGGGCAGCTCGAGTGACCTGGTTTCCACCAAGTTTCAAAAGCGGGAAGCGGCCAACGTGTATCAAACAGACACTCCAGCATTGGATTCTGATATGGCTGCAGATATGAGTCGTAATGCACCATTTTCAACATGGATGCAATTTGCGCAGAGCCAGAGCATTCCTGCTGGATTCAAACCGGTTATCGTTCGCACCGCCTGGACTCGTGCTCAATTGTTGCAAAAGAGCAACGAGGCTTCGAAGCTTGAGCCTGTGCTTGCTGCTACTAATCCGTCGCTTGCCGCAGCGGTGATGAAAATCAAGAATGCTCCGGCTGGTCCAGCACGTCAGTTCGCTGTCGCCTGTTTAATATTGCGCAATTATGGAATGGCCCCTTATCTTCGCGGCGGCATCGAAAGGCACGGCGAACCCCTAGGTGAATTCGACTACTACAACAACAATTTCTGGGTCCCTATTGCAAACGATGAAAAGCCTTCGGACAAGGATAACTATTACACCTACAACGAGACAGTTGGCTATGTAGGCGATAGTGATGTACGCAACAAGATGAAGCAGTATTGCGAGCCAGGAGTGAGACGTCTTCTCTCGGACATTGAGAAGAAAGACGCTGCATCTGAACGGTCGCTGATTCTGAAGAACCATCCATCGCGGTACTTTGGGCAGGTTGTTCTTGATTGGGCAAAAACACATCCGTCTGATCCTGACGTTCCTGAAATGCTCTACCGCGCGTTGAAACTGCCCAAATGGACAGAGGTGACACCAGTCGGCAGCGAGTTCTCGAAGAAAGCCTACTTGGCTCTGCACAAGGCTTACCCTGGCAATCCATGGACTAAGAAGGCTGTTTGTTATTACTGATACAAGTTGCAGATGCTTCAGGCAGACATCAATAAAACTTATCGCATCGCTTGAGCTCGTTTGTATGATGCAGTACCAGGAGTGCTCGCGGCTGGTCCGTCTGATGCTGCCCATCCGGCGACAAATCCGTCGCGGCCGCTCATCATTTTCATCAAGCGCTGAGGACTGACTGGCGCAGCATGTGATGGATTGCCTCTGTCCGGATCGCCAAGAATGTAATTGCCTTCCGCATTTCTGCCCGCTATATAAATGTAGTGACGGTTGCCGGTGTGCGGGTTGATTACTCTTGCAACTGCACCGTGCCCCTGGTCCAACTCGGCATTGAGATCTTGCATGCCTTGTGGTCCAAACCTGCTGTATTGATATGCTTTTGCTTCAAGACCTACTTGTCGTAGTTGACCAGCCATCGTTTCGAGCGATCCACGATATCCATGGTTTAACACCCCGGCTAAAGCCTTGAATGACTGCGTTTCTTTTCCATATTGCGGCGGTCTGCCCAGCAGGTGATCGCCTGCCATCATTGCCATGGAGAATGCAGAACAACTATGTCCGTCATTTTGGTGTGCGTAGAATTTGGATCGATCGCTTATATCTCTTATGACGCGTTCACCAACAACTCCTGATGGAACTGGTGTTCCAGTTTCTCGTCGCAATGTTGGCGGTTCGAGTCGTGGAGGTTCAATTATTGCGGGCTCAGTGGCTGCCGGGATTGGAGCGTCGTTGTTGCGATAGATAATGCCGGGGTCGACATGATGTTGACGCCATAGAGGTCGCGCGTTGTTTCTGAAATCATTGTTTTCAATGATGGAATCAGTCACGCCGCCATTGGAAGAACTGCCGCCGCCGAGAGAGATTCCCGCGACGTGACTGCCTTCGACGATATTTCTTCGCACCTGAATTCTAGAGGTGTTTTTCCCCCTGTGCTCAGATGCTAGTTCAATGCCATAGTTTGAATTCTTGACTGTATTGTTTTCAATAATGATGTCGCTGCCACCATCTACATAAATGCCGGCTGCGCTTCGATCGCCTTTATATGCAGGATTGCTCTTTGAGTCAATGTTGTAGACGTTGTTACCCGAGATAATTCCGTTGCGCGCTCTATCTATGCCCGCGCGCCCAGTGCCTTCGAAGCCGATGACGTCTATGCCGATATTATCGTTGTCGTGAACCTGGTTGTTGGTGATTCTGAATCCGTCAACATTGCCGTTGATCGCAATAGCTTCGCTCGAACCTAATTTGAGATGGTGAACTTTATTGCCGGCAATGTTGATGTTCCTCATCGGTGTGGCAGAAGTGCCAAGCACTGCTATGCCGTGCGCGTTCTTAGCATTTTCAATGTGATGGATATTGTTGTTGGTGATGGAGATGTCCCTGCTTGCACCCTCGACTTTTATCGCTGTTGGTGTGTCGCCACCTCTGACATTGCGAATTTCAAAACCGTCAATAGCTACATTGCGTCTATCACTTATGTTGACAGCGGCACCCGAGATGTTTTGCCCGTCAAGATCGATTATCGCTTTGCCGTCACCTCTGAGACTGATATTGTCTTTCTTGATGTTCAGTCGTTCTTTGTACACGCCCGGCGCAACGCGAATAATGGCGCCTTCTGGTGCTTTGTCTAGAGCGGCTTGAATGCTTTCTCCGGCTTTAACTTCAACAATTGGTCTGCCGGTGTCATCGGGTTTTGGCACTTCACTTCGTTCGCGAAGCTCGCTTTTACGCACTCTTTCTGCGCTGCCAGGAATGCTACCATCACCAGTTTCACTTGGAGTTGCGGCGCGCTCCGGTGCATGAGCACTCTCGCGTGACCATTTTCTTACATTACTTTCTACACCCCTTATGTAGCCTCCGACGTCGTTGCCGTCGTTGCCCGGCGCATACTTAGGCATCACCTTGCCGACAGTGTCTCTGCCTTGTTTGAAGTAATAGGTGCCGTCTTGCATGAGTTTAAACCAATCGCGCGCGCCTTCTGCAAAACTTCCATATTGGCGAAATCCTCCATCGCCTTTGATGTTGCCAACGCTGTTGTTACGCGCTGCGGCACCGGCTTTTCCGTACCCTGATTCTTGCTTGAAAAATGCCATCGTCAGCGCGGGGTCTACACCATATTCGACACCAAGCTTGTAGAGGTGCTGACCGAAAGTAATCTCTTTTCCATCCTGATCTCGTATGCGCTCTTTTGCTGCCGGCGAGCGTGCTTCTCTGAGAAGTTGGTCGATTTTCTCTGCGCTGATAGTAGGCGAACCTCTCAGTTTCATTGAACCCTCTGGTCCATTCTGAGGATTGCGAACGGCGCGCATTTGCGGATCGCTATTCTCTTGATTAATGTACGTCTGTGCGATTGTTCCGTCCGGACCTGGCTTGCCTCGACCTCGCTGGTGCGGTGTCGAGTCGCCACGTTTTACTATTCCTCCTTCATCGTATTCGCTGCTGGCAGGTGCGTTGCCCTCGCGACCGCGTGGTGTGCGACCACGTTCTCGACCACGTTCTGACGGCAGGCGATCTGGTCTGGTGCGTTCGGGAGCCACTGGTACAGGCGGTCGGAATAAAACCATCTCTTTTCCATCAGGTGCCGTATATGTGCGAGAACCGTCGGCGCCGATTGTGAATTTAAGATTGTCTTCTCCTGTTACAGTAACCGTTCCTTTGTCAGGTTGCACTGTGATTTTGCCTTTGATAGCCGGCGTCAATCCACGGTTGGTTGTTCCCTGCTTGTTTTCGAATTCCCAACTTTGACCACCGTCTTTACTGACGAGATCCGGCCCTATCCCATCGCTCACTCTGGAGGGCTTGCCTTTTTCGTCATAACCGAAATTGACGGTCGCCTTGTCACCGCGTTCCATCTTCTGCAAATTGCCTGCGGCATCGCGGTGGATTTTAACCGTGCGTTCGCCGGACTGTCCTGCCATTTCTTCAGGCGAATACATTGAGAATGTTTCGCCGACTTTGAAGTAGTTTCTGCCCAACTTCGCAAATTCGCGATCTCTTATTCTTACCGCTTCTTGCTTCATTTCTTGCGGTGACATTTGAATTTTGCCTTCGCGCTGCAATTGTTGAAGAGCCTGGTATGGACCCCAACCCTTCTGGATGGCAGGTAGTTCAATATTCTCGTACTTCCTGCCCTTGCCATTTTCTGCGCCGGGAGTGGCGTCCGTGATTTTGGCAGTTTCTACAGAACCTTTGAATGCACCATCTTCTTTATACTGAAATTCAGTCTTGCGATTGTTCTTCTCGCTTTCAACCGACGCTGTCCGCAACTTGCCGTCCGGTTGTTGCGTGAATGTATATTTGGAACCATCTGAAGTTGTCGCTGTGTTGGTTTTTTCATCGACTGTCATACCTGCTTTTTTCAAACCTTCATAGCCAACCTCTGCCGCGATTAGCATCACAGCTTTGTCTCTTTGCGAAGGCGGCGCCATGCCGTCGAATGAAGGATCATTCAATGGCTTGTCACCAACTGTCTTCTTCAAAATTCCTTGCACTGCTTGGTCACCGGCTGCGGCTTCCGTTTGTAATTTTGTGTCGCCGGATTCTAATGCTTTTTTCGTTCGCAATGCCGCATCACTGGTGGTGCTCAGTGCAGAAACGTCAATGCCGGACGCTTTGATTTGCTCCGGTGTGAGCGCGCGCTGTTGTTTCGTACCGTTTGCCAATTCTCTCACGGATATTGCGCCCAGTCCGGTGAATTCGGTTGTTTCCTTGATCACCCCGTCGCTTCTTCCTTCAAAGGCTTTTTGAACCGTGACGACGCCACCTTCTCTTGTTATGTTTTCCGACTTAACCTTCTCTCTGTGCTGAGCCGGATCAAAGAGTTTCATCTCTATACTTTTCTTGCCGTCTTGCGATTTCCAATGGTTTTCCGATTGCAAACCGTTGTTGGCAGCATTGGGCTCAAATAGCCTTTCCGTGCTCGACGAGCCGGTAGTGGTAATGCGCTCTTCGCGCTTGAGACCGTCTGTTCTACCCTGGAAAGTTTTGGATTCAGTCTCGGCTGCACCCTTCCTATTTAGAGTGTGCGTCTCCAATTTGTCAGGGCTTTTCGCAGGGTCGAATTTCCGTTCGAAACCTTCACTGGAAGCACTGCGCGAGTATTTTTCCGTTGTAAGTCCATTGGGTCCCAGACCCGCTGCGAAGTTGCGCTCTAGAGTGCGCAGATCTTTGCCGAAGGAGAATTTCTCACTGAGAAGGTTGTCGGGGCGCCCTTGATACTCTTTGGTGACACTATCAGCGCCGTCCACTTTGTTGCGCGCCAGTTTGCTCAGCCCGTCTCGTCTCTCACTGGCTTTATATGTACATTCTGAGCCGTTCACTCCGGCGGTTTGGCACTGCAGTCCTTTATCGTCCGGCATGGGCAACATTCCCACCCCGGCGAATGCTCGCGCCTCACGCTCAACACCTGCCATTTTGTTTGTGCCGAACCACATGGTGTCCATCATGGCTCGATAACCTTTGAAGTCGCTAACCAGGCTGTTGGGGTCGCGTAACGCCTCTGGAGTACCGGGCGCAAAACTGGC
This sequence comes from Cyanobacteria bacterium DS2.3.42, assembly GCA_013823055.1. Lineage (GTDB taxonomy): Bacteria > Cyanobacteriota > Vampirovibrionia > Obscuribacterales > Obscuribacteraceae > QKMZ01. The sequence continues at coordinate 7,909 of PNLN01000094.1, forward strand.
GGCAATTAAAGCTTGATTGAAATCGACGCGCGAGCCGTCCTGCCCCGGCGGTTTGTAAACCTCGGATTGCATTTTGTCCGCCGTGACCGCAGCAACATCAACGATTGGTTGCGCTTCAACCGGCTGTGGACTATCTGCTGCCCGCTGCGGCGCGGCTTCGGCTTGACCTTTCTGGCTCAATGGTCACCTTGCGCTCGGGGTGGGAGCGCAGAATTGAAAGTTAGTAATGGAAGATCTCTAACTTACCTGGCGCTCGTGACCGCACCGTTACATTAACTGCGCACCTTAAGCCTGCAGCCTTAAGTCTTCGGGAAATACATCCCGACGATCAGGCTAATCATTACGTAAACACTGAGGGCGACCAGTACGACCGAAACAATGAATGCTGCCGTCCAGACCTCGGTTTCTACGCCTTCATGCACGTGCTTCATTCTGCGCCTGTAGTCTAAAAGACCACCCGTCAAGCCGGTGATTCCAAGGGTCATCATCGCGATGCCGACTTCGCGAGGATAGAGCATCGTAGTTTGGAAGTGCCCCGTCTGGATCATGTCGTGCATGAATTTGCTCAGCGTGAAGCCGAAGCCTATCAGTGTGAGTCCAGTGCGGATCCACGCCAGGAGCGTTCGTTCCAGCGCGAGTGTCGTCCTGATTTTTGCAAGTTCAAAATTCGGATCCGGTTTTTTAATTGCAGGAGCTGCTTCGCTCATTAATCGTTGCGACCTTTCTTTGCTTCCTCAAGCACGAGCGTTTCGGAAATGCTTTTCTTTAGATCTAAATATGAATCCCACAGCTCCTCGTGCAGTCTTTCAGCACTTTTGGTGGCATTGATCAATTTCAATTTAGTACCTTCCAGATGGCGGCTGTCCGGTTTGCCGCGCGATTTGGAATAAGCTTTATCGACTTCTTCCAATTGGCGCAAACCTTTTGTCAGGTCGCGCACGATCATTTTGCTTTTCTCGGAAGACTGCACGATGAAAAAACCAGTGGAGTTTGGCATTCCCTTTAAATTCATGAGCATAGTCTGTTCGCGATCAAACTTTCCCTGCGCATCAGCTCGCGCACCGTCGGTTGTCGACATCGGTAGTGCCACTAAGACTCCTGCTGCAAAAATTGCGCCGGATTTGATCAAAGTGAGTTTGCCTTTGCTCAAAGATGAGGAACTTGAACTCATTGTTTTTTCTCGCTTGCTTATTGCTCAACCCAGGGAGTTTACCAAATTGGAGAAACGGTTTTGACCGGATGCAAAGAACTATGGCGAACGGTCGCGCGGATGCCAAGATTTTTTCGGCGCCGATCAATCTTGGAAGTTAGACCGTTAACGGTTTAACTTCTAACTACAATTGGCTAAGTTACCGAAAAGTTGAAAAGCTGCGCAAATGAAATGGGCTTCAATCTTATCTTTGAGTACTGCATTGGTTATGTGCGGCAGCAGCGCGCACTCAGTCGGACTCAAGCATTTTGATGACGTCGGCACCGGCAAAAGTGCGTCTGCGCATAGACCTTCGCTCTCAAATGCAGGAAGTGCAGGCAAGAGTACTTCAGGCCAGAAAGCCTCAGACCAGACTCGAAGCAAGGGCGCGAGCAATGCCTCCGGCGTCAATGTCGAAAGGGAATTTGAGCTGGTCGAACCGTCCGGAAAGCAAAACCAACTCTTGCCCTTTGATGAAGCGCACTCTGGGATTCAAAATCTCCTCAGTTACGGCAATGAGCTTTTTACCGAAGGCTATCTCAAAGAGGCTGCCGAGCAATTCAAAGAAGTTCTTTCCCGCGATGCGGCCAATGTGAACGCAAAAAACAATCTGGCGTTGTGTGAAAAACGCCTTGGTGAAATCGACCGCTCCATTGAACTTTTACAGGAAGCGATACAAACCAGCCCACTCAAGGCTGAGCTTTACAACAATCTGGGCACCTCCTACCTTTCCAAGGGGGAAAGCGATGAGGCGCTCAAATGTTTCTTTCAGGCTTTGAACCTGCGCCCAAATTATGCAGAAGTTCATTACAACCTGGGACATCTGTATTCAATCCGCCGTGCGTATGACCAGGCTGTCGTCGAGTATCAATCAGCGCTCAAAGAAAAGCCCGACGATGCCGATTATCACAGGGATTTAGGCGACACACTCAACATGATTAAGCGTTCGGAAGAGGCGCTTATTGAATACCGGGAGGCAAAACGGCTGGGAGATAAGTCTTTGGGGCTGAAACTCCGCGTGGTTGCGGTATTTCGCGATATGCAACAACTGGATGAAGCCGAAAAGCTTTGCAATGAGTTGATGAAGGACTTCCCGGACAATCCGGAGGTGATGAATCAGCTTGGTCTTACTTATCTTCGACAGGGCAAGATACAGCCTGCCGAGCTGATCTTCAATCGAGCTTTGACCATAGAGCCCAATTTTGCGCAGGCTCGAAACCATTTGGGCATAGCTCTCTACCAGGAAAAACATATCGCTGAGGCAATCGCCGTATTCCGCCAGGCGCTTAATGTTAAGCCTGACTATGCTGAGGCTTTCTACAATTTGGGCACAGCGCTCTACCGTAAAGGCGAAGTGGTGGAAGCTGAGAAAGCGCTGGTGGAAGCAATCCGCTTCGATCCGCAGAATGCTTATGCTTACAACAATTTGGGGTTGATTCTGATGCGCCGCGGCAGTGTGGACGAGGCGATTGAAAGCTGGCGCAAGGCTATTACGATAGACCCTGTCCTGGCGGCAGCTTTCATAAACATAGGCAGGGCACTCCATATCAGTAAACGAAGCGAGTAAAGCTATAGAAGTCCAATGGATGACCTTTGGCAGGTTTGAAACTGCAATTCTGTGAGGTTTTCAATGCTGAAATTTCGATTGTAGGTTATCATCACAGGCGAGTTTACCTGAAGATTCAAAAGTGGAAACCAACACAACTTTCAGCTTTCAACAAACAGTCGACGCCTGCATGCAGGCGCTGGGCGCCATTGTGTGCCACGTCGTTTTTGATGCCGGATTGCACGGGTTATTCATGGCGCTTATAGTCGGTGCCATAGGCTACGCTTGCCACGTCAAAGGAGCTAAGCAAGGTAAGCCACTTTTGAACGTTTGCAAAAAACTTTCAATCTTTTGCCTGGCGATAATGATCCCGGGATTCATCTCGCTTATCAGCACACATCAATTGCCACCAGTTGGTGTCTACAACATTAACTCCATTGGATTTATTTGCTTCTGGGGTTGGATTTGTTTGCACATCTCTGCTGAAGAAATGAACCACCAATTTTTTCCTGGCGGCAAAGACAGCGAGCCTGATTTGCAGGGGAACTAAGGTTTACGATAAGCCGTCTTTTCAAGCGTCACCCCTAATTCCGGCCTTATACTGGTAGAACTCAGAACAGGGTTTGAGGATTC
>PNLN01000115.1 GCA_013823055.1 Cyanobacteria bacterium DS2.3.42
CCCTTGCAGGAACGCAAATGCAAGCGCCGGAAGATAACAAAGCCGAAGTGAAACAACAGGCACGCAGTAATCAATTATTGCCAGACGGCAACGCCACCAGATGAAGTGCCGGCAGGTTTGGAAGCAGAAAGAGTTCCGCGTGCGGCAAGTATCGACTTTGGCTCCAGAGCCTTTTGATGGTCGTAGACATTTTCTAACCGCTTGCGCAGTCCGGTAAGCGTGGAAGGCAATTCCACTTTGACTCCTTCTCGCATGATCCACTGCGGAACGAAAAATCCCGGATCAATGAACATGCTGTAGGTAAGCGCAGTCTTGGTGCCATTATCCGCAGGCTTCATTTCCCACGATCCGCTAAAGTCCCTCAGAGTTCCGCTCAGACGCTTGAAATCAATGCGTTCGTTGTGGAGATACTTAGAGTCGACTGTGTAAGTAAAATTAGGAAGCAAAAATCCCATATCGAGGGTGACGCGCAAGATTGACTGGTCCGATTTATCGAGCACCACTTCAACTGTTTTCATTCGCGGCGAGATCTTGCCCTGAAATTCATAGGGATTGACCATAATCGGCCAGACCTGTTCAGGCGAATGATCGAGAAGTATAGTGCCGGTCACATACTTAGTGTCGCCTACACTCCTTAAGCCGACTATGACTTCACCTTTGCCCAGTCTCTCGGCTTCAGTAAGAGCTTTATCAGCGTTTGCAGCACCAATCGGAACAGACGTTGAAAAGGTAAAAAGCACGGACAGTAACGCCAGGCCCTTATTGAGCGGAAGGTGCCGCTTGGCAGTGGAATTCATCTAGTTTTAGAACCTTGAAATAGGTAGAACAAATCGGATAGTGCGGGTCTCCATCGGACGCTTTGACTTTGCTTGACAGCAGCCCGTTTATGCCGGTGTTTGCGCCTCAGCTAAGTTTATCAAGAGCGAACCGCACGAACAATCCAAGAGATTGCTTTGCAGTATTAATCATGACATCACGAGTGACCCTTTAGTTCCCGAAATTTCAGAGTGGGTGGGGTTTTTCTCAGAAATCTTGGCCACCGGCAAAAGATATTTAAGCAATATAGAATTAATGACCAGCGAACCCCTTGGCAATCAACGGTTTCTGGGTCTTTCATACGTTCCAAAAGTGGAAATAAGGTTTGCATCACCGTATCAATAGGACTCGCCGACCTGGGTGTTGCAGTATAATTCAGCAATATTTAGATCTACTCAGTGTTTTTGGAGTATTCGGATGACGCGAGGCGGCAAAGAAGACGCACTTTTCGGCAGAGAGAGCTTGTTCAGACAGAAGCTCGATCAGTTGCGCACCACCGGTGAGATCAAGAGAAAACAACAAATCGATCCGATGGCCAGGGTCAGAGAGCTGGAGCAAAGTCAATTGCTTTCCGGCGCCCAAGCTTTCGTCTCCAACAATGCGCCTTCAGACATTCAAAAGATGGCTCTGCTCGATAGTCTCACTGAACTCTACAATCATGATTCGATCATGCGAATTTTCAAAGACGAATTGAAACGCGCGCGCCGCTACAAGCAAGCGGAAGCTCTGCTCATTCTCAGAGTCGATCAACTGGAACAGATCGAACAGTCGCACGGGAAGTTGGTTTCCGACTCAATATTGAAAGGCTTCTCCAACTTTCTGATGAAAATGATCCGCGACGTCGACATTCCGGCACGCTACGATGGAGAACATTTTGCGGTCGTTTTGCCCAATACCGATCTCAAAGGAACACTTGTATTGGCAGAGAGAATCCGTTCAAAGATCAGCTTCGAGCGCATCTCAGAGATGGGTCAAAACTGGAGCGTTTCCGTCAGCGTCGGTGTCTCAGCCTTCCCAGATCACTCTCCATCTCCGGATGAGCTGCTGCAAAAGGCGTATCAAGCCTGTACGATGGCTAAGATGCAGGGTGGCGACAAGGTCTACGTTGCGGAATAATTCTCAGCGCTGCGGTGATACCCAGCCGAGTTTTTCCATAATCAATTGGAAATCTTCCTTACTCCACACATAATGGTGGAGGGCGAAGATCGCCTGCTCATGCGTAAGATAGCCATCGCTCATCAGTTGATGGCAACGCAGAGCAACCTGCAGCGTGGCAGAATCAATCAGGCCGGTAGTTAGAAGGATATTCTCGACTGGAGTGCCTGTGCGACTGCTCTGTTGCAAAACCATTTCCATATCGGTGTCTGGAATCAAGCGCACCATTTTCAAAAGTTCGAGCATGGTCAAACCGCGACTCTTCTCTGTCTGAGTGCGTTTCGTCACTTCGGTGACAGCCTGCGGAATGGCGATGCCGCGCGCTTTGGTCAGTTTCAAAACCTCGGCAGCTTCAAGCGGATTAAGTACGCGCGCACATACAAGTTCTTGCACTTTGAGTGCATCGACGAGAGTCGAATAGCTGATCAATTTTGCCTGGGTAAGAACCTGCCCAATTGGCAATTCATCAACAATTCCGCGCTCGACGGCGGTAAGGAGATCGATTTCACTGACCAGCTCTGCAAGCACGAGCAGTTCGCCAAGCCGGACGGCATTGTTCTGCTGGACCTGATAGTGACCATGCATGGCCAGTGATTCTTCCAGCGAAGTGTGCTTCTCCGCTGAGACTGCAAGGGCTTCCATTGCCTGCTGACGAGTTATTTTGCCCTGACGTATCAACTGCTGCGCGGTCAAGGCAGCATAAGCTGCCATATCATTCATGACGCCTTTGAGGACAAGAATTCTGCCTAAGGGGAGTCCTGTATTGAAGCAAGTTTGAAGAGCGTCTTCGAGCTGGTCGTTACTGACAAGGTCGGCCTCGACGAGCAACTGGCCAAGCTTATTGGTAAATTCGAAATATTCAGAACGCCAGCCGACTTCTCGCAAAGCGTCGTCTAAATTGATGTCTTTTTCGCCCGTTTTTCTGAGCGCCAGGACTGCGTATTCGACATTGAGCAACTTGTCACGAATCAAGCTCTGAGCCATAAGTGCCGAATGAAGCCTGTCTTCGGTTATGAATCCCGAAGAGACTAAAACTCGCCCGACCGGCAGTCCCGTCTTTTGAGAAATCGGCAATGCGTCGGCAAGCTGCCCCAAGCTGATCAACTCGGACTTAACAAGCAAATCACCAATCAATACAGGAATCGGACGCTTAGACACCTTGCCCCCAGGCGAAAGTCAGTAGCTATATTCTACTGACAATATAAAAGACTAAGTGTAAGAAAGATAGCAGATCCGACAGCTCAAAGCGGCTTGCGACAGCGAATGTGGAGAAATAGAGCAACCTTTGCAGTGCCTTTCAAAGCAGGATATTTTGCCAACGTTTCGGCGTCGGGACATGGCTCCAAAAAGCGCTCTAAAACAAAACCGATGTCGAGAAGCATATTAAGCCAACCACTGAGCGTTTTGAAATAAGTGGGGATGGTGAAATTGCCAAACTCTTTTTTCATTTCCTCTGGTGCACTTGTAAAAGTCCACTCCAGAACTTGTTCCAACTCCTCGTTGAAATAGTCTCCACAGACGAGTCCAACCGGTTCTCCATTTTCATCTTTCGCCCAGTTGAATAAAGGAGTCTGAAAACAAGGGTGGCAAATGGAAAACTGAAAGAATCCGCCCGGTTTAAGCACGCGAAAAACCTCAGCAACAGCGGCCGGGATGTTAGGTATATCCATCATGGACATAGTAGCGATCGCAAAATCGAAACTGCCTGCATCAAAAGGCAAATCACCTGCCGAAGCCAACTGGTAATCGATGCCTAGAGGCTCGCTCGCCTCACTTTCTCTGGCGAAACCAAGAAATTTCTCGCAGATATCAATTCCCGTCAATTGAGCGCCGCGCTCAGCCACCAGGCGCGTGTTAAAACCTTCTCCGCAGCCGACATCGAGCCCTTTCAGACCTTTCACTTCCGGCAGCATGTTTAAGAAACAAGGTGTGTTCAAATGGTTCCGGCAGACGTCAAAACCCAGCCTGGCCATCTTCGTCCATGCTGTGGCGTTCCTTTCCCAATAGGCAGCTACTTCCTCAGCTTTCACCTGCTTACTCCCAATTAGGCGCGCCAGAATTTGCGACAATGACTTGATTATGGCGTCGTCTGTCCGTCCGATAGCGAGTCTCTAATTGTATGCGCCCTTTCACTCATTTTGGCAGCTTCGGCCTGCCTTCCTTCGGATGCTAAGAATCGGCTGTACATCTCGAGAGCGGTAGCTGCCTCAGGAGAATTTTTGCCGCTTACTTTCTCGCGAATTTTGATCAGACGCTGGAAAAGCAAGTCTGAATGCCAGCTCTTTCCATGTTTGCGATACAACGCCGCCAGGCTTGGCAGCCGATCGGCATAGGCAGCGCTGTCTGAACCTTTTACACCCTCGACCGTACGCATGGCCAGCTCGTACAAGCGCTCTGATTCTGCTACATCGCCGCGTTTGTCGTACAAACCCGCCAGCCCGATCAGACAATCGACGACACCAGGATCGATTTCTTTATCAGTTTCGGCGCGTGCGATCGCTTCTTTCCACTGTGATTCGGCCTGGCTGTCACGACCTTCTTTCATGGCCGAGCGTGCGCCGGCATCCAGCTCCTGCCAGCCGGAAGCGACAATCATTGCAATTAACCAGCCAATCACCAAGCACCTCCGCTTTACTTGATTCTACCGAAAGGGGGCGGGTTTCGTCGGTTATAAGCGAGGCGCCGGGGGTAGATATTCAGAACCGTGAGAATTAATTGTCTTTATGATTAAGCGCTTCGGAAAGTTTATTCAGACTCCTAACTACATGCTGATCTGCGCATGTTTTTTCTTGCTGCTTCAAACCGCTTACCCGAGCGCAATTTTTGCCCAGAGCAACCAAACCAGAGAAGAATACGACGCTGAACATCGCGTGGCGAAAAAGGCCGAAAGTCTCATGCATGCAGGCAAAATGCAGGACGCAATCATGTACCTCAACGCAGAAATGTCGCAGTTTCCCAGGTCGGCAATTTTGCACTTTGAATTGGGAAACGCACATTTGCGCGCCAGGGAATTCACAAGAGCGATTGAATGCTATCAGCAGGCGGTGCGCTTAAGAAACCCATTTCCGGAAGCCTGCTTGAACGCTGCCTATGCATGCATCGATGCAGGAATGGAACTGCAGGCGATACCATGGTTTCACAAATATTTGAGAGAAAATCCGAATTCCCCTCGAGCGAAAGAAGTCGAGGCAGAACTTCTGGTAGCACATGCAAAAGCGCAAATGAAAGAAAAACGCAATTTCGATGCCAAACAAACATTAGAGCGAGCCCAACAAATTGCTCCTGATTCCGAGATTGTCCTGTTTGCACTAGCTAGAGCACGGTCTGAACTAGGCGACACGCAAGGCGCTATCAGAGCTTACGAAGACCTGCTCAAAGTCAATCCTCGCCACTCAGCAGCCCTTGTAAATATGGCTGAGTGCTACCAGACCAGCGGGCAATTGTCTCAAGCTGTAACGTGGCTCAAAAAATACGCGTCCAACTTTCCCAATGCACCAGATATAGTGCAGATTCAAAACATGATCGTTGCCTTGACCGAAAAGAGTGCCGAACAACGCTCCGACCCGCAGGCGCTCGATTATGCCGGCGCCATCGTGGAATCGGGGCGCTATTACCGCTGGCCTCCCAATCGGCTGCCTATAAAAGTCTGGGTGTCGCAAGGCGACGGGGTGCCCGGCTACAAACCGGAATTTAGAGTTGGATTTTTCGATGCGCTCAATTCGTGGATGAAAGCAAGCCAGGGTCGTCTTCAGTACGTATTGGTAAACAGTAAAGAACAGGCGGATCTGACCGCAGAGTGGACAGGCAATCCGTATGATGTGAAACCGACCGGACATAACGTAGAACAAGGTGTTTGTCTGCTTGCTTCACTGGACAGAGGGCGCGATTTCATTGAAATCGACCGTGCCGATATTCGCATTTTGACGATTGATCGAAACAATCAGCAGCCGCTATCGGATGAAGAAATGAAGAAAACCTGCTTGCATGAACTCGGTCATGCCATGGGTTTGCAAGGGCATTCGACCAACAATCACGACATCATGTTTTTCTCGATGTCCAACACAAACTGGCCGGTTCTGTCAAGGCGAGATAAAGCCACACTTTTTATACTCTATCAAAAGTATCAACCACTGATGAGCGCGCAATATTGACCAATAGACGCACGATTTTGCCTGCATCTCTACTCACTACTCAGGTTTTTCAAACCTCTCGCTCATTGCTCAGCACTTCCTGATATTTTGATCATGTGTTGATTTCGCACTGGTGCAAAACCCATTTTCTTGACGAGGCTCTCTGCAGCCTTGTTGTGATGGGCGATTTCGAGAGTGAATCCGACTGCCTCAGTGGCAAACGTTTTTTCCAGCCAGACGATCAAATCCGTAGCTAAAGAAGAGCGGCGTCTTTCTCGGGCAACACAAATTTCATCGATGTCTATAATATTGCCGCCATATTCGTTGCTCCAAAAAAAGATGATAATGCAGTATCCAACAGTGTTTCCATCTTCGTCAAAAACGATCAGTCGTCCTTTTTCAGGTCTCTTCTCAAACTCAAGAAAAGTCAGCCGGACGTCTGCCTGAACATCCTGGGTATTTGGATCTTCTTCATACATCTGGTCTACCAGCTTTTGAACAACTGGCAAATCGGCTTCAGTACATCGACGAAACATGACCAAAACGCCCTTATTCCGGCGGCATCGCAAAATCTTCTATCTTCATCTCTTCATTGAAAATGACTTCTTCGTAGTTGGTCTCGATGTAGGCACGTTGTCTCTCGCGCGGCAAAGCGGAAGCAACGGCATCAGCCACTGCCAATTTCTTGGCCATATCGGCGACATGATTGGCTACATCAGCTGTAACCAGCGTGTAGGTTTTCACACGTCTGAGCGAAAAATCGTCGCAAGCAATCCAGAGCATGCTGTCTTGTGCATTTTTGACGCTACTGGCAATACAAAAACATTCCCTTCCGTTTGCCGCTTCGGTGCCAATCCAGGTCAAGTTTTTATGACGCTCCAACCAACTTACAGGCAGAAGATCGATCTCGGGCAAGTGCTGCGATATTTGTGCCACCGCGTTGCGTGACACGGCATTGGCTTCTGCAATAGCGTATTTGAGACTGGACTGAGTTTTCAATCCACTGTCTTCATACTTTGAATAGGCGGTCTGTCCGTCACAACCCACAATATGCTCGCGCCAAGGCGAATTCTCTGACAAATGATCTTGCCATAGAAAACGAAAGAAATACGGCAATTTGTACATCGTGGCAAAGGTCAGATAGGGACGCTGCGGAATGTCATCGCCTTCCAGGTAGTTGCGCAAATAACCACTGTCCTTGTAGGAAAGGCAAGCCGCATACTTTTCGATCATGCAGCGAATGATTTCTTCAGACTTCATGCCGGACTCCCAACGCTTCTAGTCGAGCTTGTCGCCTGGTCGGGCCAGGTCGTCGAGCATAATGATGGCGCCTTTCATTTTCTTGCGCTTCAAAGTGCGTCCAACCACTTCTGAAATACCGGCAACGGCATTGACTGGTGCCAGCCTTTTTTCTAACTTCTTCTCTTCAAGACTGCTTTCTGTCGGTGTGCTGCCTTTTTCAAGGTCAAACTTTGGCACCACTACGACTTGCAAATTGGCTTCGTTAGTATCGTCCGCAAAACAAGCACTGGGCGTTATGCCGTTTGCCAGCCCAGCCAATGCAATCAGAAACGCGGCAATACCTGTGAGAACGGATTGTCTTTGCATTGCACTCTCTCTTTACTGCTAACGAACTGCTGGTGCTCCAGGCACATTCATAACTTTGTAGCCGGAAGGAACAACGAAATCAGATGGACTGGGCTTAGCCGGTGAATACTTCACGAGCTTCATTCCCGATGTATAACCAGGTGCTTTCGTAGTCGATACAACCACGCAACCGATATCGTCACCGGTCCAGCTTTCAGTGGTTGAATCTTTTTGAGCGGTTTGCCATCCGTGGCATGGATGTCCGTCGATGACTTTAGCACCGAGCGATTTCGCATTCACCGCCTTTGCAGTCTGTTCATCGGTAATGTTGGAACCCGCATCTGAGTACGGCATTTTCATGACCATGCGCTGCGATTCCATGACCGAATACATAACTTTGTTTGGAATATCCGTGATGGTGATTACCTTTCCGGCAGAGGTGGTCATTTCATTGCGCATATGACCTTGTCCATCGGTGACCATTCTCAAAGAATTTTTGCCGGATGCTGACTGCACGTCATAAGTGGCATCGAATGCCTTTTTCGACCAGTGCTGTGCCAAACTTTGACTGCCGAGACAGATCGTCAATACAGATACCATGACACTTTGCGCAGCGACTTTTCTCATTTCCTCTCCTTGGCCCAGCTTTACGAGATCGACTCTCTGAGGGCGGGTGTCAAATTACCATGATTCGATATACTCTTTCCCCTTGACAAACAGCAAAACGATTGGGTATTTCCGTTTGTGTACCTTAATTCCGCAACCTGACCAGGTCTTTCTTGTCAGCAGCAGATGACTTTCTCTTTACATCAAATTCGTTCTTAATATCATCATTTATATATACGGGCGTTCCAACGCCAATTCTGTACTCTTGCAAAACGGATTTGAGCACGCTCTTTGGAACATGAATACAACCTTCCGATGTGGCCGAACCGATCGCGGTTCGCTCATTGGGCGTGCCATGCAACGCGATTGAATACCATCGCGCTGAGTTTCCGGCGGCGATCAATTTAGGTCCGGTACATTTTCCATTCAATCCTAAAAACGCAGAACCATAGGCTTGATCAGGCTTTCCATCACGATTGAAGTCTTGCAGATTCATGGTTTCAAATACTCGTGCCAATCCATTTGCGTCTTTAACAAACGGTGCAAAACGAGCGTTTCTAGAAATCGAGATCCTTTGATGTTCATCAATTTGATTGCGTTTTGGATCTTTTGTCAAAACGACATCAATGACAAACCGGCCGGCAGGTGTGATGCAGTCTTGCATATCCAATTTCTCTTTGAGCGGGCCGCGACCAACACCGACTGGGCATGTTAACAGCGTTTTTCCAGATTCATCGACTACCGACATACGTCTGTTTTTCCTGTCGATCAATATTGAATTTGGCGGGTCAACCGACGATGCGGAGGCGGAAACATGACATGCCATGTAAAAGGCAATAGTCGCGATAAGCGCGCGTTTCATTGATAAAAAAGTGTTTACTGGCTGCTGCGTCCGAGGAGAAAGTCCCAGATTCTTTGCCAGAGTGGCTTATTCAAGTCTTCCAATTCTTTCAACGACTCGTTCAAAGTAGCAGACAATTGCTCAGCAATTTCTCTGATTTCTCTAGTGTCATCGAGAAGTCGATCGGCGTCTGCTTGAATGACTTTCAACTCTCGCTCGGCTACCGTTACCTGGGCCGCACGAGTCATTAAGTCAGGCATCAAGCTTAGCTGATCTTCCTTAGTAGCTATTTGCATTTCCAGCCAGCGATTTCTGTCGTGGGCAAAACGCAATTCGGAATTCGAGAAGGCAAGCTGCGCGCGCAAGAGATCGATGGTGGCGCAAAGTTCGTTGATCACCATCGAAGCCTCAGCGCTATCTGTGGACCTGGGAGTGCCCGAGGAAATGATTTCATCATCTGCACCGAATAGCTCGCCACTGTCTACGGTGCGTGGCGCCTCAGGTGCAATCGGAGTCATGAATGGTATGACGTCCGGATGCGCAGGCGGGGCTGCCGAGAAAACCCTGTCAAGTAGAGGCTCTAACCCTTCCAAACTGGCAGGGTCCATGACGGGAGGCTCAAAATTTTGGTTCATGGTAAATGTCATCTGCGCACTCGCTTTCTAGACTAGTGCCACCATGGTATCTCATACAGTACCGCTTGGATATATTTTTTTATGTAAGTATGGACGCACGAAAATTATCAGCCCGATGCGCCGAAGTTCATAGCTAGCTGGATTCCTTTAGAAGGTTCCGCTGGCAACCGTTACGGCTTTTTCCGGGTGGAAGTAATTGCGAGCAGCAGCATCCACTTTTTCTTTTGTCAGGGACAGATAATGCTCGGTAATCTTATCCAACTCTGTTGCGCCCAACCCTAAGAATTCGAATTCAGTCAGGGCTCTGGCAATACCGAGAGAAGAGCTGAGGCCGACCTTGAAGGTGCCCAGAGCACGCCCGGTTTCCTTGGCCAATTCGTCTTTGGAGATGCCGTTCTTCAAATAGTCCTGCACCACTTCCGATACCAGGGCAAGCGCTCGATCCAAATTAGACGGATTAACGCTTAGCGATACCGACCACGGTGCCGCACCATATGCGGTATCCGAGAAGCTGGAATAGACGCCATAGGTCAAACCGGCTTTGTCACGCACCACCTGACCCAATCTGGAGGTGATTGTGTCCTGCCCGAGAGCGGCATTAGCCAATTTTGCAGCGTAGAAGTCCTTGGAATTGCGCTGCAGATCGGTCGTATGCGCCAAGATCAGATCGGTGGAGCGTTTGTCCTTCAATTGAATATCAATGCGCTTTGGCTTGGTCAAATGGGCAACGGGAGGAATATTGATGTCCAGCGGTTCGTTGCCTTGCCAATCGCCGAGCTTGGATTTTATGAGGGCGATCGTAGCTTCCACGTCCATATCACCGACAAGGGTCAAGATCGTCCCTTTCGGTCCAAACAAGCGCTGATGCAAGCGGGCGAGATCATCGGTGTTGATCACATCGATCTCATTGAGCTGCTCTTCGTAAGTTTGCTCATAGAATGGATGATCGGGAGCATAGAGTGCACGGCGAACCGCGTTCCATGCCATCAACCTGGTATTGCTCATCGCTTCTGTCAGCCTGGCACGCCATTCTATTTTGGTTTTCGCCAATTCTTCTTCAAGGAAAAGTGGATGACGCATAACATCAGCCAAAAGATCTGTGAACTGGGGCAAGTCAGATGCGACCAAATGCGAACCGAAACTCATACGGTAGTTGTCTACCGAAAACTCCAAGCTGCCGGCGATTCCCATATTTTCCAGAATTTCCGCAATTTGAATCTTGCCGTAATTCTTGGACCCTTTGGTCATCAAATCAGCAGTGAAGTCAGGCAATGCGCACGGTTCTTTGTACGAAAAAATCTTTCCGGCCTTAGTCGTCGACGTAATGCCGACCGATTCGGTGCCTGGATTTCTGAGCAGCAATAGAGTCATTCCGTTAGGCAGGACTTCTTTGACAACACGGCTTTCGAAGCTTGCGGTTTTGGTGGTTGACTTAGCGGCTTTCACTTTTGCGACTGGCGGTCTGCTGTTCAAGAATTCAGTGACATTGATTTCTTCC
>PNLN01000154.1 GCA_013823055.1 Cyanobacteria bacterium DS2.3.42
GTGATTTGGCAAGTTTTTTAGAGAGTTCGAATCCATTGAAGCTTTCCTGGGACTCATCGACAATGGTGACTGTGAATCGGAAATTGTTTTTCGAAGCTTCGGCTAGCGCTTTCATTGCTTCTTCAGGGCTGGCTGCTTCAGTGACTTTGATGCCGGCGCTGGATAGATAGGAAGAAATGATATTGCGCGAGGAGGTCGAGTGGTCGACGACAAGCACGTCAAAAGGCACCACAACTTGCAATTGCTCAGCCTTCATATCCGCTTGTGCCGGCCACTTTTCTCTTTCAAGCGGAACAGTAAACCAGAAAGTAGAACCTTTTTTCTCTTCGCTGGAGACTCCGATTTCTCCGCCCATCATTTCTACCAGGCGTTTGCTGATCGACAGACCAAGACCGGTGCCGCCGTACTTACGGGTGGTTGAACCGTCAGCTTGGGCAAAGGGTTGAAACAGTCTTTTCCTGGCCGCTTCCGATAAGCCTATGCCTGTATCCGTCACTTGAAAGAGGATAACGACCCGCTCTTCGGTTTCTCTAAATTTGGTGGCTTTTACCAGGATTTCTCCACTGTCGGTGAATTTGATGGCGTTGCTGGCCAGATTGAGAAGCACCTGCCGCAAGCGCACCGGGTCGCCTTTGACGAATTGCGGGATGGAGGGATCGCAATAAGTCATGAGCGCAAGCCGCCGGCGTCTAGCTGATGAAGCCAACCAATCGGCACAACCTTCGACGATGGAGCGAATGTTTAGATCGATCACTTCCAATTCCAAGCGTCCCGCTTCCATCTTCGAGAAGTCGAGAATATCGTTGATGATTGTTAGAAGTGATTGCGCGGACTCGTTGACAATTTTTACGAAACTGACCTGCTCGCCGGAAAGTACTGTGTCCATCAGCAATTCGGTCATGCCCAGAACCGCAGAGATGGGGGTGCGAACTTCATGAGAAATATTGGCGACGAATTCTGATTTCAGTTTTGAAGCTTCCAGCGCTTCGTCGTAAGCGAGCTCTAATTTATGCGTCAGTATTTCTAATTCCTGGTTGACTGCGGCAAGAATGCTGACACGCTGCGCTAAATCCTCATTGAGTTGATTGACCTTATCTTCTGCCATCTTCAAATCAGTGATGTCCATCAGCAGTCCATTCCAAAGAACATCACCGCCTTCCATCGACTCAGGTGTCGATGTTGCACGTAAGATTTTCATTGAATTGCCGCTGAGGACGCGAAATTCAAATTTGAACATCGACATTGTCTGCGCCGATTTTTCTATTGCTTCATTGAGTGGTGCGCGGTCATCGGGGTGAATATTTATGAAAGCAAGATTGGAATCCTGCTCGATTTCGTGGCGCTCATAGCCCAGTAAGAGTCGGCAGCTCTCACTGATGTATGGGAAACGGTAACTGCCGTCTGAATTTTTTCGAGTGAATTGATAGATCACACCAGGCAAGTGTCTGGCAACATTATTGATGCGCGCGCTCACATCTTCCAGTTGGGCTTCTGTTTTGCGTCTTTGAGTAACATCGTGAGCGACGGCATAGCAAAGATCTTTTTCCATGTCTGAAGTGGCGCTCCACATCAACCATTTGATGCTGCCGTCTTTGGCTATGTAGCGATTTTCGAAGAAGTGAATGTGCTTTCCTTGTGTCAGGAATTGGGCTTGTGCAGTTGTCGGATCGCGATCTTCGGGATGGACGAAATCCAAATAGGGACGTGATTTTAGCTCTTCAATTGAATAGCCGAGAATTTTTGTCCATTCTGGATTGAGCTGTTTGAAATAGCCGTCAAAGCCGGCTATGCATAAGAGTTCATTGGAAAGTTTGAAAAAGATATTGGCTTCACCCAATTCGCGAGTGCGCTCTTCTACTTTGTTTTCCAAATCGGCATGAGCAGCGAGCAACTTTTCTTCCGCAATATGCCGGTCGGTGACATCCTGGCTGAAGACCATTACGCCGTTAATGTTTCCGGATTTGTCCCTGAGTGGAATTTTGTCGGTTTGCAGCCACAAAATATTTCCAGCCGAGTTGACATAACGATCTACGATTCCTAATCTCGCCTCACCGGAATTGATGACGGAGAGGTCGTCCTGGTAATACTTCTCAGCGTCTTCCGGGTAGAGGTCATAGGTCGATTTCCCGACGATGGTCTCGACTGTGTAGCCCATCGATTCGGCTGCCGGTTTATTGGCGCGCAAGATTATATTGTGCCGATCTTTGTACCAGATCATGGCCGGTACGTTGTCAAAAATGATTTGCTGTTCGGCTCTCTCCGCGCGCTCTTGTTGCACAAGCTCGCTTAGATCAATGGTCATGCCGTATAAATGCGTTTTTCCATTTTCTTGAGGCTCGAGTTTGATTTGGTCTTTTAGAAAAATCTTTTCGCCTGTCGGTTTCACCCATTCATAAACATCAAGCGCACCGCTCGATGCCAGCCATTGGGCGTCAATTTCGTTGCCTGCATCAAGGACCCGTCTGAGGAGCGGGTTGATAAAACTGGTTTTGCCTTTAAGAATTTCTTCGGCACTGAGTCCAATAAACTTCTCTGCCGATGCGCTAACAAAGATGAAGCGAAACGGAGCAAGCTCTGCCTCCCAGATCACACCTTCCAGGCTCTGTAAGAGTTTATCGTCAGTCATTTAATGGTCGGAGTAACATGCGCCGGAATAGACTCAATTTTCCATTGAAAATTCGGTTGAAGTATAGAATTCCAATTGTTCTCCGCATAGTTAGCATAGCTTACCTGACTGGATGTCGGATCTATTAATGAACTTGCAGGTCAAGATCGCTACATTACCGTTTACTTTATAAGGATTCCAGGTGTACCTACTTGTTAACTGGTTGTCGGGTAGTTCTATCTTATGTATGCCGGAATTTTTGGAGTTTGTAATGCTTTTTGGAAAGGTTAGTTAATGCGCCGCCGCCCCTCTCAAATAATTGCCGTATGTGGAGGCTCGGGTTCGGGCAAGTCGACTCTGGCGCGCAAATTTGTCGGCGCGGCAGTGCTTGCCACTGACAGCTTCTATAAGGATGTAGACGACCTGACTCCTAAGGAGGACGGCACTTTCGACTTCGATCATCCCGACGCCGTTAATCTGGAAGAGGCCGCCGACGCTTGCATAAAGTTGGCCGACGGGGAAGACATTATGATTCCCGTCTATGAAATGCGCAGCGCCAAGCGAGTAGGAACTCAATTGGTCCCGGCTCCCAAAAGTGCCATCGTGGTCATCGAGGGCATCTACTCATTTCATAGCCCTCTTCATGATATTGCTACCCTGCGCATCTTTATAGATACTCCCATCGATCAGCGCATGGCGCGAAGACTGCGCCGCGATGTTGAGCGCGGGCGATCCACTTTGGAGACGATCAAATACAGCTTGCACGTGGAAGAAGCGTATTCGCGTTATGTGGAACCGATGCGAGAGCTTGCCGATTTGATTTTGATGGGCGAAGAGATGCGCGGCGGCTTTTCGCTCTGACACTGCAGATTATGGAAAACCAGATGTCTTTAGCGTGCCATTAATGAAGCTTGATAAAGCCCTGGTATCATTGCTTTTGACCGCGCTTATCGTGCGCGTGCCCTTTCTTTTCATCGTGCCTATGGTGGAGGCGCCGGATGAATTCGCGCACTTCTGGGTTACGAAATTCCTGAGTGAAAATTTCACGGCGCCGAATGCCGAGCAAGTTATTGCCGGCGGGCCGTCAGCAGTTTATGGATCGCTTCCACCTTTCGGTTATATCCCCCATGCGCTTTTCTCGCATCTCGTGCCGGGCGTCGATATCTCCTTTTCCGAGCGCATCGGTAGCATTCTGGGCGGACTGATTACAGTTTTTGCCGCTTACAAAATCGGCGCTTTGCTCTTTGCCCGAAATCACTGGCTGCAATTGGCATTACCATTATGCGTCGCCCTTCACCCTCAATTGGTTTTCGTCAATGCGTATTGCAATAACGATTCCACCGCCTGCGCTCTGGCCTCTCTATTGCTTTTGGTTTCAGTGACAGCCATCTATCGCGGTCCTCAGTTGCGCTATGCGGTCTTGGGCGGTTTATTGTGCGCATTTATCGCTTTGAGCAAATTCTCTGCACTGGCCGTTGTGCCGGTTGTTTTTTTTGCACTGACGGCCGCTTGCTGGATAGATCGTATGACCGTTGCACAAACTTTGATGCGGCTCGGTCTGACCTTTGGTGTGGCCTGTCTTTTTAGCGTCCCCTGGTTCGCACGCAATGCGGCTGTTTTCGGCGGCGATTGGTCTGGGACAAACACAATGAAAGAGAGTTGGGCAAAAACTTTTAATCGCTCAATTGAATCTCAAAGTTTGATTTCTGTTTTGAAACAGAAGGTCTGGTGGCACCAATTATTTTGCAGTTTTTGGGCTGTCTATGGATATCAAAAACACTATCTGCCAGCCGTTTTCTACATAGGTTATCTGTTGTCGATTGTGATCTCGATAGGCGGCGTTTTCACACAACTTTCACAAATGCTGCAAAAAAAGACACTGTCATTGTTTTTCATAAAACGGCCTGAAGTAGGGCAGGAAGAACTGGGGAAAGATCAGGCGGCCTGGCTCAGCCTCTGTCTTTCCGCTATGTTCAGTTGCGCTGGACTTTTGTATGCGGCAGTACAAAACTTGGGTGGACCGCAGGGAAGATATCTTTTCCCAAGTGAAATTGCTTTTATGGCAATTATCCTTTTGGGTCTTTCGTCTCCCGGTCTAAAGTGTGGTAAATGGCTGGTCTTGGGCTTTGTCATTTTGAATGCAATTACACTTTTCTTCTCGATTGCAATGCTGTATTCGATGTTTGGTGTGCGGTTGAAAAACTATTGAACTTCACAATGATTTCACGAAAAGCACACGAATAAGTCACGCAAATCTAAGATACCGGCGTTATCTTCGTGGGAATGCTATCGGTGAACGAACCATTGGCGTGGTTCGACTCTTTGAAAAAACGAGACACAACCTCTGGAGGTGTCTGTGAAAACCCTTAGTATGCGTTTGGTAAAACCCGTGTCTCGGAATCAGAAAGGTCACTATCTTTCTGAGACACCGCTTGCACTAATGATTATCTTTTTCCTGTTCGTCTTTCCACTTATTGACCTCGGCACTATTGCTCTTCGCTGGGGAATTTTGATGGGAGCGGCTCGCGAAGGTGCGCATGCGGCAGCTGTGTCGCCGCTCTTCGCTACAGCTTCCGGAACGGCACCAGCTGCCACAACAGCAGGTCCGCAGGCAGTGCAAGCATTTGTCAGTAAATTCAGTGGTGTAAGCGTGACCGGTGCACCAAATCAAATCGATCTCGATATTTTGGCGACTAATATCTCCAGTACAAATGTAACCAGATTCCCAGGTCCGCTGCCGACGGCAGCCGACACTTTGAATAATGTGTATAGCTATGAGTGCCGCGTGCGTGGCACCATTCAACCCTTTATTGATGTGAAGGGAACACCCAGTGCATTCGGTATGACGCTTTTGAGCGTGCCCGGATTGAATGCTCCGGTTGTAGTCGAAGTCAGAGGTCGAGAAATAGCAGAAGCACCCTCTGGATTGAATCAATAGATCCGGTCGGTTAAATCGAAGTTCTTTAGCAAACGGCTTTTGTGCGTTTGGAAGTCGTTTGCATTTTCTCTGTCGCGTGCGTTTTATTGATTTTGGAAACGAGGACACTTATATGAGACGTAGTAATCGTGGTATTACAATTATTTTGTTGTGTCTGGTCCTCGGCATGCTTACGTTGCCGATGTGTGGACTGTTTGCGTTCGAATGCGTGCGTGCAATAAGCGCTCGCGAACAGCTACGTTCTGCATGTGAATCCGCTGCTCTTGCCGGTGCCGCTGCACTGGCGAGTTCTGATCAAACCAGCCCAACAGTTTCGCACAATGATGCAATCCGTGCTGCTCAATCTGCATTCAGAGCAAACAGCATCAATGGCATCATGCTGACCACCGCAGTTGCCGCCGGTAGTTCCACTTATAATCCCCCTTCCGACAGTGCCGGAATTCAAATAGAATTTCTTGACCCTAATAGCGTTCCACCCAATCAGCCTGTATCGGTTGGAGACACCAACGGCCGCATCGTCCATATCGTCGGCATGTGGGGTCACACTCCCACCTTCGGCAGATTTCTCGGAGTAGCCGGTCCTTTCACCATGCGAGCGGAAGGGTTTGGACGTGTTCCGCAGCTGGACATCGTCCTTTGCTTCGACGACTCAGGTTCAATTGACGATCAGACTCCCGTCACTCTCATGAAGCGTTGGCGCGATACGCGTGGCACAGCTGCCACTACAGCCGACGACAGGCAGCGCTACAAAGTAGCAAGAGCCAATTCGGCAGCCGTTACCACTGGCGACATGGCCAACGGCAGAATTTATGATTTCTGGTTGCCTCCGGCATCGGGTACCGGCTTTAATGCAATCAATCCGATGAATCTCGAAAGCGAAAGCAATGGCATTGAGTGGAGAGCCGATGTGCGTAACAACACCGCCGGCTATCCATCAGAACCTTATTCCACAACCTCTCAAACCGATATGGGTTCGTACAGTCATTCCGTCGTCAACATCAATGTTGACGTGGCCAATCCGCCAAGCCCGCCCGTGCCGGCAGACTACTGGACAAGCACAAAACCGAGCTGGCCGTATACCAGCCCCGGAGGCTACACCTACCAGAATATTTATGTGGTTTTAGAAGCCTCTTTAGGCAATCTGGAAAGTGCCGGCACCTTTAGCAGTGCATTTCTCGGCAACACACCTGAGATGACCGGCGTCACGCCAAGAGCGGGATATCAAGCCGATTATGTCACCGAATCCAGGAAGCGATTGATGCCTATTCGTGCAGCGCAAGACGCTGCTTTGACCTTCTACAACATTATGAACACCAACACGGAAGCTCACTTCGGTCTCACTACATTCGATACGAATGCCAGCTCCAATCCTGCCGATACGAAAACATCCGGTAATCACATCGGCAGTGGTGTGGCACCGAATCCCAACACATATCCTCGACCCGGTGTGACACTGAGCAAGACCGCTACCGGCTACACAAGTTGCATAAATGCAATTCCTCTGACACGTGCTGAAGGAAGCACGAATATCACAGAGGCAGTGCGTAGGGCCAGGCAGTGGCTAAACAATCCAGCGCAAACGCGGTCCGGCGCTAAGAAGACAATCGTTGTGTTTACAGATGGTCAGCCGACAGTGGGAGGCTCTCCATACTCTGAGGCGGACGCTTGCAATCCGCAAGGTATCGCCATCTACTCGGTTGGCCTGGCGCAAAATACTGCCATCATCCCTGGTGAGTGTGAAAACCTCAACTCTGGTGCAGGCCAACCGATCAATTACATAGATCAAAACGGTAACCCCGGATCATATACACCTTCAAATCAAGGCATCAGTCAACGAGCAGGTAATGGTGGCAGATTCTATCTGGTCACCGACAACAAACAACTTCGATATGTCTTTGAAAACATAGCTCGCCAGCTCGTTCAACTTGTAAAACCCAATTAGAAAAGGGATGAAAAAAATGGGCACCTTTACGCAAAGCAAAGTAAGGAATTCAAAAGCATCGGCCGCTATCGAGCTCGCCGTCGGCAGTTTCTTTATTTTGATTATGATGCTGATGGCAATTGACGTAACCGTCATGATGATCGGCTTCAGTATGAACGATAGAGCATGCCGAGATGCGGCTCGTGCCGCAGCTCAATGCTCGGATGCCGCGTCAGCTCAGGCATCGGCGAGGGCCGCTTTGCAGGCGCACAGGGGGGATGGATATTGGATTACAACCCCGGTACTCCTCACCGGCGGAAGTAACTTTATTTATAGTGATAATGGCGGCAACGCCCTCATTATCGATCCACCCCCCTCGGTGACAGTGACAACGCAGATCACCTGCCGGTATCCCGTACCGATCAATTTCTTCGGCGTCAAGTTCGGCGATGACGGATCAGGGCTGCGCGGGACTTCGGACTTCCGAAAACGCTACTTGTTTCCAATAGTCAAATATCAATTTGATCCGACTAAAACAGTAGCGCCGTAGTTCAATGTAGGGTCGACGCCATGCGTCGACCTATGATTTTTTGCTGGGCGACGAATGGCCTCGCCCCTACAAGTCTATTTTTCCAAATTCAAATCGGTTCTCAATTTGCGTGGGTTTTGCCAACCCATTTCATCGATTGCCGTATCGAAATCAACGCGGCTGCGGCAGCAGTAGTTGAGCACGATAATTGCTTGCTCCAACTTCATCAAAGTGGCGTCGATAAGCGGTCTGACGATGTGCGCGGCTTCAAAAGTATTCTTGTCGAACTTGCCTGCCGAAACGAGAATTTCGACAATGTCGCCGCCATGTTTGCGCAGCACCGTTTGCGCTGTTTGAATATCGGTGTCTGTAATAATTCCGGCTTGCTTGAGCAAATCGAAAGCATTGCGAATCTTTTGGATTTCTTCAGGCGATTTTTGTCCCTTTTTGACCGGCGCTGCCTGTTTTCCATCGGCTGCGGGGGCTCCAGGCGCTCCGCCGGCTGGTGCGCTTGCTTGAGGCGGCGCTGGTTTTGGTGGTGGCGTAGCTGGTGCTTGCTTGGCCTTGTCGCGCATCTTCTCGAGCACGTCTCCAGACAAATAAGTATCGATTTTGGATCCTTCACCATGGAATCTTTCTAAAGCCGCCGGTGCGATTTCGGGATCTAATTTGCCGTCATCGACCATGCCTTGAATCTTGAGCGCAGCTTCCAGAGTGCTTTGTTTGATCAAATGTGCGTTAAGAAGCAATGTGCCTATATCGAGCGTCTGCGTCTTCGAGATCAGACTCATGTCAATGCGTTTGAATACCCCGCTCTCACCGACCAATGGGGTTATCGCTGTCTGTGCTTGCGATTGCTGACTGGGCGGAAGCGGGGGAGCTTGTTGGGGCATGGGTGCCATTCCGGGCATCATTCCGGGAGCCATTCCCGGTTGCATTCCTTGCTGCATCCAGGCATTTGGGTCGCCGGGCATACCCGGCATTCCCGGCATTGGCATTCCAGGCATACCCGGCATCATCCCTGGCATTCCGGGATACATTTGCTGCGGCATCTGCGGATAGCCGGGCATGGGCGGATAACCTGGCATTTGTTGAGGCGGATACATTTGTTGCGGCATTGCATAGCCGGGTGGCGGATAACCACCGTAGGGAGGCTGGTATGCAGGCATCGTGCCTTGGGTAAAGTCCGAACCGCCAGGCGGAGGGCCGGGCTGTGGAACCACATAACTGGGCTGCGGCGGAGGCGTCACTTCGACCTTCTGGCTCTCTTTTACCTTCAAATTGTCGGGAATTTTGGTACTGTCAGCATCGACAGCCGCCATTGCTGCCATGTCATATAAAAGTTGTAAGTCGGCCGACCCGAAAGGCTTACTCCAGTGCATTTTTGAGTCTTCGCCGGATTGTTCGTAAAGTGACCAGACCGGTAATTCGGCACCGTCTTCCCATTGGCAAGTGAGCGTGAACATCTGACCGGGCTTCTTTGTTCTCCACGGAATCTCAACCAGACAGCCACGCCGAGTTTTCGACTCAGTGTAGGCGAGGTCGACCATGTGATAAGGCGGCAACTGGCTTTGAATATCCAGTCTAAGACGGTTGCCGGTCTTGGGAGGTGGTTGGGATTGCTGCATATAACTCTTCTAGGTGTAGCCTTTTTCTATATGCCCTGTAGGTTTTGATTATGACATTAGCTGTAATCTCGAGGTCCCATTCTGTTTCGTAACTTGAATATGAGCCGGAAACATCTCCTTAATGTCGCTCATATGCGTGATCACGAGGATTCTTGCAAAGTCATTTTGGATGGAGCGAATCGCTTTTACCAGACGGTCGCGACTGACTTCGTCCTGAGAGCCAAATCCCTCGTCGATTATCAATGTCTCCAGCTTGGCGCCAGAGCGCCGGGCAAGCAGTCTGGACAAGGCGACCCGGACAGCAAAATTTACCTTAAACGCTTCCCCTCCGCTATAAAGTTCGTAGCTTCGGGTGCCAACTTCGTCGGCGATCATCAAATCCAGCGTTTCAACCATGGAGCCTGCCTTAGTCTTCTGCTGCGTAATCAGTGCCACGTGCATTCTGTTATCAGACAGTCTCGACAATATTCTATTTGCGTCGCTTTCAATTTCCGGCACCGCATTCTCTATAATGACCGCCTGAATGCCCTTTCGCCCGAAGGACTCAGAGAGGAACATATAATCTTCGATATCGGCATCGAGGTCTTTGAGTTCTCGGCGGCGATCTTTCATCTGCGCGATTTCATTGTTGAGAGAGTCCAGACGCGCCTGTGAGATGGCGCAGCGGTTAGACACCAGCTCCTTGTCTTTACGCAAGGCATCCAGTTCAGGCTTCACCGCTTCCAGCGCCTCGACGCTTTCGGGCAGCTTTTCGGCCTGCTGTTGAAACGTCATTAGTGCGGCTTTTGACTCTTCTAGTTGGGTCTGTTTGGTGCCTTTTAAACTCAAGCTCTCGTCCAAACTCTTCTTCAAAAGTGGCTTGTCTTCAAGCGCGCGCTTCAGCTCTCTGACTTGATCGAGTGCCGGTGCCAAAGCTTCCAACTCCTCACGCATACGCAGATGCTCGTCGCGATTGTACTTAAGCTCGTCAAGTTTTTCTTTGACGGATTTGAGAGCCTCTCTAGCCTCCGTTCCATAAGTCTCGCCCTGCAGTTCGGCAGTCAGTTTCGTCAGTTCTTCCTGCCTTTGCGGCAGCTCTATATCCAGCTCCTTGAGGTCATTGAGGTCGCGTTTCATCTGATTGAATCTGGACTCAATATGACGTTGGGCGCGCACCTGACCCTTCAAACTTGAATACGAAATCGGGTCGAAATCCAGCTTGTGAATCTCAGCTTTGACCGCAATTAGAGACTCCCTTTCAACCTGAGCATAATCGCTGTCCTGCAATTGTTTTTTATACAGCTCAAGCTCATTTTTCACCGATTGAAAGTTTTGATCGGCCCTTTCGACAGCAGTTCTGCGTTCGTTGAGTTGTCCGATCCGCTTGTCTAATTCCTTTCGGTTCTCCAATTGTTTCTTCAATTCCAAATATTTGCGCCGCAAATCGCCGCGTTCTGATTCAAGCTTGCTTTTGCGATTTTTGGTCTCGGCAATTTCACTGTCGAGGTCTTCGTTGTGTTTCAAATAACGCGTTATGACGGCCTTGCGATCGACAATCGGAGCACAGCACAACGGACAAACAGAGCTGTGCACGTGTTCTTCGAGTTCTTTGATCTTTTCGAGATTTTCTTTCTGGCGCCCGACCAGAACACT
>PNLN01000005.1 GCA_013823055.1 Cyanobacteria bacterium DS2.3.42
CGTGCTTCTCTCCCTGCGAATCGACAGCCGCGGGAAACTGTAGCGTGCCGGTAAAGGTTTCGAAGATGTTGCCGATGGAGGAGAGCGCAGGCTGAAGCTCGGCGAGCACCTGCTCAACTTGCGCAGATTGCACGTGCTTCGCCTGCCTTCGGAGTTCGTCAAAGCCGCGCCGGTAAACGGCAAGCGACTCGTTTTCCTTCAGCGCCTGAAGTTTCTCGTCGCCCAGCGCGATAAGCTCCGGGTCGACGAACGAAGCGGATTGACTGAGCAGGCTCATTAAATTTTCGGCGCGCCCGTAAAGCCCGACGGAGTTGGTGTTGGTCATATCGACCGAAAGGCTCTGCGCCGCATAGACACAGATCTTCTGTAGGACCAGCTCGACTTCGTCCTTCAGATTCAAAAACCGGAGCAACGTCTCAGCGCTGCCAAGCTTTCCTTTGAACTGCTCGAATTCAGGCAATTTGCTTTCCACCCACGCGTAGCTCTCATCGAAAGCCTCGAGCGACGGGAAAATCTTCGACAGATCCCAGGTGTTTTCCACAGGGATCTCAGAGCGTACAGGAAGTTTTTTCACTTCTTTGCTCATGAATTGCTTTCCTTTCTTTTGTTGTGCTGCGAGCTGCGCGCAAAAGAACGCGCATCAGATTGGCAGCTGGTGCCGTTTTGCAGAGAATTTAAAGTGTGACGTGGTTCGTACTATGCCGATTTCTTACCGTCGGCTCAAGCAAATAGAAAGTGGAGGATAGAGTTCCTCCGCTTTCTATTCGGGCAGTTACACCGGGCTTCTGACCCCAAGCGGCCGCATACATGGCAGGTGTTTCCACCCGCCTGAGCTGCGTTTTCCCGCGCCGCCCTTTGAACGGACGGCACGGGAGTTGAGCACCAAATGTAGTGCTCGGGAGTGAGAAAAGGCGGTGATGAACCGTCTTCTCTCGTTATTGTTTCGCGCGCGGTTTCATTGCTGTTTCCGGTACGGCAGAGCTCGGACTGCACGAATGCTCAGCATGGCTGAGCCACGCTGGCGCGGACCTTGCGGCGAGGACGTTACGCCTTCGCTTCTACCTGCGGCGTAGCGCCGGCAGCAGCCGGTTCGACAGACAGAGGAGCCTCATCTTCGAGTGCCTGAATGGCGAACTGCTTGTGCATCTCGTAGTACTTTGGCTCCAGGCGGTTCATTTGCCCGATGACGAATTCGCGCTGCTCCTGGGAAGGCAGCACAGGCACCCAGGTGTAAGTCACTGGGGAGTTGAACGCCTTATCGCTCTCCTGCCGGATGAAGGAGGGAAGCGCCTCCTCGATCTGCCGGCGAACGTGCGGATCGCTGAGCAAGCGGTCGAAGTAGTCGTAGAAGCGACCTTCAACCATGAGATTGTCCTCGGAGATAAGCACTTCCTCGACCATCTCCCAGATGATGGGGTGCGAAATGAGCGCCGAGCAGATCCAGTGCGCGATAGCATAGCCAAGGCGCTGGCGAGCCCGGATTTCATGGTCGATTTCGTTGACCATATCCGCTCCCATCTCGGAAGAATAGGTGCGCCCGTTCTGTCCCTTCACAATCGGCCCCACCTTGGTCGAGCCGTGGTTTAGAGCCACGCTGTCCTTGATCAAATTAGCGGCAACCGACAGGTCGCTGCCGGCACCCGTATCCGTGTAGAAATCCAGCTCCGGACCGAAGCTGTACTTCGGGAAGTTGATCAAAGTCTGTGAAGCGCCGCCCGCATACCCAAGAATGCTAAAGCCGAGGATATCGCGCTTGCTGTAATTGCTGCGCTCGCCGCGGGCCGACGACCAGTAGCAAACGCCCAGAGACTTCTGGCGGCGCGAGACACAGAGAAGCCGCATCCTGTCGTCGTTGAGGCCCAGGTGTCCAGCGACGGCGCCTGCAAGGGCATGGAAGAGCTCGTGCACGGTCGTGTTGACGTCACGCTCGAAGTCCGCGACATTGTCTTCGATCTTCGCTCCCATCAGGTGATCAATAACGCCGAAGAGGAAGTCTTTCTGTCCGAAAGTCATTTCCTCGAGCGCCAGCTCAACATCCTCGTCCGATGAGCCCTGACGCTTCATGCGCTTCTTGAGAAGCGCCTCGGTGTCTTCGGCATGCTCGGCGAAGGAGTTGGCAATAGCCTCGATGTCAGCGCCGGACTTGCCGGTCAGCATTGTGGCGGCGGCCTGGAAGTCGGGATCGAGGTCCGGTCCGAGCGGAATGCCCTTCTTGCCGACGAAAAGCTTCAGCATGCGCTGCAGCAGCGGAACCGTCGGCAGCGGACAGTTGATGATCTTGGCTCGGCCGCTGCGCTTGATAGCCTCGTCGATCATGTCGGCGTAGTTGGTGGCAAGAGCGAAGTGGATCCAGTCGCCCGGGCCCATGAACTCGCTGTTCTTGCCGATTTTCTGCTGGACGCCGTCCATGGCCGCCAGCCACTTGGCCGTGGTACCGTCGGCGGAGGCACCGAATCTCTCGCCGCCTTTCTGTCTCTGTCCGGTGGTATTCTCCGCCTCATCGATAAAGATGATGCACGGACCAAGCAGCTGAGCGACGAACATGACCACGTCGACTCGCGAAGAGCCGCCACCCAGGAAAGTGTTTTCCAGCGAGCCGGCAATCGAGATCATCGGCACGCCAGCGCTTCCAGCGATCGCAGTGGCCATGAGCGTTTTGCCCACGCCGGGCGGGCCGACGTAGAGGTAAGCGGAACTCGACTTGGACTTGAAGCGCCGGGCTTTCGGTCGCGCCACCTTGATGTCGGTAATATCGACAGTCACCTTCACTTCGGAACGACTGTCGAGCCAACCGGCCTTCTTGGCTTTCGCTTCTTGTTCCGCGACCAGCTTGGCGCGCGCCTCGTCAAAGAGCCGCTTCTTTTCGCCAAGATCGTTGGCGATCTTAGAAACCGTCTTCTTAAGCCCCTTCTCAAGAATGAGGTCGTTGAGGCGGACGGTGTTGTCCTCCGGAAACACGATGGTCATGAAGGACGTGTCCATCCCCGCGGGCACTCCGGGAATTTTGTTTTTGGCGGACGGCACGGCATAAGGAGACGCGGAAGGCGTGCCGGCAGGCGCAGGCGCGCCCATCAACCCGGTTGCTACGCCCTGCCCGCGGCGGTTGAAATACCACAAGATCAGGCCCATGAAGATGAACGGGCCGAGCATCATGAGAACCGCGCTCATGCCGCCCAGGATGCTTTGCATCCAGGTTTCCGTTTTGACCAGATCGCTTTGGTCCGTAATCAAGCCTCCGCCATTCGACTTCGGCACCTTCACCACCGCGTGCACCCGGCCATCGGCTAGAGTGCCGGTGACCTCAACCTCGGCGAATTCCTGCTTGGCCGCAGGCGGCTGGTGAAGGGAAGACCTAACCTGTGAGTGAGGCGTGAAGTCGCCATTGAGCTGGCGCTCGACTTCGGCCGGATCGGAGAGACCCTGGGTCGGATTGGGAGTCCAGGCGAAGTACATCACGCCTGCGAAGACCGACGGAACTGCCAGAGCCCACCAGTATTTTTTGAACCAGCCGACGACTGAACTCGAATTCAGTTCGAAGTTAATTTTCATGACCGTTTCCTTTCTCGTTAGTGGTCATGCGACCGTACGATTTCGGCTCAGCGGAAGCATTGCCGATGATCGCGATTGATTTGATTGTTGAAGTTATGCGCGTTCTATTTCCCAGGACGCTGGCCCTTTTCAGGCAAGCTCAAGAAGGAATCCGCGCCGATGTTTCTTGCTTTTTGCCTGCCTTCCAGGACAACCGGCCTCAACCAGAAGAGGTAAAGCACGATGCCCGTCAAGGCGCTGCCGAGATGCAAGAAATAAGCATTGCTGTCGCCTCCGGTCATTCCCGGCCCGGCAAACATGCCTAGATATTGACCGGCGACCACAAGAATTGCGGACAACTGAATGAGCCTCGCCATAAGTGGCGCCGCCGGCATTCTTGAGGGAACCAGCAGGTCGGCTAGATATGCCACGACTGCGAGCAACCCCATGGACACCCCTGACAGACCGATGACGCCCAGAGCAAGCTCGGGGATCATCAAGACATGCGTCAGTCCGGCACCAATTGCAGTGGCAAGGAAGAACAGCAGGAATCGGCGGTGTCCAATCGCGTTTTCCAGAAGCACGCCGCAAATCGAGAAGGAGACCAGGTTGAAACCCAGCCGCTCCAGGCTCGAATGCTGGAATGCATATGCCAATAGCGTGAACAACGCCTGGGGGATATTCTCATAAGCGCCTGTGAAGGCCGAGAGAATGAAAGTCGGCTTCAGGGCCGCCAAATCCCCGTAGGGAACCAGGACCATGCAGGTGATTGCCACTGCAAAGGTAACCCATGGCAGGCTCTTAAGCGTGATTGAACGAGGGCGCTTCTCTTGAGCGCTCGTATGTTGTTCGGACATGTGGAATCTTTCTCCTCATGCTCTGCGTTTCATCGATTTCTCTTCGATTGTATGGGCGCGCACTTCGTGCGGTCCTTTGTGCCGATTTCTTACCGTCGGCTCAAGCAAACATGGAAAACCGCTTCAAGCGGGCTTCCAGGCAGGGGCTCCGAAGAGCCGGGCTTCTGACCCCAAGCGGCCGCATACGTCTCCGGCTTGCTGAGCCGTCGGCGCTGCGTTTACGAGAATTATTGAAGAGGGCTCGTGAGCCCTCTTCTCAATGAAAGTCGCGAGAGTTCCATTCATGTCCGCAGACAGCCCTGTGCGGTCCGCAACGGCATTTTCCCAGCCTGAACGCTATGGTTCGGCGTCAAATCGTTGAAAACTCAGGGATAGTCATAGAGAGGCGGTGGAGCGGAGTCATCACGGAAATCGGGCAGAGCCGCGTGAGGTGGATCAACCAGCATCTCCGCGGGCAACTTCACGAACTCCGGCCGGGATGGCTGAACTGATGTAATCTCTTTGCCCATCGAGTCACGCTCGGTGACTCTGAACACTCGACCATCAGCGGCGACGGATTTCACAATTGCCATTCCGCCGGGCAACTCGTAGGTGATTGCCTCCGCGTTAAGACCGTCAATAGCGACGCGCGCAGTGTAGAGCGATTTGCCCGAACTGAACTCTTCGACCGTGCGCAGCATTCTGCCTGCAGGCGCGCCGGTGCCGAATCCACCCCTTCCGCTTGTCGGCGAGATGCGCCAGACCTGGCGATAGGTTATGTCCGGGCGCGTCGGCGAGGAAAACCTTACCGTTTCGGAGCCTCCGAAGCGCAAGCTCAGGCGAGTCTGAATGACCCGTCCGTCCAGAGCTATATACACTTCCTCAGACATAGCGATGTCTTTGATGTACTGTGCAATGACAGACGTACCATCCGGCCCAAACACCTCACCTTTTTCCTCAAGGATATTCTTGACGAAATGTGCTTTTCGACGACCGCCTTCGAAGATGTTTACGTCTTGATTGATGCCGAAATTAGTGACGCGATAGTTAATCGCGGCAATTCTAAAACCCTTCTGGTCGAAGATTTCCTCCGACTTGAGCCGTTTGTCACCGCCAGTGAAAACGCGCTTGCGCGAGACGATAGTGCCGCCGGCATGATAATACTTTTGCTCGTACTCTCCACCGGGCAAGGTCGCGCCGGCGCGCTCCAGGCTGCCATCTTGCCTCCATATCTGGTGGCTCAAGTAAGTTACACCATCGGCGGCAAAGGTCGCCACACTTCTTTGGTGCCGCCCACCGCCAGCCTCCGCCGCATAATACTGCAATGATGTGGTCCTCTTTCCGTTCTGGTTGAAGAACTGAAATTCTTCCATACCATTTTCATACTCCAGAGAGACTTCCTTGCGCGTGAATCCATCAGGCCAATGCTTGGCTCGACCAGACTTAACGCCGGAGAGCGATCCGGCCGCCGGCAGAATAAGCGTAGTTAGCGGTCTTTGCGGAAAGGCTCGTTGTGTCAAGCGCTCCTTTGATGTGCCGCCAAGCTGGAATGCGTAGAACCAACCAGCTGAAGCGACACCAATTACAATCAAGGCAGCAAGAAAAGCTATCTTGGCATTTCTTGTCATGATCGTTTTCCCTCATTAGGGGCAAGATTTGGGGTCAGCCAGTCAAATGCGACAGAAGCGTCTTCCAGCGCGGGATGTGGTATTGACTGGCTCTGAATTCTTCCCATGTGCCATCCGGACTGAGTTCGATTACACGCTCAACGTGCTTAGCCACTCTCTCCGCATTTGAGAAAGCGACAATCTTCACTCCAAGCACTTTCAGCACAGAGTAAATTTTGTCTTCATACTCCTGCTCGAAGGCATCCGTTGCCTGCTCTAAAACCGCATAGTCCGGCTTGGCGAGGAGCAATCGCGCCAGGCAGAGCTGTTGTTGCTGCGGTAATGGCAGGCTCGTCTTCCAGTCCTTTGGCACATCCAGCCCGCCCGATTGCTCGGCCAGTTGCCTGAGCTCGACAGCTGCAAGTGCAGCCTTGAGCGCGCCATCGTCGCAAGCCTCCAGGCACCCATCCGTAAGAAACTCACGCAATGTGCAGTCAGGAATGAAAGGAGACTGAGTCAGAAACATGATCTTTTCGCGCTCGGGGCGCGTGATTTCACCCGTCCCTCGAGCCACGCCCAAACCGATTGCTTTGGCCAGCTCGGGCTTGCCCTGTCCATCGGTCGCGGTAAAGAGCACGTTGTCGTCGACAGTGAGATTCAAACCAACGACCACCGGCTTCGAGCCTATGTACTGGTTGTGCACGGTCACGTTCTTGAAAGTGACGACTGCTCCTTGCCGGTGCTCGATCCATTGACCATCAGGCATTCGGTTGGCTCCTATATCCTCCAGGGCTTGAACGAATGGCCCCAGCCTTTCGCATTCTGCGCGCAAAAGAGATATGCCTTCCCAGTTGGCCGCAAAGACTGTGAGCCCGGAGTACACACTCTGAAAAGCTTGCACTCCTTGCAGAATCGAGCCGAAGCTGGTGATTTGCCGGTGCAGGTAAAACCAGCCAATCAAGGCAAACGGCCCATGCTCTACGACCTTGCCCCAGAATGTTTGCCAGAGGCTTACATTGCGGTTGACACTCATAACCGCCCAGAGGGCGTCTTTGAGAGCCTGCACGTTGCCCGCGGATTGAGCCAGAACCAGCTTTTCATTGCGCTGCAGCGATATGGAGACAGACTGGCCGGCAGCCCGTTGCAGGAATGTACGCGACACTGCCTCGGACTCATACCTCTGCCCCATCAGAGAGGACAACGACCGCCCCAGCAGGAAAACCATCACATAAGTAACGACGGCAAACCCAACGCAACCCAGGGCCAGCCATGCGGAACTTTGCAATAGAAGCGGGGCGAAAGTCCAGATGCCATAACAGGATTCCAGAAGCGCCATCGGCAAGAGCACGGCTTTTTCGGTGAAAAGATCAGGATCTTGAATCAATCTTTGATCCTGATTTCCCAGTGACACGATCTGTTCGCGCAGGAAGGCCTCGTTGGTAAGCCACTGGCGAATTCGCATATTGGAATCGCTCATCCGCCAGTCCCAGATGAGCCAGCTGCGGAAAAAGCCATACAAAACTGCCGCAGCAGTCCACACCACGACGGCAGTAAGGAGCCAACCGCCCTTCACGAAAAACAGCTGGTCGCCGCCAGACGCCGATGAATTGATCGCTTCGGTAAAGTCCTTCAGTGTAACGCCAATGTAGTAAGCTGCTTTGGTGCTGGCGATCATTAGCGCGATTGTGACAGCTAGCAACAGTTTCGCCTTCTTGCTGCTTTCTCCTGTCCAATACGGGCGGGAAACAAGCCAGAAATAGCGCCACGGAAATAGCTTGTCCAGGCGCGTTAACTTCGTCACCCACGCCAGCCATGCGAGCAGCTTGTCGTTCATAAATGCTGCGGCAGCCTTTGCCAGAGCAATTGGCTTTCGCAAAGGAGCGATCAGAAAGTTGAGTATCTGCTTCATTAGAGTCACCTCCATTTGTGAGCGCGACCAAGGCACCCTTATTCGCGAGCGCACACAGTGCGTTTGCAATGCGATTCGATTCGGCATTTGCGGCACTTATGAATAGACCGCGCAGTGTCGAAATTCTGTTTTTCGGCACTGTGAAGTGCCCGAACATCTGTAAAAAAAGTGATTTGAAACTTGCTAAGGCTTGTGCCCAACGCCTCTTCTGTCATGAGTGAAATAGAAAAACAATAACTCAAGCATGCAAAGAAGCTGGTCTCACAGTCAAGCAATACTCTTGAGTTGAGACGTCTGTATACAGAATGGGGCCAGGACAGTTGGCAACAAGCATTCGCCGAGCAGGAGCCGCTTTTACGGCTCTAAATCACCGCCTGCATCGCGCCTGATGCGGTGGACTCGCAAATTCATAAGCAACCTTTTACAATCATCAAATATAGCGCGGCGCCACTATATACGGTGCGCGCCAAAGGCAAAAGCCCGAGCTGTTGCTCGAGCTGCTGCACATCGCCTTCTCGCAACTTTTATAAATCTACAAGCATCAAATCCTTATAAAATTTCTCAAAGAAGCAAAGACATCATAAAAAAATTGTTCAAGGCGTAGCGAAAACCGCAGAAACACAGGAGGTCAATCACACGCTTTCGCAAATGACTCAGCTCAACTTTGTTAGCGCGAGCCAAATCTTCCGCCACCGAAAGCAGTACCATAAGAATCCAGACAACATAAAATACTCGTCAAATTTTCTTGCAGCCGCGCTAGCTACGCTCTCCGCGATGCCTGATGCATGTAAAAACACGCGCCACCATCAGCGATACCATGACAATTGGTCCGAAATAAAATATTCGTCAAATTTTTCATTAGGTTCGCGAATTGTTGCGGCGTCGAAGCCGATTGTGCGTGACTGAAGAATTGCAAAGCATAATGCTTTACCGGAGTCTGTCGAATGAGTTTGCCGAGCTAATAATCGCTATGCTAGCTGACGAAGATAGGCCGGTTTTAAAAGTGGAAGGAACTCTCGCAAAGCAGGGAGCAGTGCCTCGTCGGCTTTTCGTAAGTGCGCCGCTGCGAAGCACACCTTCCACATAGCAACCCGATTCACGCCTGTGAATTGTCAAATTTCCAACAGACAAACAGAAAGAATCTCGTTCCAGTTGAGCCTGGCATATTCCTTAAAATGAAGTGCAGACTTGCTTTTGCAGCAGCAGCATCAGGGTGGAATGTGGCTGATAATGGAATGGGATGTCAGAAGCATGTAAAGTCGTTACTCCTTATTAGTTTGGTAGTATACGAATATCGCCAATTGAGTTAGGTATTGAATGGCTAAGGTACTTGTTGTTGACGACGATCTTGAACTTTGCAGCGCAGTGCGAAATTTCCTGTCATTGCAAGGGCACACTGTCGAGACGGCTGCAACCGGTGAAGATGCAATGCAGCTATTGAAGAACTTTCAATATGATGTGATTGTTCTGGATTGGGGACTGCCAGGCATCGAAGGCGACGAGCTTTGTAAGCTCTATCGGGCGCGCGGAGGCCTCACACCGGTCATGTTCTTAACTGGGAAGAATAATGTCTCTTTCCTGGAAACCGGATTTAACGCGGGCGCCGATGACTACATGGTAAAGCCCTTTGATATACGCGAGCTTTCCGCACGCATCAGGGGACTCTTGAGGCGCTCGAACACTCGATACATAGCACAGCTGCAAGTTGATGATGTTATTTTGATACCCGATCAAAAAATCGTGAAGTCGCAAGGGCAGGAAGTCAAACTCAGAGCAAAGGAATGCGCTTTGCTTGAGTTCCTCTTGCGCCATCCGAATCAAGTGTTCAGCGCTCAAAATCTGCTGGACGCAGTTTGGACGTCTGACAGCAGCGGAACAACGAATTCAGTTAGAACCTGGATGGGCACCCTCAGACAGCAGCTTGCGAAATTAGGCAAGGAAGACCTTGTGAAAACGGTGCTAGGTTCCGGCTATACGATTGAAATCTCACAAGAGAATAGTGAGTAGATACTATTGCGCGATCGCTGCAGACCACAAGAAAATATCAGCATCCGATCGCTGTTTGATTCCAAAAGCTAAGCCGGCAGAACAATCGAGAACCGACTGCCTTTTCCCAGCTCGCTCTGAACGGAGATCTTTCCACCATGCGATTCGACAATGAGCGCACAGATGGAGAGCCCGAGCCCGAATCCCTGCTTCCTATCTCGTTGACTCTGGTAAAACTTCGAGAAAATATTGCTTGCATCCTCGCTGCTTATGCCGGGACCTTGATCGACGACCGCTAAGTGTAATTCTCCATTCTCCAGTCCGCCTTCGATTTCTATAATCGATTTTTGCGGAGAAAACTTCACGGCATTGCTCAAGAGATTGACTAACACCTGAGTCAGCCTCTTTCGATCGGCGTTTATCTCCAAATCCGCACAAGACTTTTTGATGGTAATGGACTTTTTCAACGCAAGACCACCCACTGAGTCGATTGATGAGTCGACAATTTCCATAAGGCGGCAGGGACTCTTCTCAACTGTTAGCATGCCGGCTTCCAGCTGATCTATGACGAGCAGATCATCTACGAGCGCAAGCACTCGCTTGATATTGTCTCTAGAGGAATTCAGACTGGAGAGTTTCTGATCCGCTTGCAATTGCACAAGCATCTCGGCCAGCCTGTCGAGCTCCAGTTGTACATTGCTCAGAGGCTTTCCGATGTCCCTGGCTACCATCTGCATAATGTATTTTCGGTGATCCAGCGCGTCCTTTAGATTAAGCGACGCCCTGCATAGTAGCCAGTAAATCTGGTAGATCTCATCATTTCCTGCGAACATTTCTGTGATTGGGCGCCGTAGCGAAATATTTTTGGTGAAGTCCACAAGCTGGTTCAGGCGGGAAGAAAAACTGCTGCTAAAGATCCAGAGCAACGCTACCGCGGTTAGAAAGTTGCAAACGATGGCTATAGAGATAACGCTTTGAAAGCGCTCACGCTGATTCGTCTGTTCTCTTCTGGTTGACGCCAGACTAGAAAGCTCGGACTGAATCAGATCAAGCATACGCTTATTCAAGTCACGGGCTTCAACGATAAGCTTGCCCAGCTCACCAAGATCAAGAGCGGCCTGCTCATCGGCAGTCTTCTCGCGCATGCTTCGCAAGGTCGACACGAGATTCAACACAAATGATCTCGTGTTCGACCATTCATCCGACGTCTGCCCGCGCGACTGAAACATCGCATTGATCGAATCTATGAGCGCGTCAGCGGCATTCAAGTTTTGCAATGCCAGATCGCGATTGGAGTCACCTCCCATAGCAAGATAAAAGCCGGTGGCATTGTTGGCCCGAAACAACTTCAACCAGAGACTGTCTATCGCAATGACCGTGTCGG
>PNLN01000219.1 GCA_013823055.1 Cyanobacteria bacterium DS2.3.42
CACCGCCGCCGACACCACCGGCACCACCGAGCAGAAGTAAGGCGCAAGCCTCTCCTGCTAAGCACCAAGGGGCGGAGGGCATTGTCTCGAGGCAGCGCAATGCGCGTGCCAAAAGCCTTGCCCTCTGCCCACCCCGCCTCAGCTGAAGGGCTCCGGAGTCAGCTTCAAAACTGTCTCCGGATGCCCTTTTTTTTCACATACGAAGAACAAGGGGAGTGCTCAAAATGGGCCTCGAAGTTGCAATCTACTCTATCGGTGCTCTGCTCAGCGCCGTTGCTGCAGGGTTCACGTTCCGTCGCGCAGCCCGCCTGAAAGCGGCCGGCGACAATGTGAATTACCTGGACCAATCGGGCGCGGCTGTCGCTCTTTCCATCCTGGCTCTTGTGCTGGTGATTTTCGCCACGCACTGAGACTGGACCGGCCGAGTGAGTAGACTTCGTTGAGCAAACCCTGGTGGCACAAAATGTCATCAGGGTTTGTCTTTTTTCAACGCTTCTACTATCCGCAATAGTATCTTCCAGGCGGGAAATCGAAAGCGAATCACATTATGATGAGTTTGATTGGCAGTGGCGGTTTTAATCCCTCGCAGGGGGAAAAGCAAAGTTAGAAGACCTGGCTTGGCGTTAATTTTGAAAGCTTCCCATCACGAGAAAAAATTTCTACCGGCATACGCACTATTAATTGCGTCCTCGCTTGTCACGCCCGCTTTTGCTGCAACAAAAACCGCTGCGGTACTGCTCAAAGAGCATTCCGAAATGCAGGGCGACGTTGATATTTTGATTGCCAAAACAGGCTTCAGCATGCTGTTTCGCAAATCAAAAATGGCGCTGATCATGGGCGCTCCGCACTGGAATGTTGTTTATGCAAATCTAGCAAGCAAGCGCTTTTACGAATGCAAACCCACCGAATGGAAAGTTGGTCCTGCCGTTTTTTCCGCACTGTGCAGACCAAGCTCGCCAACCAGTCTTCTTCTCACCAACACATCGAGAAAGACCAAACACAAAGGCTTGCCCTGCGAAGTTTTCACAATGGAAACCAGAGAAGCTAGCCGCGGCACAGACAAAACATGGAAAAGGCTGATGCCAAAAGACGGCACTATCTGGCTTTACCCACAACCAGGATTTCCACGCCAGGCCTATCTCATGGCAGCCAATATGCTGGCCATTCCCAGTGGACCTGGGATTCCAGTGGCGATGGAGTTTTTCAAATACAGTGGTCAAAAAACCAACGAACTTGTTCTATATGGTTTTGAAAACAAGCAAGTTGACCAATCAGAATTTGCTGTGCCGAAGGGTTTCACAAGAGTGCCGGATCAAGGTTCCGTGCTCAACAAAGCGGTCGAATCAAAAGACTTTGCTGATTTCTTGGATGAAAAATAGGAATTGAAAATGAATCTTCAGCCGGCAGTAACCGACATACTGCGACTGAATTTCTCAACTCTCTCAACCGTTTCTTCCTCGGGAATCCCGGCAAAATAAATCATGTATTCATTTACTGCAGCTACACCTTCATAGCATTCAGTTGTGGGTGTAAGCGGTATCCCGGCTTCCTTTGCCGACGCAGAAATGATTTCCGCCGACCACTTTTCGGAGAATCGTGCCACCAAATGCAGTCCCGCACCTTCGGCCAGAAATATGACGGAAGTGCCAAATCGCACCGTCATTTCATGAATAAAGGACTGCCGCCTGCGCCTCAAGACTTTCCAAACCTTGCGAATGTGCCTTTCCAATTCCCCTTCTGAAATCAGCTCTGCTAGAGCCATATGCTCGATCAAAGGTATGGGTATGTCAAACATGTATTTGGCGGCGCGAAAGAGCGGAATCAGACTTTTCGGCAAGACGAGAAAGCCCGTAGCCACCAGTGGAAATAATGTTTTCCAAAACGTATAGAGATAGATGACGCAGCCGCGTTTGTCGAGAGAAAAGAGGGGTGGAGCAGGAGCACCGGCATAGTGAAAGTCAGTGTCCCAGGCATCTTCAATGATGCAGGCATTATTTGCATAGGCCCATTTGAGAACTTGCTCGCGGCGTGACGCGGACAGCGTGGCGCCTGTAGGATCTTGATGGGCAGGGGTTAAGTATAGAAAGCGGGCCGGTTTATCTTGGGGAAGACATTCCGGAATAATGCCATCTTCATCGACGGGAACTGTCTCCACTTGCGCACCTTTGAGACGGAACTGCTCTCTCACTCCGGCATAACAAGGCTCTTCGCAAACGGCCAGGTCACCCGGCGTGACAAGCAATGAAAACAAGTGATTGAGCGCACTTTGATTGCTCGAAAAAATGATGATTTGCTCCGGATCGCAAACGATACCCTGCGTGCGTCTGAGGAAAACCGAGATGCTCTCTCGCAAAGGTGGGTAGCCGAGCACATCAATTTCGTGATGAGGCATGGCGTTCGATTCTTCGGCAAACTGATTGATAATGACCTTACGCCACTGCCTGAGCGGTAAAAGGTCCGGCGGTGACGCACCATGATTGAGGGGATCCCAATCGCCAAGCACTTCCAACTGGGGAGGCAAGGCGCGCAACCTCTCTGCATTTTCGCTGCCCAGAGTATGCCAATCGAATTGATCCATTGAAGCGGGCGCTGCCGCCTTCACTGTCTTCAATGCCTTGCCGCCTGCTACATAAGTGCCCGAGCCACGCTCAGCGCTCAAATATCCACTGGCAATCAGTTCGTCATAGGCAGCCACAACGGTGGCACGGGCGATACCAAGATAAAGAGAAAGATCACGTGAGGATGGCATGCGATCTCCCACCACAAGCCGTCCTTCATCAATAGCCAGTGCTATAGCAGCAGAAAGCCCGCGCGAACCGCCGCTGCGTCCTTCGGTTTGTTTCAGAAAAGAAAGATCCATATCTACCTGTTTACTTCTTTTTTGAACCCGGTGGATTTTTGTTAGGCTTGACTCTATCAGACCAGCCTTTGCCTGGCAAAAGCTTGGCAGGAGAAGCTTTTAGCTCGGGCAGTTTAGCTTTGGGCAAGAGCAAACCCGAAACATCAGTGCTCACCGTCGGCAGTGCCCCATCAGAGGCGCCGAGATTTCCGTCAGCCATTCCGGCTGACAATCCGGCTGCTGTCGAACCAGCACCGATCTTGCCGGATACATCTGTTCCTGCAAGAGTTCCTGCCGCCGATGCGCGAGCACCCTCAGGCAGTTTCAAACCGGCATTGGTGCCTTTTGTAGCCAGAGTAGCCGACGTGCTGGTCGAACTCAAATTGGCACCGACTTGAGTACCAGTCAATTTTCCGGCTACTGCTCCTTTGCCGATAGGAGTACGCAATGCGGCATTAGTATTGGTTGTTCTCAGGGCTGCAGTTGTAGTCGGCTCCGGCTCTGGTGCTCCATAGTCATACGTCATTGTAAAATTGAAGCCAGCTATTTGCGCACCGGATGGGAATGCCAAATTCGAGTCTCCATCGAGCCGGCGTGTTGTGGCCAACATGGCATCGGTAAGAAAAATGGGAGCATCGGTATCGACGATGCGGCCGCGCAACTTTCCGCTTTGACTGACGCTGAAGACCATGCGAGTTTTTCCAGAACGTTTGCGTCCACCGGTGTATGTTTTTAAAACATTGTTGAAGGCATAGCGATATTTGAGAATCCAATCGTCCCAGGCTCTATTCATACCGTCTTTGCTCTCCGGAGCGGATTTGAAAACATCCAGCGATCCGGAATGACTTTCCATCGAACGACGTGCCTGAGAAACATGCGTTTCTGCCAGCCTGTTCATCTCCTGAACTGAGCCTGTGCTATATGGATTCAGTCCCGGTGCGCTTTTACGCGCTCTGGGCGTGCGGCGCGGCAGGGGCTGCCGGTACGCTTCCAGGACTTTGGCGCAATTATCCAGCATTTCACCGTCCATCGAATATTGAAATGCTCGAGAATACTCTTGCAATGCGTGCTGTTTGTGCCCGATGGCCATATACGCGTTACCGAGAAAATAGTGGGCGGTGTCATTTTCCGGATCGCGATTGATGGCGGATTGAAGATTATTGACCGCAGACGCGTACTGCCTGGCGTTGTAAGCCTGAATGCCGCGGCGGACAAAGTCTTGAACTATTTGCGCCCGGGCCTCGATTGCGCAGAAACCGAGCGCAACCGCCAAAACGAATGCTTTCCATCGATTATTTGCCTGACTTTTCCTATCCAACCGCACGTTAGAGCTCCGGAGCCAAGACACCCAATCCGGTTCTTTCTTTAGATGTACCCATGCAAAAGTTGAATTGTTCAATCTCCTGCTGAAGCAGTGAGGAAACACAGTTCAGCCTGGGTATGATAATGCACTGTCTACCTATCGCGCGGTGCTAACAATGGCGGACCAACTCAATAACTCTTGGTTCTCTTCGGTCTCCGTAGGATCCCCGTCATATGAACTTGCCAAAATCAAAGAATTCGCATACCGAACATTCGACACTATCGATCGCAACGGCAACGGATATCTGGAATACACCGAACTGGAAACGGCTCTGACCAAACCGGGAACGGATGCCAGGGAGAAAAGCTTCATAGAATTCCTGCTGGCAAATTGCGACAACATAGCAGACACAGTCGATGAAGGCGCACAATCCATGCCGGATGCAATCTCTCGCCAGGATCTCGAAGCGTATTTCAAGATAGTTATCGATCTCCTCGCAACTGAGCCGCAGTAAAAAACAGCTGCAGTTTTGCGCTAAAACCAGCGATAAAACTACCAGTCCACTTTTGTCGCTTGACATCAGTCCAGGCGCGGGTGATGCGGGGTTCGCACAATGCAGGATAGATAAACTGCTGCACAGAAAGAGCTTCAAAATCACTGCAAGCGTTTCACCAATGTCCTATAGAACTTTCAAAAACTCGCATGTACTAAGCGTTTTCAATCCCAAGTTTTCTTTAATTGAGATCTATTACGAAGCGCTTCGTAACACCTCTTCATAGCTGTTTCTTCTTCTAATACGCTAACTAATAAGCCTACAAGTCCTCATCTTCTCTCCGCAGTAATTCCCCACAAAAAAGCGTCAGCACGCTCATTCAAGCGAGTTCAAAAGACACTCCGGTGTTAGAGATCTTCACGTTTGAATGTTTTGAATCTCTGCGAGGTAGGAGAACCGAGGCTTCTTTAGCTTTTCTTTTCGGCTGAAAAATAGTCAATGAGGACCCTGATATGGCAACTCATGCTGTCTTAAACCAAGCAAAGCCGCTTATCGACTACAATCTGTTCGATAGCGACACTTTGCTGAAAGATCTGATCAAGCGCTACGGCGCTGAATGGGCTGAGGACCGGCTCAAGGGCTACGGCTTCATTGTCGGCAGCGCAATCGGCATTGGAATCGCCAACGATGCAAATGCTCATCCGCCTGTGCTGAAAACGCACTCGCGCTTCGGCGAACGCATCGACCAGGTAGATTTCCACCCCAGCTATCACCATCTCATGTCGGCATCGATTGCAGCCGGCGCGCACAGTTTGCCCTGGACGGATCCGCGTGACGGCGCTCATGTGGCGCGTGCGGCTCTGCTCTACATGGCGTTCCAAAACGAAGCCGGTCACTGCTGCCCGGTCTCCATGACATATTCCGCGATTCCGGCGCTGCGCAAGCAGCCCGATATTGCTGCAATATGGGAGCCGCTCATCACGTCGACTTCGTATGACGGACGCTTTATCCCCTACATGCACAAGACCGGTGTCACCATCGGCATGGGCATGACGGAGAAGCAGGGCGGCTCGGACGTGCGCGCCAATACCACAAAAGCGGTGCCTGTCGGTGCCGGTGGACCGGGCAAGGAATACTTGCTGACTGGTCACAA
Source organism: Cyanobacteria bacterium DS2.3.42 (assembly GCA_013823055.1). Classification (GTDB taxonomy): domain Bacteria; phylum Cyanobacteriota; class Vampirovibrionia; order Obscuribacterales; family Obscuribacteraceae; genus QKMZ01. The sequence continues at coordinate 5,789 of PNLN01000219.1, forward strand.
GTGGTTTTGCTCGGCGCCGATGTCGGACGCTTTCTTGATTCTGGCGCAGACGGAAAAGGGCGTGTCCTGCTTCCTTGTGCCGCGTTTCAAGCCGAACGAGGAGAAGAACGCAATCTTCATCCAGCGACTCAAGGACAAGTTGGGCAACAAGTCCAATGCGTCCAGCGAGATCGAGTTGGAGAATGCGCTCGGATTCTTGATCGGCGAAGAAGGTCGAGGCGTACCCGCGATCATCGAGATGGTCAATCATACGCGGCTGGACTGCATCATCGGCTCAGCAGCCTTGATGCGGCAGTCGCTTCTGCAGGCGATGCACCACTGCCACCATCGCTCGGCTTTCGGCAAACTGCTCAGCGAGCAGCCGCTGATGGTCAACGTCCTTGCCGATCTGGCGCTGGAATCGGAAGCTGCATTGCGGCTGACCATGCGCGTTGCCCGGTCCTACGACCAGGCTGACAAGTCGGCTAAGGAGTCCCAGTTCAAACGCATCGCCAGCGCGATCGCCAAGTATTGGGTCTCTAAGCGCGCACCAATGGCGGTGGCGGAAGCGTTGGAGTGCTTCGGCGGCAACGGCTATGTCGAGGAAGGTCCGATGCCACGCCTCTTCCGGGAAAGCCCGCTTCTGGGCATCTGGGAAGGCTCCGGCAACGTCATTTGCCTGGATGTGTTGAGAGCGGTTTCGACCAATCCCAACACGCTCGATGCAGTCGTCGACGAGCTGGACAGCGCGTTGGGTCGCAATCGCCGCTACGACATGTTCGTGGCGTCGGTGAAGCACGACATCAAAGCACTCAAGGCTGCGCCTGCCACCAAGGCTGCCGCAGCTGCTCGCGAAAGGGGGGCTCGCCGTTTCGTGGAACGTCTGGCGCTTGCACTGCAGGCTTCTTTGATGCTGCGCGATGCGCCCGAAGAGACTGCCAACGCTTTCGTCGCGTCACGTCTCACCAATGCCGGCGGCTATGCCTTCGGCACGCTGCCTGTCAAAGTCGACGCCAAGAGAATCGTCGAGACAGCGTACCCGTCGAGGGCTATCGCTGGCCACGGCTCTGGCGTCTAAGAGCTAACGGGGTACGAAGGCAATAGCGTGCAAGCACGTCTGCTTCCCTTCGACCCGTCAACCCTGGTCGCAAAATCGACCGGACGAACAACTCTGTTTTGAAAGACTCAGATGGAAAACATCGAGGCTCTCACATTGGCAATGATCTTTCTGGCCCTATGCTTGGGGATCGTCGCCGCATTCATGTTGCCGATCGGACAGGTAATTGCTGCCATCCTGGTAGCGTCTTATCTTGTCTTCATGAGTTTCAGCCCTCTTACCTCTGCCTGGTTCGCCCACATGCTTGTGGATGGACTGGGTGTCAGCAAGCCGGCCTTCGATATCGCAGCCGCAATCGTCGCCAGCTTTGGCTTTGCCACGGCAGCGACTTTTGCGTACAACCTGATGACCGGCCGTGGTCGTGGCAGCGGGCTCCCGCCTGCTGCTTGAAGGCAATCAAAGCGAAAGTGGAACGGAGGTGTGAACCTCCGTCCCCCTTTCAGTGCAACTCTAACCCCAAATACAACCAATGCTCTATCAAATCCTCTACACTGCACTAGCGCTTTCAGTGCTGGTCGCCGGCTTCTTCGCCGGTCGAAAGATACATCACCTCAGAGGCACAACGCTTCTGTGGGTAGTGCTTCTAATCGGCATAGCCTGCATGAGCCCGGAACTCGTTAACATTCTGGCTCCCAAGCTCGCTGCAGTCACAGGCTTCAGCCAGTGGATCTGTTTGAAGCTAATCGCCTTTGCCACCGTATTTGGTGGAGGCATTTTCTTTGCTCTAACACTCCCACCCCCGGGAACGTTCAGCGCAAGAAACAGAGCGTAAACAACGAGGAACTAGCTCTATGGAGCAGTACCAGCTTCTGCCACTGGTCGTGGCAGTGATAGCTCTTTTGGGCGGACTTTTCACCGGCATGAAACTGGTTCAAATTCCGCACGCCGCTCGGCTCAAGCCGCTGGCAATCGTGCTGTTGATCCTGTTTGTAGTCACGGGATTTGTCGCCGCGAAGTGGCTGACCGGTGTCCTCATGGTCATCGTCGGCTCACACTTTGCGGCCGCCCTGCTTTCGATTTCGCTGCTCTCCTTTGCAGGCGGCGTGATCGTCCCGTTTTGCGGTGACGCAAAACAATCGAATAACGACAACAACCGCAACTCGGCTGACGGCGACTAATCGCCGCAGCTAAATTTCTTGCAACGAGGATTCAGATATGGACTTCATCTTCATCACCTGCATGCTCAGCATTTTGTGCGCGATGGTGGGCGCGCTGTTCGGAGCTCTCTTCGTGGAGCCTTTCGAAGAGAAAGGACTCACTCGCGTCAGGAAGCAATTCTTCGCAGCCGCAATCTTCGCGGCGCTCTGGTTTGGAGTTCCCACATACATCTGGGGAACAGACATGTTCACCAGCCGATGGGATGCTCCTTTCGCCATCTCCGTCTTCGCCGCAACTCCCTTCGCAATCGCGGTAACGGCCCTCCTCTCCTGGCTCACCATGGCGGGCCGTGTCCACGCATTTCTGGAAATGGTGCCGCAAGTCGCGCCGGTCGGATTGCGCAACTTCAAGTTGCTTGATGTTGACGAAGACGGCGTCATCTCCGCCGGCGACCTCGGTCACGCCAAGCAGCAGATCGGACCGTTCTCCGAAGCCGATCTGAAAGTTATCGAGTTCATTCAGAACCGCATCGACATAATCGGGCACGGTGTCGGCTCTTACACCACATACAACGCAGCGACGAAGACTTCGTCTTCGACCTCCGTGTGCGTGATCAGCCCGCGCGACCTCGAGGCTTTCGAGGCCAAGATTAACGAGAAGTACGCTGCCTGGCGGCAGTAAGCCTGCCATAGCGACAATAAGGCGCACCGCCTGAGGGCGTTGTGCCACCTCACTGTTTTGCGCATGCGCAGAACGAACCCAACACAAAACGTGGAGAGCTTGATGGAAATCGGCTACTCAATATTCTTTGCTGCCCTCGCAGCAGCAGCCGGCGCAATCGTCGGAACCACGCTTATCGCGATGTTCGAACATCAAGGTCGAGCTGCACTCGTGCGACAGACGGCCATCGCGGTCATTGTCGCGCTGGCTATTGCCGTAGCGCCGGGATTGATCTCGGGCTTCGAAGTCTACAGCGACCTCCAGCAGTGGATATCGTGGATCGGCATCACCAGCCTACTCTCGCTGGGCATTGCTGGTTCCTCAGTCTACACGGCGAAGTCAGCGCCGGCGCGTGTCCAGAAGTACATGGACATCGTCGCGCGGGTTGTGCCGTTTGCGCTCAAGAATTTCGACGACATCGACTACGACGATGACCAGATCATCTCGATGAAAGACCTCGACCGCGCGCTGATGCAGAAGGCTTTCAGCGGCGCAGAAACGCAGGCACTTCTGCAGTTCATGCGCAAGAACATCCACGAGATCGGGCACGACGTCGGCTCCTATCACGCCGGCGGACCCAGCAGCGGCACCACGGTGACTGTATCGGTGATAAACAAGGCAGACATCGAAAGCTACGCGGCGAAAACGGCGCAGAAATACTCCGCCTGGCGCCAGGTGGACGCGTCCTAACCGGCGCGATTTAACGAGCGCAGTACAGCGCTCAACTGCGGAGCATCATCTCCTACTGGAATTGTGGCTGGTCTGCGTAAACGCAGCTCACCGACAGCTTCACGGGAGTACAAGAGAAAGCAAATCGCAATGCCCATTTCCACGGAAGACTGCAAACGCGCAATTGTCGCCGCCTGGCCCGCCGAGTACGGCGAAGGCTCGGAGGACTTCAAGCGCGTTTCTAAGAGAGGAAAGAAAGGCGAGCCCATCGAGCGCCTCTTCTATCACCGTAAGTTGCCGCTCAAGGCAATCGTCATCGAAGAAAACGGCGCCATCGTCAAGACGACGATCAAGGGGCTGGGAATCTTCGATCTGAGCGACGAGTCGGAATCCGACCAGGAGCTCGCCGAGAATCTCGAGACACAGGAGGCGTACGAATTCTTCGAGAAGCACGACCTCTTCCAGCCGTCGGACTTCTACTTCTACGTCTCAGACGACGTCGACGAACACCAGCCGGAATACCCGCATTACTTCGTTTTGGTTCCAGTCACGTTCTACGAGCGCAACGGCTACATGTACGACCAGGAGCTCAGCCCTCTCATGGGACGGCATCTTCCCGACGATGTCGGTGAAGCCAGCTCCAGCAGCTTCTGTTTCGCCGTGACGCCGGACGAGATGCGCGCCGAACTCGCGAAGCGGGGCTTCCTCCGCAGCGAGAAATTCGACGCTTTCATGAATCGCTGATCGAGCAATCGAACCAGCGATTTACCACCTACGGGGCGGCGCGCTAATGCGCCGCCCACGACGGATGGCTTCGGCAAATCGTTGTTTCCAAATGATTTGCGTCATCAAAAAACTGTAAACAATCTCGAAAGGAGATACCACATGCCCAACACATCAAGCGCGGGCGAAAGCTCGCTTCTTTCCATATTGGCGCACCTCTGCGCTCTCCTCACATCGCTTTGCGTTTCCATCCTCGGACCGATCGTCATTCTGGCGATTGCCGAGAACGAAGTCGTGAAGCAGAATGCGCGCGAGTCGCTCAACTTCCAGCTCACGATGATCATCTTCGCCTTGATCTCGCTGCCGCTGTGCCTGATAGGCGTAGGCTTCGTCACGCTCTTCATCGTCGCCATCTGGAGCTTCATCGCTCCGATCATCGCCATCGTCAAAGTGGCGAACCATCCCGAGACGCCGCACCGCTACGGCATGATCTTCCACTTCTTCCGCTAAGAGCGGAAGTCCTACTTACTCTGCTCGAGGCCACATCGGGAAAAGAAAGTGAAGGCAATGAAAAACAGGTCACTAGTTTCACTAGCGGTCGCTTGCGTGCTGAGTCTCTTCAGCATGCAAGCGAGCGCCGCGCAGGTCGACGAACAGTCTTCCTGGGATGCAGCTGCACCGACTGCTGTTCAAGACAAAGTCGACAAGTCCGGCAAGCAGACGGTCGTAATCATCAGCGATCAAAATGATTGCCCGCAGTGCGGTCGCATGATGCAGCAATTCATCTATGCGCAGGGAGATTATCCCAAGATCGAATTCATCGGCGGCACGCCAGAGGAGTGGAATGTTCCCAAAGAACTTCTGCCCTACATCGTAGTCGTAACACCGAATTGCGGGGTGACGAAGCGGATGCCGAATTACATTCCGGCAAACGAGAAGGCAATTGCCTATCTCGTCGAGCACATCAACGACGGTGCTGCCGCTCAGCCCGTTACTCGAACGTGCAAATAAGCGTTTCGTCGGTTTCTTGACGTTAGTTTGGCGTGGGCGCGTCAGGGTGGTTTCCACTCTGCGCGTCGACTCCAAAATGCTTAAAACCCCGTTCTATTCGTTTTTTCCAG
>PNLN01000013.1 GCA_013823055.1 Cyanobacteria bacterium DS2.3.42
CGTCAGGCAGGCGGAGCCTTCGGCTCGCGTAAGCGCGTTCTGGCTGTCCAGCCAAGATTGTGCAATACAGCGTCGACAGTCTCGCGGGTTTTGCTTGTGATTTCCAACATGATGATTGCCTGTTCTGTATTGATGAATTTCACATCAATTAGATACGCGCAGCGCATTCCGGCATACATCACCCAGGGGTCAACAAGTTCGTGCTCTATAAGCTGCTTGCTGACGTCGTTTATCTGGTTGTAATTGACGTCGATTCTCTCTTGAATATCTTTTGTCAATTTAGTCAAAGTCACAGCTTGTGCCGATGCCAAAAGCTCAACCAACACTTTTGCCATATTGTTGCGATGGCGGAAAGTGCATGCTTGCCCTAAAGCCTTTTCAAAAGGCACTTCACTGGCGCGCATGTTGAGCAGGACTTCGCATGCCATCGCTTGCAACAAGCAGCCGTTATCGATCATTTCCTGCATCTCCACTGCCGCCTCAATCAATTCAGGCGTAGCAAAATGAGACTGGATCAGAATTTCGCCAAGCGGTCTTTGAAATTGCAGCGAGCGCACCAGCGCATCAGGTAAAAGTTTGTCCACAAGTACGCGAGCCTCAACAAGCATCTCGCCCAGCCTGAGCGCTTGTTTCATGGGCAGCTTTTGATAGCCTGCATTAATGTCCAAACGCTCCAGTGTGCGTTCGCGCCTTGCCGCAGCATTCAGTGCAGCAACGGCTTCCGGTCTGCCAATTGCGTTGCGCCGTATCGACTCCTGGACCTGCAGAGCCGTGTACAAAAGAGCCTGAGACACATAACCATGGAAGCAAAACACGTGACCCAGGGGAAGACCTGTGCGGATATTAATCTGCAATGCTTCTTCGAGATCTCTGTCTGTGACGATGCCGGCGGCCACGAGCAATTGCCCAAGTCGATTGGTTTCCTGATCTTCAGGCTGTACAAGACCGGAGCGCTGAAAAGCGTCATTGAGCGAAATGTGCTCTTTGTGCGCGACACGCAAAACAGTCACGCCCAATTCCAAAGGCAAATGTCCATCATTGACCAGACTCTGCACTTCAAGCGCCTGCCGTAATTCGGCTTCAGTGAGATACCCGGACATGACAAGCACTTTACCAATCGGCAGTCCACGCTGCTCGAATCGCTCGAGTGCATCTCTTATGAAGTCGGAAGAAAGTATCTCCGCTTGCATCAAGAGCTCGCCAATTCGAATATGGGAGGTGCCTTGCGCCTGTTGTTGTGTCGTGTCGGTCATATTTCTTAGGCAGATCCTGGCTAAATAGCTTATCAGTTCCGGCGTGTCCTCAGTTACAAAGCATTGGGACAGCCGACGATTTGTTCAATCAATCGCCTGCTTCCTCCTTGCTAAAGAACGATAAGCAAGTTTGACCGTAATTGCGCGTGGACTTAAGCCCCAAAACTGTGCACTCTTCTGAGAATTTATAACCTTTCATGTGCTCGATTACCAAGAGCCCACCATCGTCCAAAAGGTCAAACTTTTCCACTGACAACGGTATGTCTTTGATATGTGGAGATTTGTACGGCGGATCGGCAAAAATTATGTCGAATGATTTTGGCTCAAGAACGGGCAAAACGCGACGAAAATCGCCGCAAATTACCTCTCCGTCCAATTTCAGCTTCTTGAAGCTGGCTTCCACAGCCTTGGCCAGCGCCCGATTTTCCTCAATGGAAATCAAAGATCCGGCTCCTCTGCTTAAAGCTTCGATACCGACAAGGCCCGTACCAGCGCAGATATCGAGGACACGGGCTCCTTGCATTCGAAAAGCCAAAATATTGAAAAGTGCCTGCCGCACCTTTGCGCCTGTCGGGCGAACCTCGCCGCCAATCGGGCTTTCGACACTTCTGCCTTTTGCTGTTCCGCCGGTTATGCGCAAATTTCACTCCGCCTGACCGCGACTTATAATTTGGTACTAAGGCATGAAGAGCCGGTCCATACCATAATCAGCTAATACCGGACCATGGTAACATGGCAACTTCCTTCTACTGGCATCCCACGCATATGAGTGACCAAACATGACCGCCCGGCGCATTGCCCGCGAAATAGCAGTAATTTTAATGCCTCAGCTTCCCAAGTCGAGAGCAGGTGTCGAAGCGCTTGAGATGAGTTCGCTCATTGAAAAGACAGTAAGAATGCTGGCAGATTATGCCAAGCAAAATCTCCTGGACGCCGGTGGGTTACTCGAAAAAACCAGTTTCGAGCTTCACAATATCGAAGCAGAGCATCCAGACAATTCCCGCGCCACCCAAGTTCTACATCCGGTCAGTTTGACCACTGAGCAATTGAGAGAACAAATCGGACAATTGGAACGCGCTCTCAATCTTGTCGCCGAAGCGCTCGATGTCCCAGAGATGACGCTGGCAAGCGGTACTTCCTCACTTTCTGTGCCGTGCAAGCAATGCGGTCACACAAACAAAGCCGTAGTGGAAAAATTCTCACACGAAGAAATTCGCGTTTTTCTAGTCACGCTTCTCAGTGCTTACATCGAGAACAAGACCGAAATTGACGAATACATCAAATCCACTCGTTCGAAATGGAACGTTGATCGCATGGTATCAATCGATCGAGACATTTTGCGTCTGGCTTGCACTGAAGCATTCTTCATCAAAGAAGTGCCAATCAACGTAGCAATCAGCGAAGCAGTCGAACTCTGCCACCGCTTCGCCGACGAACGTGCGGCAAAATTCGTCAATGGCGTGCTTTCCGACATGGTTGAGCAAGCCAAAGAATTTAGACGGTCAGGACAATTTCCTGAATACATCAGATCTGCTTCCCAGCTTGAATCCGACGAAGAGCTTTCAGAAAATTCTGATGAATCTTTGGAAGAAACGAAACTCTAGAATTGGAATCGGCAATGGACGAAGAAGATAAGAAAGAGAAATCCGGCTTTTGGGGCTCAACGCTCTCAAAACTAAAATCAGCGCTCAAACGCACTCGCCACGAGGTTGTAGACGAAGTTCTCGAGCGCGAATCGGTTGACGAATCAGTAGAAGCGGACCAGGGCGCAGGCGCGGACTCTCATTCAGCTATAACTGTTTCTGAAGTTTCTCAAAATTCTTCCGGGTCAAAAGAAAACGTCAGCACACTGAGCCCACCTCATTCGCCAAGTCAATCTTCGAGTAGCCGCGCCAAGGCGCCCCCGCGTCCAATCGACAGTGAATATTTGGAAGAACTTGAAGAGAAATTGATCAAAGCCGATATCGGCGTGAAAACAGCAGAGCTGATGGTCGATCATTTGCGCAAAGAAGCAAAAAGCAAAAATTGGCAATCAAACGACGTTGAAGAGTTTCTCAAAACCGAGTTTGCAAAAACTTTGAAGCAATCGCCTAATCACAAGCTCCAGTACAAAGAAGGCAAGCTCAATCTTTACCTGGTTGTTGGCGTCAATGGCACAGGAAAAACCACAAGTATCGGCAAACTTTGCTATCGATTCAAATCGGAAGGCAAAAAAGTGCTGGTAGCTGCTGCCGACACATTTAGAGCGGCTGCCGAATCACAATTGGAAATCTGGGCAGAACGCGCTCAGGTAGACATCTGCCGCCTTCCTGATGGCTCGGATCCGGGAGCGGTAGTCTTCAAAGCTTTGAACACAGCAAAAGAAGAAGGCTACGACGTCATCATCATCGACACGGCGGGGCGCCTGCACAACAAAGCGAATTTGATGGCAGAACTTGGAAAGATTCGCGGCGTCATTGAAAAGCACGGAAAGGGGCTGCCGCTTGAAGCTCTCTTAGTTTTGGATGCTTCCACCGGTCAAAACGGCATGAAGCAAGCGGAAGTTTTCACGGAAGTTTGCCCGCTTACCGGCGTCATCTTGACCAAACTCGATGGCACCGCCAAAGGTGGCATCGTTTTTGGCATCTCATCAGAACTCAACATTCCGGTTAAACTAATCGGACTGGGCGAAAAAATGGACGATCTTAGAGACTTCGAGCCGGAGCTGTTCGTAGAAGCATTGTTTGGATAATGGTCCAGGCGCAAACGACGATCAGGAAGAGACGTGCCAAGGCAAGCTTGACTCTGATTCTCATGTTTTTGCTTGTTGTTATCATGCTTGTGCTCGTCGGTGTCTTTTTCCGCGTCGGTCAACCGCCGCAAGATGCGCCCAGGACGCTCTCTCGCGCTGACCAAAACAAGGTCAATCATCTTTTCTTCAAGGCCAATTCGCTGAGACAAGAAAACAAGCAAAAGGAAGCAGTAGTAGTCGGGCAGCAAGTCATAGAAATATTGGAAAGAGAGAAACCTGATGACTGGATGATGCTGACAATGGCATACGTGGCTAATTCAGACATGTATCGCGAATTGGGGCAATTTGATAAAGCGGCGACTTTGATAAAACGAGCAAAGGAAATAGTCGAAACCAATCATTTAGAAGAACAGCATCTAACTTGCGAGATTTTGCTGCGAGAGGGCATCTTCAAATATTTCAGCAAAGACTATCTTGAGGCGGAAGACTACTTTCAACAGGCGCTAAGCTGCTCGGGCACATTGACTGGTTATGTCTCAGCACAATCCTCCAGCGCGCTTATATGGCTTGCGGAAGTTTACCTCTCACCGACGATCAACAATCCACAGAAAGCTATGCAATACTTGCGTGCGGTAGAGGAAGTCTGTGAATCGGCTCACCCAGAGCGTCCTCAGCAAATGATGACATGCCAAAAGGTAGAAGGTATGGCTCTTTTGAAGATGCGGAAATTTTCGGACGCCGAAGAAAAACTTTTGGCTTCAAACGAAATTGCCGAACGATTGTTTCCCGATCCAAAGCACATTGAACGCTTGCACATTGCCGGACTGCTCAAGCAAGCCCGAGACGGCAAGGCGCACTAATAGCGCTTGAAACTTGGACTGAGATTGTTTTGCCACCAAACGTGACCGGCTTCGTTCATCTTTACGTTGCCGCCCGGGACCGGTGTTCCATCTGCAAATTTTCCGCCCAGCTCTTTGAGCCTGTAGCCAGGGACAACACCTTTATAAGTGTTAGTGACGTCATAATAGCCACCATTTATGCTCTGTCCCCAAATGTACGGAGCATTGCCACTGCCCTGCTCTTGAGCTCTGCCGCGAAAGTTGCTTTGATTGTTTTGCCCCTTCAATACTCGGTCCAGCATTGGCGTTTGCCCTCTGAAATTCGAGTCTTCTTGCTCTGCATTGCCTCTGAATGTTGTCTGTTTTGTGCCACCAGCTTGCTGCGAGAATATCGCACGCAACTTCGCCGCTTCATCGTTATTGAGGGAGCCCAGATCGTGTTCAACGGCTGCGGAAGCCTTGAGCGGATCTTTCGGTCGCTGAATCTGAATACGAGTGGAACCCGTGCTCTGCTGCGACATAGCATCATCAGCCAGGGCAGCGACCGGGAACGTCACAGAAGCGACCGCCACAATCGACATGAACCATTTGCTGGTCTTAGTAATGCAGATCATATAACGGCACCTCACGCTGGCTCTTAATTGAGCTTTCCCGGTTAAGGCGCAATTGGAACGGCGCCATGGTATTGGAGACGCTGAATTAACGTTCTTGTGTCCGAAACTCTCGAAATTGGTTTGCCAGACTACAATTTAATGCCGCAAATGATCGCGACAAAAACTCGGGAGCCGTACCATATTGGACGTTTCATGGCATTTCTTCGATTTGCGGGCGTTTTGCCGATTTCTGGCTGTTTGCCGATTTCTGGTTGTTTCGCTAAGAGCTGGCTAGTTCTTTGATCGCATCCAGTGCTTCAGGGTTTTCAACCGATGAAAGATCACCGACCGGCTCACCTAAATATTGAAGGCGAATGTTCTTTCGCACAATCTTTCCGGAGCGAGTCTTAGGCAGTGCAGCGACGAAATGAATCTTCTCCGGTTTGAGAACGGAGCCCAAACGCTCGCCAACAAGAGCTTTCAATTCGCTCTTCAATGCGTCAGTCGCGTCCTTGCCAGGCATGGTTCTGACAAAACAGACCAGCGCCTCACCCTTCATCTCGTGCGGAACACCGATTACTGCCGCTTCTGCAATTGATGCATGCTCAACCAGAACCGACTCTACTTCACCGGGCCCGACGCGCTTTCCAGCTACCTTAATGGTGTCGTCTGAGCGACCATAAAGGAACCAGGAACCATCATCATCGACCTTCGCCCAGTCGCCGTGATACCAGACTCCTGGGAATTTGTCGAAATAAGTTTCGATGTAGCGTTCGGGTGCTTTGAGGAAACCTTTGGTCATGGACGGTCCCGGCTTTTTGCAGACCAGGTGCCCGATGGCGTTTTTCAAACTCTTTCCTTCTTCGTCGAAAACGTCAATGTCCATGCCCAATCCAGGTCCGCCCAGGGAGCAGGGCTTGAGCGGCATCAGCGGCAATGGTGTGAGCAAACCGCCGACAATTTCTGTTCCGCCTGAGATGTTTATGATCGGGCATTTCTTTTTGCCCGCTTTCTCGAACAACCACATGTAGCTGTCGTGATCCCACGGCTCTCCAGTGGAGCCGAGCAATCTGAGACTGGATAGATCGTGTTTATCAACCCATTCATCGCCTTCCGACTTCATGCCACGAACCGCTGTAGGACTGATGCCGAGCGTGTTTACTTTATGACGATCGATCATCTGCCAGAGACGATCAGGTTGAGGATAAATCGGTGTTCCTTCGCAAATTACCATCGTGCCGCCCCAGAAGGTGACGCCGATGATTTCCCAGGGACCCATCATCCAACCGATATCACTAAACCAGAAGAAAATATCGCTAGACTTCAAGTCAAATGAAAATCCGAGTTCTTTGACGATTTGCGAAAGCGCTCCGGCATGCGTATGCACCGTGCCTTTCGGCTTACCTGTCGTACCCGACGTGTACAGATACATAGAAGGATGCTCTGCCGGCAAGTTTTTTACCGTCTCCGCTCTCTCGCTAGCCTTGATAGCTTCGTCAAACCAGAGATCGGTTTTGTCATCGAAAGCCACCTTATTACCCATGTGCTTAAGAACGACAGTATGCTTTAAATGCTCGAGTCCATGCACTGCCTTGTCGGCATTCTCCTTAATAGGAATGAGTTTGCCGCGGCGAGAACCACCGTCTGCAGTAAACAACACCTTAGCTTCTGCGTCTTCCAGGCGGCTTCTCAACGCTTCAGCACCGAAGCCGGAGAAAACAGGAACAGCCACCGCACCAATTTTGAAGCAAGCCAAAAGGACAGCAACCACTTCAGGGACCATCGGCATGTACATTCCGACGGCGTCTCCGCGTCCTACGCCCAGGCGCTGCAAAAGACCTGCCGTGCGCGACGCCATTTCGTCCAGCTCGCCATATGTAAGCTTGCGAATAGTGCCGTCTTCGCCTTCCCAGATTACAGCCTGATGATCGGCGCCGACGCTCTCGCGAACACCTTCTTTTTGTCCTTTCTTCAAATGCCAGTCGATGCAGTTGTCGTAGATGTTCATCTCACCGCCGACAAACCATTCAGCCCACTCCATGCCTTTTGACATGTCGAGAATGCGGTCGTACTTGCGGCTGAAGCGCACACCCATGTAATCAAGTGCTGCTTTCCAAAACCATTCAATATCGTCAGTCGATTTCTTGACAAGATCTTTCCAATCTTTTAGATCGTGCATCTTTATAAAGTCAGCTGCACGACAATCGAGGTATTCGCCCTTGGGTTGCCAGATTACATCGGTGAGTGTTGAGTTCATGATTGAATTTTTCCGTTCAAATCCGCTTAGTGACGCTAATTAATTGGTTGGACAAAAGATTGTACTCAAAAGCAGACGCCAGTTTGTGAAACTGAAGCCCTTAGAGCCCAGTAATAATCACATTTTTAGGTTCCAGTTGGGGTCTCGCCAGCTATTGGGAACCAAAAATTTGGCAGGGCGTCACTCTACATATCGTCGATTTCAGCGCGCATGACACAACACAATTACACCGTTTGAAGCTTCCGTAGCGAAGCCATCTGACGGAGGAGGATTTATGCGTATTTCTAAAAAAGTGGCTGGAGCTGCATCCCTTATAGCAATTGCCTCGGCATTTACTTTCGTACAACCATCGAATGCAAACGATCTGGTCGACTTCTTTCAGAACTCGCTCGGTGTGAATGTCACCAATCTCCGCAATCCGCAATCATTCGCTCGCACACACTTCCAAAGTAAGCGCAGTGAAATCGAAGCAAACATTTCATTTGCTCTTTCGTCCGGCCGAATCAATGCTTCGCAAGCCGCAATGCTGCGCGCAGAACTAAACAATCTGTCGAACCTGCAAGTAGCGTATCAATCAGACGGCTACCTGAGCGTGACGGAAGCCCGCACACTATCTGACAGATTCAGAAGCCTCGACAGCAGAGTTGATCGACTAGTTGCCACTACCAATGGTGGCTGGAGCGGGCACTGGAATCCAGGAAGTCATTTTGATCCCAGATTTGACCAACGCTTCAACTTTGCAGTCAGAAGCGTCCGCAACAACATCAGTCAGTTAAAGACCAAGGTAGAAACCGGCAAAATGCAACGCCGCCTATCGATCAATGAATACAACTTGTTCAGAGATCGCCTTGCACAACAAGAGAAAAGACTGCAAAAAATGACAATCTCAGGAAACAGATTCGATCAAAGAGAATTCGACAAGATGACAGACAGCCTGAGCAAACTCGACAGTCTGATCGCATCGGCACTCAGCAATCGCGCATATCCGACCGCTTACGGCAACGGATTCGGAAACGGATATGGCAATCCCAGAGGCTGGAATTAATTCCACACCTTCGTGAACTAGTGGAAACAGCAGGCTCCCTTCGTTGAAGGGAGCCTGTTAGTTTGCAAGGCGTATAATTAAGAAAGTAGTCTGCAGGCGGAATTCTAGAACATGAGCGAACGGTCCCCACAAGATGGCGAAATTGACGAAGCAAAAGTCAGGACAGATAAAGAGCCTCGAAAAGAGAAGACCTATGAGGAAATCAAAAACGAGGGCATTGTAAAAGTAGGTCTATGGTCTATCGCTACTGTTTGGGTCGGACTTTTCCTTAAACGCACCATTTTTAAATGACTCCAGCGGCGCATTCGTAGCAGGAATTAAAGCTGTGGATCTTGGAAACGAGAGATAATCTAATCCTCAATTTTGTTAGAAATTGAACTTTTTCAATGTCTTGTACGTATATACATCCAGGCGGTTTTTTAGAAGGTAGGTGTCAAATGAAAATGACTCTCAAATCACTGGATTCCGAAATGCACAGTAGATTTGATGAAGTTCACTCGAAAATTGATTCTCTGGATTCCGAAATGCACAGTAGTTTTGATGAAGTTCACTCGAAAATTGATTCACTGGATTCCGAAATGCACAGCCAATTCGATGAAGTGCATTCACGCGTAGATAGCATGAACTCGAAGATTGATGTAATGGACAGGAGGTTCGAAAACCAGTTACGTTCCTTAAGCGAAAACATGGAGAGTAAGTTCGCGAACATTGATCGCCAGTTCTCGAGCATGAAAGTTGAACTGGTTGATTTCCTTGCACCCTTCATTGATAATGTTGGCGGCCTGCTCGAACAGCAAGATAAGAGAATCTCTGCGCTGGAAGATAAAAGTAAACAATGAAGCTTCTCTTGTCGATGCCTGCGTTTAGCTTCTTCGCGATTCTTGTTCTTCTGAGTTGTATGGCCTGTCAAAAATCCTTTGGCATTGAGCCAGGCTTCTATTCGAACTTTCCAGGATTTAAAGATGCGAAGCCAAAGAAACTTCTTTCTGAAATTGGCACGCCTAATCAACGCATCGAATTTTACACGCCAAATAGGATCGAAATACCGCCGATAGAACCAAGTATAAAACGCATTGGCGAAGTCGAGGTCAAAGTCATTGACGAACTGATTAAGCATGAGAGTGATCTAGAGTCACTTCAACCATTCTTTCGTCGTCTCGGCTAACGTCGAGTAGTTGTGTTAGGTGCACATTCGATGGGAACCTTTGTTCTTCAAGATAGAACCTATCCAGAAACAAGCAATAACAAATAACCTTGCCAATTACTCTGGTCTTTTGAACTGGACCACGTTGTCTTTTTGAACGACGGGCTCTTGCTCGTCCGGTCTGCTTAGCATGAGAAGACCCGGGCCAATGTATTTCTCTAGTTCATCGACGTCCGCCTCAACTACTGAGACGAGCCTGAAGTCTTCGTTTGAGTATTCAAATCTAGAGCGCAAAAACCACTGGGGTTTGTTTTTTGTATCAGACAAAACAACAGTGAGTTCCATTTGCAACGATGCCATATCCCAGTTCATTGTGGCGCTTCGAACGTTGCTTTGGCGAGCTTTTAGCAGTAACAGTTGTAGATCTTCCTTTTCGGGCATTTCGGAATTGAGAAGCCCCTTACTCATGACCTGACGCAACGTAGCTTTAAAGGCTGATGTTCCCTCAATTTTTGCGTCCGTGCCAATCAGAGCCAGCGCTCTTTTTAGTTTGCGCTCTAAGAGACGTTTGTCAACGCCCAAAGATGCTGCAAGCTCCGGCAAAGTCGGGACGCGTCCGTGTTGCCGTTCGAACTCAGCAAATTTTTTCCTAACGAGATCATCGAATTCAGACGGTTTCATCAGCTTTCATCATCGTCGTCTGAATCGGGATAACTATGGGCTTCACGTAATGTTTTGGCGGCTTCTGACACATCGACGTCTCCACCATGAATGCCACCTTGCAACGTGAGTGCCATTTCCAGTGCATCGACTGAAATAAATCCGTTGCCAACCAATACCTGCCCCATTTTTCGGCGAGTGGCAAGTCCTTCTTCAACAGCGTTCATAACATCGGTTTCGGTGAGCAGTCCGGAGCGTACCAGCAATTCTCCAACTCGCATTGGTTTGTTCTTGCGATTAAAGAAAGACTTGAGCTGTGCTCGATCTGCTTCTTTGATGCTGCCACCAGCATCGGCTTTCATCATAATCATCACTTCCAGAGCATCGCCCTCGGTGAACATGGCATTGTCGCGCAAGTGAATCATAACTTCCAATATCTGATTCAATATCTTCTCTTCAATATCATTGTTGAGCACTAGCATGCGGCCCACCGGCAGACCAGTAGACAAGGCTCTCTGCAGAGCTTTTCCTATGACCTCTTCGTTGAGAAAACCCGACTCGACTAAGAGCAAACCAAGTTGATTCGTGACTTTAGGCATCGGACGCCAATCCTCGAGAAGCTGCCCTTAAACAACATCCTGATATAGCACTACCGGCGATACTGTATTGACCGCTTG
>PNLN01000197.1 GCA_013823055.1 Cyanobacteria bacterium DS2.3.42
CGGCAAAGGCAGACTGCCAGGTTTGCTGTGGTCCACCGCCACCCATGGCGTTTCCGCCACCGGAATGACCGTTATGCCCGTGTCCATGATTGCCATGATGACCGGGGCCTTGACCGCCGTGTCCCCCATGCCCACCACTTCCACCGTGGCCGCTTTGACCGCTGTGTCCGAGTGTACTCATTTGGCGCAGTTGGTTAACGTACAGAGGAGATCATATATGAATCTATGAACATTGCTAGCTGGTCAGTGGGGATTTTCCCAATGGTTAATAAAGAACCGATTGTTGAAAACTTAGTTCAACTAAGTTTCACCCTTGCTGCTCAAACTATAACCGACACCATGGACGGTGCGTATCAAAGAATCTTTCGGATTGGTGTCGACCTTCTTACGCAGCGTTTTGATGTAAGTGCGAACAGTGTCGAGAGAAGCAGATGAGTCGGTATTCCAAACGCGATCGAGCAATGCTTCGGCTGAGAAAACTTGAGTTGGATATCTCAGAAACAGTTCCAGCAAAGCAAATTCCTTGGGCAAAAGGTGAATATCTTTGCCGGCTTTAAACACTTTGATTTGGCCGGGATCAAGTTCGATATCGGCTGCTTTCAATGTTTTCGCCATGACCGCCTGAGGACGGCGCAAGAGTGCACGTACTCGAGCACTTAGCTCTTTGGGGTGAAAAGGCTTAGTCAAATAGTCATCGGCGCCGGAATCAAGTCCTTCGGCGCGATCGTCGATTGTAGATTTTGCTGTAAGCATCAAAATCGGCGCAGCGCCGCCACGCGCTCTATAGTCCTTGCAAATCTCGGTGCCGGTTCTGCCGGGCAGCATCCAGTCGAGGATGACGAGGTCATAAGGGTGCATTTGGATAATCGCCAGCGCTTCATGTCCGTCATGGACGCTGTCAACCGTGTGCCTCTCTACAGAAAGGATGCCCTTGATCAGATTGACCAGGTCTTTGTCATCTTCTACAACGACAATTTTTGCCATTTAGTCCATCCCGAACAGCAAGAAAAATCTTTCTCGCGCCCTCTGACACTATACCCTTGTCTTTTTCTTCGTAGTCTTCTTGCTTCTGAGAGTGGCAAGCGTGATAAGCAGACTAAAGAAGATAATTGCCGCCAGTGCGATGAAGGTCACAGGCACGACCGATTTGAGGATCTCGGCGCTGAAGAGAGGTGATTCGCTCATATTGATAAAGGCCACCGCTTCCGGCATAGGCACCAGCTCGAGTTTGCTTGGATCGGCGGGATGTAGATCGAAATTACCGATGTTTCGGCCCTGGCTCAAAAGAACGACACTGACGGTTTTTGGCTTTGATGCCGGCAAGAAATGATTGTTCTGATCGGTAGCGTGCATGTAAAACTCGAATACAACCGGCTTTCCATTGGCTCGTTCGCCTGAATGTTTGACGGCTACGCTGATTGAGCATGGTTTCAACTCAGGCTCACCCACCCAGGTTTCGCCACTTTCCAGGAAATTTGCAACTTCGTCTGGTGTTGTGAAACCCCCGAATAGTGCGGCTTGAGTTGCCGACTTCGGAAAAACGTGGAAGATTGAGGCTTCGCCCTTATGAGTAATCGGATTGAGGTAACTAAACGCCGGATCTTCCGACCAATCTTGACGGAAGCGAGGGTAAGAACGGTTGGTCTGGTAGTATTCCTCGACGCGCTGACCGATGCGGCGCATTTCGGCTGCCATCGCCAACTCGGGCGCGTCTTTGTTGAAGAACATCGTGTTGTCGTCGAAAATCATTCCGCCTGGAACCTTGCGGATCCAGAGGCTGCGTTTCGCTGACATAGTCGCGAACATCTGAACCAGATCGCTGAGGTCATTTTTCATAATGACGTATTTGACCTGGTGCAACTTTCCGTCCACGGTCACTTCGCAAGTTTCTGTGCCTGTGAAGCGAAGCAGCCCGTCTCCATCGGTATTGGCATATGTTTCTGCAGGTATGGGACCGCCCACTACCGTCGAATCAACCCTGCCGATTGATTTGTTCATGCTGCCCATAAGCGTAAATAGCCATATTCCGGCAGCAATGAGCGCAATTACCGAAACTGTACTCCAGAGTACGACGCTCTTGCTGGCCGGCTTTTCTTGCTGATGCAAAGCCGAGGTTCGTAATTCTTTGTTTTGCGCCAAAACTTCATGATTAGAAAAATGCTCCACCGGTGGAGGCTTACGCGCAGGTCTATCGGCATCAGTAAGAAACTCTTCGTAAGACTGCTTGATGTTGGCGGTCAACTCATCGTCAGCTTCCAGATGCTGCGTAGCAAGCCCGAGTGCATGTTCGAACATGGTGCGCGCATCATCACGCTCGTTGGCTTTATCCAGTAAAACAGCCAACCTGTACCAATTGCCGATGCTCTCGTAATCTTTGACACCGACGCGTTTTTCAACCATCAGCGCGTGTTGGTGAAAAGATGTGATTGCCGGTCCTAGTTGATCGGAAGCCTCGTAAGCTTCACTCAAAAGCAGCATGCAATCAGCCACATAGCGGCTGTCTTTCAGTCCGCCCTCAGCCAGTTCGTTGACTACCTTTTGCAAAAGGCGCGCCGCATCAGCAAACTTGCCATCAGCGGTATTAGCTCTCGCGGCGTCGACCATTGAGCGAATGCGCGGCAATACCTGCGCCTCTTCAGCAGTCAGGTGGGGACGAGCATTTTGAATCGAAGTGTCATGCTGGCGTTTGCTCACCAGGCGAGAAATCATGCTGGACGGTCTTGGGTCCTCGTGCGGTTCTTCGTCATATGGCGGTGCATTGGAATCTTCCCTCGTACGAGAATCGTCTTGCATATGAGGAGCGGCCTGATGCCCCTGCATATCACCGGAAGAATCGCCTGCTCGCTCGAGAAGTCCACGTGGACCGCGCCCTCTGTCGGAAGGAGGTGCATCAGGCGGTCGCGTCAGCATATCGTGAGGCATCTCAGGAGGAGTCATGTTCGTCGTAGAATTGTCAGCCAGGCGCATCTCGGGGCGCGGCGGTGGTGGCGGTGGCTGCAGGTTGGGACCAGGTTGACCCGGTGGCTGCATGTCGATGCCGGACTGTCCCGGCGGCGCAAAACTAGGATCGGCTGTGGCAGCCGATTGACCTTGCGCACTCATGACGTCGGCTTCTTCAAACTCAGCATCTTCGACATTCGTGCCGGGCTCCATTTGCCCAAAGCGAGAGCGCAAGTTCTTCATTGACTTCGGCTTCTGACGCCGGTCGAACGGAGCCGGAGTGCCTGGAGCAGCGTCCTGGGAAACAGGCTGCTGTGCCTGACGGCGGTCCGCGTCTTCCTGACGAATAGGTGGATACTGCTCCTCACTTTGTTCCGTTATTGGCACCATCCACTGCGCCATAGCCTTGGATGCGTCGCTATCCGGGTGCATCTCGGAGACATGCAAAGGTTCGGCCGAGCCTTCTTCCTCGTAGGCTATCTCTCCCGGCAGCTCGAAGCCCCATTCAGCCGAAGCTCG
Source organism: Cyanobacteria bacterium DS2.3.42 (assembly GCA_013823055.1). Classification (GTDB taxonomy): domain Bacteria; phylum Cyanobacteriota; class Vampirovibrionia; order Obscuribacterales; family Obscuribacteraceae; genus QKMZ01. The sequence continues at coordinate 3,460 of PNLN01000197.1, forward strand.
ACGCGCACCAGGTCTTCGCGCGGCATTCAATGCCGAATCGTCAGGCTCTCCGGCAGACGACCCGGTCGGTCCGTGCCAACCAGGATGCGCACCGGTCGGAATGGCAGGATCGTAATCGGCCGGATCATAGGACAAAGGAGTCAGCGGTGTGAAAGCTTCGGCAGTACTTGTATATCCATGCTCATCAACAACAGGCTGCTCAGCGTCAGGCAATGACTGCATATTTTGCATTTGCCTGAGCTTGGAAGAACTGAGATTGGGATTGGTTCTGCGGCGCACGGGAGAATTGCCGTCTTCAGGCATGTAAGACACAGCACCGGGATCGTCGCCCGCGTCCGCTCCTTGAGCATCGCGTTGATCGGCGTTGGCAGCGGAGCTCTGCTCATGACCGGCATAGGAATTCTCGCCAAACACCTTGTCCAAACTTTGCTCGACACTTTGATGATTAGCTGGGCGAGCATCAGAGACAGGCTCGTAATCGCCTTCTTGATCGGGCGTGCGAAATTGAGGAATGTTGAGGACGTCACCACCAGCGGTGCCAATCACAGGAGCTGAATCACTACCAGAGGGATTAGGTGGGCTGGGTCCGCGCCAAAAACTTCCGCTCTCCCCTACTCCCATCTGCTGCATGGCATCAAACTGCTGAAGGATGCCACCAGTTTCCGGCTTGGGTGGGCTCGGACTTTCTTGCGGCCATGGAATCTCTTGTGGCCCAGGAGTTTCGCCACTTCTACCTTGCCCGGGCGATTGTTCCTGATTTCCTTGTTTAGCAGCTTTGTCTTTGTCCTTTGGACGGTAAATAAACTGACTGTCCGAAAGTTCCCTCGGCACCTCAACTCCAGGTGTTGTCGGTAACGGCTGGGGCGGCTGGGGCGGCTGCGGCGGCTGCGGCGGCTGCGCCGGTGAGCCGGTGAATCCCTGAGGAGGCTGACCTGGCGCGCCTGGTTGTCCGGAAATGTCCACTGGCATGGCGTCGCCTGAGGAGGCTACAGCTTTAGTCAGGTTTTGAAACGGTGACGGAGGCAGTGGAGAGGCGCTGAAGGGGCGAGGCACTGCAGGCGTCTGAGACTTGCCGGGGGTTTGAGGCTTGACCAGCTCCTGCGGCTCAAATGGCTTGCCGCGATTGTCCAGCTTTGCCATCGAACGCGCCACCGCATCCTGAATCGCTTCAGCAAAGGTAGAGCCGCCCCCACTTGATGCCGGTGCAGCCATGGATTCGCGCGTACCCGACTGGAACCGTCCGGGTAGGCTGCCGGCGCTGCTTCTGGTCGGTGCCGCGCCGTAGCGCCGCTCCAGGTCATTGGCACGGCTGTAAAGCTGTTTGGCCTCATTTACTTTGCCGGCCACATCACATGCCTGAGCGTAGCGCCTCAAGTGCTGCCGCAATTCGGCGTTAGCCTCGCCCAGATTGCGTTCCATGATTGTTGCCAGGCGGGCGTATTCAGTAAGGGCAGCATCATATTCCTTGAGCGCCATATGAGTGGCACCCAGGTCGGCAAGGCATTCCATGGCCTCGAGCCCTTCACCCAGCCCACGGCGGTTCAGGAAGTCATAGACACTACGGAAGCCCGTCTTGGCAGCTTCATAGTCACGGGCTTTCAGAGCCGTGCGCGCCTGATTAATCAGCCGTACGACGTCTCCGCCCGTGCTTCCTGATAATTCTTGCTGGTTGGCTTGACCTGAATCTGTCATCTAGCAAATGTTAAGGACTCTAACGGCCCGAATATCCCTTTCTTAGGACTTATTACCCTAAATAAACCCATTAGATATCAGTTCTTCTCATACTGTAAGCCGTATTTGTAATGATGGGCGTCAGATAAGACTCCTTTGACACGCTAATTCAATTACGGGAAACTGGTGGTTTGGCACGCAAACACCTGATCTACTCACATTTCCAACGGGGGGAGAAAGAGCGATGCCCGCACTTTTGCCGCTAAATTTTAAGGCTTGGATTGAAGAGAATCGCAGCCAGTTAAAACCGCCGGTCGGAAATAAATTGGTCTGGGAAGACCGAGAATTTATCATCATGGTCGTCGGCGGTCCGAATAGCCGCACGGATTATCACATTAATGCCGGCGAGGAATTCTTCTATCAAGTCGAAGGCGACATTGTCGTACGCGTGATTGAGGACGGCAAGCCCAAAGACGTGCCGATAAAAGAAGGCGAGATCTTTCTTTTGCCACCCAATGTGCCTCACTCACCGCGCAGGCCGGCAAACACGGTTGGGTTGGTTATTGAAAGAAAGCGCCAGGAAGGCGAGCAAGACGGTTTTGTCTGGCTTTGCGAAAACTGCGACGAAAAGCTCTATGAGGAGCGTTTTCATCTGACTGATATTGTCAAACAATTCCCGCCCATTTTTGAACGTTTTTACAGCAGCGAGAATTCAACCTGCAAAAAATGCGGCACGAAAACCAGGGCACCTAAGTGATGATCAATACTATAAACCAACTGGCATTTAAAAACGATCTTGATTTTGCTCGAACTTTAGACAAGAACGACGAGCTTGCCGAATATCGCAAACAATTTCTGATTCCGAAAACCAAAGACGGCAAAGAATGGATCTACATGGCAGGAAATTCACTGGGGCTGCAACCGGTCCAGGTGCGCCAGTACATCTCAGAAGAATTGGACGATTGGGCTACTCACGGAGTTGAAGGACACTGGCTAGCCAAACATCCCTGGTTGCCCTATCACGAAAACCTCACCGAAATGGCAGCCCGCTTAGTCGGAGCCAAGCCGATTGAAGTCGTAATAATGAATACGCTGACTGTCAATCTTCACTTGATGATGGTTTCGTTTTACCGCCCAACTAAAGAACGCTACAAGATCATTATCGAGGCTGACGCGTTTCCGTCAGATCGATATGCTGTAGATTCGCAAGCGACTTTCCACGGCTTTGATCCCAAAACAACTATTGTCGCCCTCAAACCGCGTGAAGGTGAATTCACACTGAGACCGGAAGACATATTGCAGGCGATCGAAAAAGAAGGATCGTCACTTGCACTGGTTATGCTCGGCAACGTCAATTACCTGACCGGACAAGCTTTCAACATGAAGGCAATTGCAGACAAAGCCCATTCCGTAGGAGCCCTTGCCGGATTCAATTTGGCTCACGGGGCCGGCAACCTGCATTTGAAATTGCACGATGATGATGTAGATTTCGCTGTCTGGTGCAGCTACAAATATTTGAACTCAGGACCCGGATCGCTGGCCGGTTGTTTCGTCCACGAGCGGCATTCCAACGACACTTCATTACCGCGCTTTGCTGGTTGGTGGGGAAACAACAAAGCGGCTCGTTTCCAAATGGGTCCTAATTTTGACCCTATCCCTGGTGCCGAAGGATGGCAATTGAGCAATCCACCAATCTTTCAATTAGCTGCTTTACGTGCATCAATGGAATTGTTCGACAAGGCTGGAATGGCTAATCTCAGACGCAAAGGAGATTTGCTCACTGCTTATCTCGAATACTTGCTCACCGAAGTTGGTGGCGACTTCTTCAAGTTAATCACACCGCAAGATGTCACTCAAAGAGGATCGCAACTTTCGATCAAACTCAAATCTCAGCCAAAAGACTTCGTCAAATTACTGGGCGAGAGGGGCGTAATCTGTGACTTTAGAGAGCCGGACATCATGCGCGCTGCTCCTGCACCAATGTACAACAGTTTCGAAGACGTATATCACTTTGCAAAAGCAGTAGGCGAACATGTCAGTTGACAAACTCACAAATCGATTGAAAGACACTCACGTTTGCATTGTGGGAGCGGGGCTCACCGGCTCGCTTCTAGCAGTCTTTCTAGCCCGCCGTGGCATGAAAGTGACGGTGCTGGAAAGACGTCCGGATATGCGAGTTGAAACAATCAGTGCCGGTCGCTCGATCAATCTCAACATCACGCGCCGCGGTTTGCGCGCTCTGGAAAAAGCTGGTCTGGAAACGGCTATCCTCAAAGACTCTGTGCCGATGATGGGTCGTTTGATCCATACGCGATCATGTGAAACGACCTTCCAACCCTACGGCAGAGATGAATCCGAGTATGGCAACTCCGTCTCACGTGGCGAACTAAACAAGACATTGATGACTGCCGCCGAGAAAGCCGGTGCAGTGACAATAAGATTTAACCAGCGTGTCACCAATATAGATCTCAATACAAACACTCTTTCAATTCAAAACGAAGCAGAAAAAACACAATACGAAGAAACCTTCGACTTGATTATCGGCACGGACGGCTCCGCTTCGCAAATCAGGGAATCGCTGACGAAAGAAGCCGGCTATCCTTGCGAGCAGGACTATCTCAATTACGGCTACAAAGAATTGGCGATTCTGCCGGGTGAAGGTGGAACGTTTGCGCTGGAGAAAAATGTACTTCACATTTGGCCGCGCGGTCTATATATGATCATCGCGCTGCCAAACTTTGACGGAAGCTTCACGTGCACGCTGTTTTTGCCATATGAATCAATCAATGGTTCGCCGAGTTTCGACAAGCTCAAGAACGAACATGCAGTGAGCAATTTTTTCAAAACAGACTTTCCCGATGCGTATGGATTTTTCGATCAACCGGAAAAAACATTCTTTGAAAATCCGACCGGCAGCATGGTTACTGTCAAAACAAAACCCTGGCACTATAAAGACAGAGTGCTTTTGGTGGGCGATGCCGCGCATGCCATCGTGCCCTTCTTCGGTCAAGGTGCCAATTGCGCTTTTGAAGATCTGACTGTGTTCGAAGACCTGCTCACGAAATATGTTCAACCGGATGACGTGCTGGATTGGCTGGCGCTATTTATGGAATTCGATGAATTGAGAAAACCGAATGCTGATGCGATTGCGCAAATGGCATTCGAGAACTTCATCGAAATGCGCGACAAGGTTGGGCAGCCTGAATTTCTGCTGCAAAAGGCAGCCGAAAAGGTGCTGGAGAAAAACTTCCCCGACAAATTCGCGTCGCGCTACGCACTCGTCACTTTCACACATACCCCTTATGCAGTTTGCCGAGATGCCGGCGTAATCATCGACGAAATCGTAGGCAAGCTTTGCAAGAACATCAAAAGTGCAGAAGAGCTCGACCTCAAAAAAGCTGAAGAGCTTATCGATTCAAAGCTTGCTCCAGTCCTTAAAGGACAGGTGCGCGACCAGGTCCTGTCTTCGTAGGGGCGATGCCATGCATCGCCCGGCATTTGAAAAATGCTGTATGAATACCAGTTTTCAAATTTTTGGAACGCACGGTTCCAAGAATGCTAGCCGTTTCAGGGGCAGGCGTCGGCTTCGATTTTCTTAGCCAGACGCAGAGATATTTGTTCCGGACTTTCCCCAGTAGAAACCTCATCGTTTCGCGCGCTCACGTTGCCGTTTTGATCGACCAGCACCGACAGTTTTCCATCTGCCGATTTCATTTCAAGCGATTCGATCTTGCCGTCTTTTTGAGTGGCTCTGATAGAAACACCGTTGTCCTGCAGCTCTTGATTCACCTGCGAGAGCATCTGAGCGGCACCGCCTCGCTCCAAGCCTTCAACCTTGCTCATCAAGCCAGCCAATTCTTTGCCGTCAAATTGCCCCGAGAGCATTTGTTGACCGAACTTATCGGCGAGATCTTTCATCGGCCCGGCTTCCATGCCTGCGCGATCTAAGAATTTGCTCCAACCTTCCTTCCACTCCGGCATGCTGTACTGTCGTTCAGAAATCTCTTTGGCACGCGCAGCTTCAGCAGCATCTCGCTCTGCTTTCGCTTTCGCTTCTTCTGCTCTGGCTTCTGCTTCTGCTTTTGCTTTAGCGTCGGCTTGCGCTCTTTCCGCATCAGTCTGAGCATCCGGATTGGGTGGAGTTCCATCCGCGTCAGGGTTTTTCGCATCCGCGCCCGGTGCAGGAGGCAAGCGATCCGATGGTTTCGTTCCGCCCTCTGGAACTGCGCGCGTTGCGTATTTAAGTTGATCGTTCATGATTGCAGCGATTTCCGGACGTCCGCCCCAGAAAGTCGCAACGCTGTTGCCCAGATGGTACTTTCCATCGGCGCCTTGCTCTACCTTATAGACGCCGGTAAATGCCATGTCGGCTTTTCCATCGGCACCAAGGCCTTGCCCCTTCTCTTCGCTCCGGCGTGCCACCTGCCCCAGTTCGGAATTCGGATCGAGTCGGTCTGTGTCTACAAATATATAGTCCGCTTTGCCCTCTTTCATATTTTGATCGAGAGTGGCAAGCAACTTCTCGGTGTCTTTCGCTTCGCGAGAGCCAAAGACGACGACGGCGGGCACACCTCTTTCATGTGCTACGCGAAGCGCCTCCTGAAGTTTTTGCTCTTCGCTGACTTCAGCCGCCGCGGCTTCTCCTTCGGCAGGCTTGCCATCACCTTCGACAGGCTTTTCTCCGCCTTCCGCAGGCTTGCCCTCACCTTCGACAGGTTTTTCTCCACCTTCAGGTTTATTTTCTGCGCCGGAAGGTGACCTGTCCGCGGCAGGAGCTGCGCTTCCATCCTTAGCTTTCTTCGCTTTTTGACTGTTGGGTGCGCCAAAGAGCGCATCAAAGTTCGCCTTTTCGAGGGCGCTTCCGTACTTAACTTCACCTTCAGGACCGAACCAAGTCAGGTTCTGTTCCGGATTGATTTGTCCCTGGTCTATCTGAACGTTAGGCAGGGTGCCGGGAGGAACTGTGTCGCGCTCACCACCTGGTGGGCAGCCACCGCCTCCTCAACGAGAGGAGAGGGCCCTTGCACCTTCCATTTCCAGACGGTTGGGTGCGCGATACGTATCCCCGGTTTGTACCGGTTGGTCCGAAGGTCTAGAGGTTGAATTCATAGCAAACCATCTTTAGTAATAGATTCAATGTAAGGCGTATGTGTTGCACTTTTGTTGCCGACTGAATTCTTTTTTGGTTCTTCCGAATTTCCGGCGCTGCCACAAAAGGACGAGTATTCCCGGGGACAAAAGATTTCTTTGGCACCTGTCAGTCTTTTGACTATGTCATCCCAATGTCAAATTGATTTGATACGTTAGACCTGTCCAAAGCAAACCAACCCGACCACCCAATTGATCAGTCGCTCAGAAAGCCGAGAGGCAGGGCGTCGCTTTTGATGGCGACCATTTTTTTCAAAACACCAGACTTTAACGTTCCAGAAACAACTAACTGTTTAAATCCAAAAGTCGAAACCACCAAGCCCGAACCACCCACCGATTTTTAAAACCAAGAGGCTGCACGATGTTTCAACCCAACGACATTTTTTCAAGCAATACTCAAGGGTTTCAACAAACCGCAAGCTTGAATTTTGTCGCCCCGCAGCAACAACCATGCAATAGGTACAGCCTCGACATCAAAACAGCTGACGCAGTGCGCCTGGAACAGCTATTCGTAGAGCATGATAATCAGGGAAACATCACAGCGGCAACTTATGATTCGGGCGCGCAAGTTCGCCGGCACGATTCATACACAATGGTGAGATCGGCAAATAGCACACTTTGGATGGGCGATCGCTACGGAGCATGGCACCCACTCGACTAACTACAACACCGATTGCGTAGAGTGGCGCATTGCATGCGCCAGATAAAAGTAGTGGCGCATTGCATGCGCCTGTCAAAAAAATAACCAATTTTCGGGGATCATTCATGAGTGCTCGGCCGCCTGCGCGGTAGGGCACTTTTGGACATTTCGAGATCCCGTAGGCGCAAGTTTCCATGTCAACATCATTTGACCTCCTCCCCTTCCTGAAGGAAG
>PNLN01000156.1 GCA_013823055.1 Cyanobacteria bacterium DS2.3.42
AAAAAATCCTTACTGCCCACCTTGACCACTGGGATGCCTCCGAAAAACATCCCAAACGTGGAGAGAGTTATGCGCTTTTGCGCCCGGACCGCGTTGCCATGCAGGACGCGACAGCGCAAATGGCAGTCTTGCAATTCATGCAGGCAAAATTGAAAACAGTGGCTGTCCCGTCGACAATTCACTGCGATCACTTGATTCTTGCTCGAGTCGGTGCCGACAAAGACATGGAAAGCGCTCTGAGCGAGAATGCTGAAGTCTATAACTTCTTGCGTACCGCAGCCGAAAAGCACGGCATCGGCTTCTGGAAGCCGGGCTCAGGGATTATTCACCAGGTCGTTTTGGAAAATTACGCTTTTCCAGGCGGCATGATGATCGGCACTGATTCGCACACCCCCAATGCCGGCGGTTTGGGCATGGTGGCCATCGGAGTGGGCGGCGCCGATGCTGTCGATGTAATGGCTGGCGAGCCCTGGGGCGTCAGATGGCCAAAGCTGATTGGTGTTCGCTTGACCGGCAAATTGAACGGCTGGACCGCACCAAAAGATGTAATTTTGAAACTGGCCGGTATTTTGACTGTCGCCGGCGGAACAGGCGCCATCATTGAATACTTTGGTCCTGGAACCGAGTCCATCAGTTGTACTGGCAAAGGCACCATCACAAATATGGGTGCCGAAATCGGTGCCACCACATCGCTATTTCCGTTTGATGATCGCATGGCCAAATATTTGCGCGCCACAAAACGCGAAGATGTTGCCGCGCTAGCAGAGGAATTCCGCGAACATCTGGTGGCCGATCCGGAAGTGGAAAAGGACTACAAAAACTACTTTGATCAAATTGTCGAAATCGATCTCGACACGCTTGAGCCCTATGTCGTCGGACCTCATACACCTGACCTGGCGCGCCCTATCTCCGCCCTGGCGAAAGAAGTAGACGAGAAAGGCTATCCGGAACATCTTAAATATGCATTGATCGGAAGCTGCACAAATTCTTCCTATGAAGATATGGGCAGAGCAGCTCATGTGGCTAACCAAGCCGGTGAGCATGGTGTAAAAGCTGACATTGGTTTTCTAATCTCGCCAGGATCAGAGCAGATTTATAAGACAATCGGCCGGGATGGTCAATTGAAAACACTCGAAACTATTGGCGGAACAGTCCTGGCCAACGCCTGCGGACCATGTATCGGACAATGGAAGCGGGAGGATATTGCGCCCGGTGAAAGAAATTCAATCATCACTTCTTTCAACAGAAATTTCCAAAAGCGCAATGACGGTAATGCAGAAACGCTAGCTTTTATCGGCAGTCCCGAGATCGTCACCGCTTTTGCACTAGCCGGTTCTTTAAAATTCAATCCACTGACCGATAGCTTGACCGGAACAGATGGCAAACAATTCAAATTGACTGCCCCTACGGCCCAAGAACTGCCGGAGAAGGGCTTCATCGCTGACGAAGATGGCTTCATTCCGCCTGCTAAAGACGGCGACAAAGTAGTAGTCGACGTCAAACCTACTTCCGAAAGACTGCAATTGCTCGAGCCCTTTGAAGCCTGGGACGGCAATGACTATGCGAATTTGCCTGTCTTGATGAAAGCGCTCGGCAAGTGCACGACCGACCATATCTCGGCTGCAGGACCATGGTTGCGCTACAGAGGACACATCGACAGAATCAGCGATAACATGTTTATCGGCGCCACCAATGCTTTCTCAAATGAGATCGGCGCCGGACTTGATATTTTGAGCGGTGAGAGAAAGGCATATCCTGCTGTCGCACGCCATTACAAATCCGAAGGTCTCGGCTGGGTAGCGGTCGGTGACAACAATTACGGCGAAGGTTCAAGCCGCGAACATGCTGCTATGTCGCCTCGTTTCCTCAATTGCAAGGCAGTCGTAGTGAAGAGTTTTGCTCGCATTCACGAAACCAATTTGAAAAAGCAAGGCATTTTGCCTTTCACTTTTGTCAAACCGGAAGACTACGACAAGATTGGCGAAACAGACAGAATCGGCTTCTCCGACTTGATGAATCTGGCACCCGGCAAGAATGTGGAAATGAAAATCCGCCATGCCGACGGTACGGAAGACAAAATCGAAGTGAAACACACGATGACCGAAGAACACATTGGTTGGTTCAAAGCAGGTTCAGCTCTCAATTTGATCCGCTTGCGCCGTGAAGGCGTAGCTGCGGTGTGAATCTGTGAATCTGTGAATTAATTGATTGGGCTTTGTACGCACTCTCTGCATGGCAAACGCATGGATGCAAAATAGAAGGGCGAGGATTTTCTCCTCGCCCAAAATGATGCCTGGTTATCTTTGTAGCACTATGGGCGCTGGTTCCTATAGTCCCCACGACCATCTTGACGGCTGTCACTACTGTATGCCAATCCGGAAGTAATCCTGGTGTTTAAGGCGTCCATGTCTGCAGAAATCTGAGCGTAGACTTCAGGTCGCACTCTGCCACTTGTTCCCTGATCCTGGATTACGGTGCCTATTCTGTCCAATTCTCTGCGAAGGCTGCGTGCAGTGCGGTAAGACAGCTTTCCGCTGGCAGTTTTCTCGTCAATTTTGCGCTGCAAATCTGCTTTGCGATTGTTGAGATTTTGTAATTGGCTCGTGGCGACGCGATCTATCTTGGCGCTTAAACGATCGAGGTCGGCGAGAATTCGGTCCGCTTCATCTTTCTCCAAGCGTCCACCAGATTGCCGGAAAGCTGCTTCAGCAGATGCGATCCAAGCTAGACTTGCGTTTAACTTTTGGGCGTCGAAGCCTCTGATTCGTCCTCGTGCTACACCTTCGTTGATGCGATTTTTGAGATCTTGCTGCTTGCGATTGATTTCAGGATATTCGATAGCGACTGGATCAGAATTACCTTTAAGTTCGAGATTGATACTATCCAAGCCTTTTCTCAATACATCTAATTCGTACGCGGTCAGATTGCCATCGCGACGATAGGAGGTTTCGAGTTGCTCTAGTCTCCTGAAATCAGCGCGTAAGTCGTCCGCTTCAGCGGCGGTCAACCGACCATTTGCAGCGCTCTCATCTATGCGTCGAAGTACATTTGCCTGACGGAGGTCGAAATTTCGACCTTCGTTGTCATTGTTTCCGCCGCCACCATTGTAACCGCCACCTCCGGTGTTGCCGTTGTTTAGCGATGAGGAAATCCTCAGATTGAAGTTTGATAAATCAGTTGCTAGGGTCAGAGTTTCGTCTAGTTGCAAACCGTTTGCTCTGGCGCGAGCTTCGAAGTTGGCGATTCGGTCAGATTCTGCTTTTAACTCTTCATATTCACGTCGAGTTATTCGGCCCGAAGTAATGCCCTGTTCTATTCTGTTTGCTTGAGCAACCTGTTGCCCATCAATACCAGGCCATGCTTGAGTATCGCGGGTGTTCGACGCGATATTGGCCTTGAGGTCGTCCAAAGCTTGATTCAGACGACGTATTTCATCTGGGGAAAGCACACCGTCTGCTTTAAAACTTCTGCGATCGTTCCATGCTTGGTCATATTGATTTTTTAGAGTTCGCGCTTCGTCTATAGTTAAGCGACCCGAGCTGAGATTGCTAGTGATACGCCGTTTAACATCAGAAAAGCCTTCATCTGTATTATCGATGTTGGTTGTAACCGTGCCACCATAGTTGGTGCCAATCATTCGATTAAGCGTTGCTTCAACTCTATTTAGCTCTGAATTTAAACTAGCAAGCTCGACTGCTCCCAATTGTCCGCCGGTGCGGCGTGAGCGATAGTCTGCTTCCATCGACTTGATGTGGTCCAGTTGGACCTTAATGCTTTGTGTGTCCGACGGACTCAATTTATTGGCATTGATAGCGTCAATGATTCTATTAGTGATTTGAGTATCTCGTTCGGCTATAGAATCCGAATAAACTGCTCCAGAGGGTGGAACCAGAATATTTCTGATCATATCTGTCCACTGATTTGACCAGGCGGGTTGAGCTGCTGTCAGCATTGAAACGGAAGACGCCACCAATGCGGTTTGCATTAGCGATTTTTTCGAAAGCATAAAATTCTCCGGAGACGATATTTGGTTAAGACCGTGAACCTGTGTGCTGGTTCCCGCGAATCCAGTAATGTGATGTTTCTTTAGAAAACCACATGAGGGATAAAGGATATGTATCGACACATTCTTCGTGCATTTTGCCATCGGCAAAAGGTGCAAACATCAGCCAGAAGCACAACTTTCAAAATCAAAACAGGGCAATGTATGGCATCGCCCTACAGCAGACTGGAAAGAAACTCCGTGATCGCTTTCTGGAATTTTTCCGGAGCACTGACGGTGATGTCGCTGTGAGCGCTTTCCGGCAATTCTAAAAGTATCTTTTTGCCGACCGCCGTTTCAAACAAATGATTCGCGTGATCGAATCCGATTACAGCATCGTTCAAACCATGAGCTATCAGGACTGGCGGATGCGGCTGGCGAAGAACAGCAGTGTTGTTTAAAAACGACTGCGGAAACAGAAAATCCGGATAGATCCGTAAAATCGGCATGGACTCACGAGCAATTCGCTCAAGAGAAGCAAACCCAGATTGCAAAATCAGCGCTTTCGAGCGCCGGACTCTTGAAATGTAGCCGGCTACCGATGCGCCCAGGGACTCTCCATAGAGAATAATGTTTTGCTGACGGACTCCCTTTTCGGCAACTAGAAAATCATACGCGGCCTCGCCGTCGTAGCAAATGTCGGGAATGTCGGGTTTTCCTTCACTGCGCCCGTAGCCTTGGTAGTCGTAGATAAAAACCGAAACACCGGCTCTTAAAAGAAGATGCACTAATTCAGTGCGGTTGACTATATTGCCTGCATTGCCGTGGCTGACCAGCATCCAGTCTTTAGCTTCAGGGTTCGCAAAAATCCATCCGTGCAAGCGTTTGCCCCGGCGCGAAAGGAAATAGACGTCTTCACCCTGAATCGCGCCAAGCTTGGGCGCATTCTCAACATCATGGGGATAAGGATCGGGATGGAAGAGGAACTGCCGATAGAAGGGGCGAGCCATGCGCGGTGCCAGAGCTACATAAACCCCCACCGCCAGTGAAATACCAGAAAGAAACACCCGCAACAATGACCCCTCACAGGTTTTTCTTATGTTAGCGCGTTTGCATGCCTGTGTCTAAACTATCCGCCTCTGGCAGCGCCTGACGTGGAAGAATAGGGAAGATGACGGAATCCGGCCAGCAATGATGGATTAATGTCTACTGAACATACAGCTAGAAAGGTAACTGCAGCAACGTTTCTAGGAATTGTCGCTTTTTTTCTGTGCGCTCGAAGCGTCGGGGCAGAAACCATGCTCAGCCTCTACCAGAGACAAAGAGCTATGGGCGATATCGAAGTTGAAATAGCAAAGGATTGCGCGAAAATCACTCAAAAGGACGGCAATTGTTTTGTCATTTCCGGTCCCAGTTTTGACATTCATGTTTTCAATCCGCTGCGCAAAAAGATTGCCAGACTGACCTACAAAAACTTTATGCGTAACGGCCCAAAGCATATTGAGTATTTGGAAGGTGCGACCGAATGGCCGCTAGTTGTCGAGAAAAAATCCGTGGTCTATAAGGGTCTCAACGCAAGACTATATGCTTTGCCGTTCAAGCATAAGAATGGCACGCTGGTTGACTTGAAGCGAGGCAAGGCTGGTTCTTACTATGTTGAGACCGAATTCAAGATCGATCCGCACATTCACAATTTTCTTTTGCAGATGTTTCACCTTCAGCCAGTCGATGGGATCCCGCTCAAATACGTCAAAATAGGCGTTCCATTTATCTTTGGTCAGGGGCTTGCTTATAACCGGCAGGAAGGATTAGTCACCATGCTCGATACCATAACGGCAAAACGCAAACCGTTTGAAAAGAGCATTTTTGCCATCCCAAAAGGTTACAAAACAACCCACGAAAGCGACGTAACTATGGGCGATAAAACTGAAGACATGCGTGAAATCATCGAACAGCTGGACTGATATTAAATTTGTGGTTTGAACGCCCGCCCAGGCTAGGTTCTCACAAATGCGTCCTTATCGGACATCCACTTCTGTGCGAAGCATAATCCTATAGGGAACAAGACTATTGGGCGTCTCAACCAGCAAAAAATGACAGAAAAACCGTCTCGAGAACAGGAAAAAGATGAGAGTTCGGAGGGGCAAAACCCTCTCGGTGCCGGCGTGGGCGGAACCGGAAGTTCGACATGGCTGGAAGAAACAACCACTCCTGTCGTTCTGGAGCCAGGCACAATCGTTCTTGACAAATTCAAAGTGGTAGAACTTGTTGGATTGGGAGGCATGGGCAGCGTCTTTCGCGTCACTCACGTCCATCTAGGCACAGTTTTTGCCCTCAAGTGTCTCAATAAAGAACAACCCAAAGACCATACCTGGAGAAGGTTTCAAAACGAAGCCAAAGCTGCTCACATCCTCGACCACCCCAACTTGATCAAAGTGCATGACTTTGGACTTTTGCCCGGCAGGCGACCGTACTTCGTCATGGATTTCGTGGATGGGACTACAGTTGCCGATGAAGTGCAGCGACTGGGCAGGCTGCCTGTCAAGCGGTGTCTGAGGATTTTCATCCAGGTCGCCTTTGCAATCGCCTATGCTCACGAGCACGGCGTCATCCACCGCGACCTCAAATCGAGCAATATCATGGTTGTGAAAGGCGAGGGTGATGAAGAACTCGTCAAAATCGTCGACTTCGGCATTGCTAAATTAACAGGTGCCGATGAATTCAACCAGCAAACCTTGACCAAAACAGGTGAAATCTTCGGCAGCCCTCTTTTCATGAGCCCAGAGCAGTGCATGGGACTGTCCGTGGACTTGCGCAGCGACCTTTATTCACTTGGTTGCATGCTTTATGAAGCACTGACAGGAGCCCCACCTTTCATCGGTGAAAGCGCGCTGGCAACCATGATGAAGCATCAATCCGAGCCGCCTTTGTCTCTCAAAGAAGCTTCAATGGGCATCGACTTTCCCAAGGAGCTGGAGCGCATAGTTGCCAAACTGCTTGAGAAAGATCCCAACAATCGCTATCAGAATGCCAGTCTTCTGGCTGCCGATCTAATTCAGCTTGAAAGCCAATTGAGAAACGACAAAGCCACAGCAGGTACAGTTTCCGATGGCACCCGGGGCTCCGGCAAAGCGGCGTATGCAGAGAAAGCAACGTCGCTTTTTGCAGGCAATCCGATTGGGCAGTCCATTATTGGAGCTGTTGCATTTTTGATCGGCATGAGCGTCAGCTATTTTTTGCTGCAAAATGAATTGGAGGCGGAAAGAGCACGCAAGCGCCCCATCGTCATAGAATCGCAACCAAGAATCACAGCGCCTGCTCTCGATGAAAAACAATTCTCGCATTTCGATCCAGCGACAAAAGAGCGTGTCTTCGATTTTCCGAAAACGTCAATCGGCGCTTTAATTTTTTCCGACCGCCCCGGTGTCAATTGCGTTGGCGAGAAACGGGTCAAGGACGGAGTTCTCATTGGTTTCAATCCAACTTACGATGCGCTTAATAAAAACCCATTCTTGTTGAAGAAATTCGGTCCCAACGATTTGACTGTTCTCTACATGTCGAAAAACGAATCGGCCGTTTCTCGTGTCTTTTCTTCATTGCCTCACTTGACTGGGCTAAAAGCGCTCAATGTGAAGTTCTCGGACTTCAGTGATGCAGATCTGAAATATCTTGACCCACTATCGAATTTGAGTTATCTCAATGTCTCCGCCACCAACGTCACCGGAGACGGTTTGGCCAGAATGAAATTTTTGAACAAACTTACTTCACTGCATGCCGGCAGCGTTCAAAACATCCCCACTTTATTGGAAAGAATTGCAGAGATGCCCAGGCTTTATCAACTAAGTCTGCATGCAGATTCGCTGGAGGATGACTTATTGAAAGAGGTTGCACGTTGTCAGAGCCTGAAAGTGCTTTCAATCGGAATGAACAGAAAAATAACCGACAAAGGTGTCCAGCATCTAAGCAAACTCAAGCAACTGAGACATTTGGATATCTGCGGTACTTCAGTGACTATGCAGTCGCTTAAAACACTGCGCCAACTGCCCAGTCTGAAAGAACTTGTGATTCCCCAGACAATGACATCGGGCCGGGATGTAGCAACAATCAGGGGAGCCTTACCGAAAGTGAAGCTGTCCACCGGCAGTCCGGAAAGCTTCACACCAGGTTATTGCCTCGACTTCGAATGGAAAGGAGAGGGTTTGTAATTTCGCATGGTCGAAGCCGAAGAACCGATGAAAGTGGCACAGGAAGCGGAGGCTGAAGCAACACAGCTGCGCGACGGACTGCCGTTTGCCGATACGACCATGTCCTTGAGCGCGCAAGCTCCTGTCGAATTGCAACCGGGCGTAATTTTGCTAGAAAAGTTCAAAATCATTGAACTCCTCGGTGTGGGCGGCATGGGCAGTGTTTACCGTGTCGAGCATTTATTCATGCATCAGCAGTATGCGCTCAAATGTTTAAATAAATGCCAGCGCAACGATATCAATTGGCGGCGTTTTGAAAACGAAGCTAAAGCTGCAAACATGCTCGATCACGCCAATCTATTGCGTGTCTTTGAATTCGGGCTTTTGGCAGGCGGACGCCCGTACTTCTTGATGGAGCTGGTAAACGGCGTCACTCTTGCCGACGAAATAAGAAAATTGGGACGCCTGCCAATGAAACGTGCAATCAAGATTTTCATCCAGGTTGCCTTTGCGATTCACTACGCGCACGAACACGGCATTATTCACCGAGACTTGAAACCCAGCAATATCATGCTGGAAAAGAAAGAAGGCGAAGAAGGTGAAGCCGTAAAAGTTGTAGATTTCGGTATCGCAAAACTAACAGGTGTTGATGAATTCAATCAACAGACTCTGACAAAAACCGGCGAAATATTCGGCAGCCCGCTCTACATGAGCCCCGAGCAGTGCACCGGAATCGGCATCGATAGCCGCTCCGATCTTTATTCTTTAGGCTGTCTTTTCTACGAATCTCTCACTAGCGCACCTCCTTTTATTGGAGAGTCGGCTCTGGCAACGATGATGAAGCATCAAAATGAGCCGCCTCTTTCTCTCAAGGAAGCATCGATGGGCATTGGTTTTCCGATAGGGTTGGAAAAAATTGTTGCCAAACTCCTCGAAAAAGATCCGGCCATGCGGTATCAAAAAGCCAATTCTCTGGCTGCGGATCTAATCGAGCTGGAGCGCACTTTGAGCGGCGATACGAATAGTTCGACTGCAACTCACCAAATTGGAGAATTGAGAGCAGACAGAGGAAAATCCGCCGCGCACAATCCAGCAGACAATGCCATAAATACCATACTGATCGCCTGTCTTGCCGGGGTTCTTGGCGCAGTTGCAGGAGGCGGGATTTGCTACGCGATAATGAGCGGTCAGATCAAAGAGCTCAAGACTTACTATGAAGCAAAGGCAAACAGCGAGTCTCCTTTCGCCTCCGCACCAAATACGCCACCGGTAAAAACCGCTACGGAATCAACTCCTAAGCCCGCGTCCGGCAGCTATTCCAAAATCGTCGGCAACGAGCGAATTCTAACCTTTCCCAAAGATGTTTGCCTGGGAACGATAATCGATGACTTTGCCTTTACAAGTCAAGCTGAGGGAGTTGCGAGATTTCCCAAACAAAGACGACTGTCATTGATGGTGAGAAACAATGCTCTTGAATCTCCCGACCTTCTGTCCGGCTTTGCGCCTGATGACCTGGTCGTTCTTAATTTCTCTTCTGCTCCCACTTTCAAATCGGAAGGGTTTCAGGCCATCGCCGGACTAACGGGTTTGCGAGCCCTTAATGTCAAAAACACCCTGTTCAACAATTCGTCCTTGAGCAGCCTGGACAATCTGGTCAACTTGCGCTACGCCAATTTTAACAGCACCCGCGTTCATGGTGACGGGCTGAGCAAAATGTCGATCTTGAAATACCTCAATGCCATTGATGTTTCCAACAATTCCGGCATGCTCCCCTTCTGCCAGAATCTGTTCTCGCTGAACAACCTATATGAGTTGCAGATGCAGCAATGCCAGTTAGACGACGTCACAGCAAAAGATGTTTCTCGCTGTCAGTCGCTCAAAGTGCTTTGCCTTTCAGGCAACAAGGACATCACCGACGCCGGGGTCAGCTATCTGAAAGACTTGAAAACCCTTAACTGGCTTGACTTGACTGGCACTTCAGTATCGCCCAATTGCCTTGAAAGCCTGATTGAAATGCACTCGCTAAAGAAGGTGGAATTAGACGAATTGGACTGGAGTGACACTCAGAAAAGATCCTTCGAAAAAGCAATGAAGGCAAAGGCGCCCCACATAAAAATATTTTGGAGCGATCAAGAGACTTCAAACCTCGCTCAAAATCTGCCCGACTTCAAGTGGGACGCCGGGAATTTGAAATAGAGACAGGGCTGAGAATATACTGATATCAACATCAAGGTCTCAAGCAGTTTTTGCATTATTTGCACCGAGGCTCAATTGACTCCTGACTCCAAAGAAACAAACGAGAACTTCGACTCCTCTCTCGACCAGCCAGATGTTGTCGGTGAGACCACGATGAGCGCCGTTTCTCAACCGCCAGTGGTACTGGAGCCGGGTGAGATTCTTCTGGAAAAATTTCGCATTATCGAGCTTATCGGGCGCGGCGGTATGGGCAGCGTTTTCCGCGTAGAGCACTTAATGGTAAACAGAAACTATGCCCTTAAGTGCTTGAGCAAATCACAGACAACTGACGGTAGTTGGCGGCGTTTTCAAAACGAAGTGAAAGCGGCCCATATGCTCGATCACCCTAATTTGATCCGTGTTTTTGAGTTTGGGCTTCTGCCGGGCGGTCAGCCGTTTTTCCTCATGGAAATTGTGGACGGACCAACGCTCGCTGACGAGATCAAAAAACTAGGCAGCCTGGATTTAGACCGTGCGCTGAAAATTTTTATTCACGTCGCCTTTGCAATTCAATATGCACATGACCATAAAGTCGTGCACAGAGACCTAAAACCCAGCAATATCATGCTGGCAAAACCACACTATGCGCACGAACAGGAGATTGTGAAAGTAGTTGATTTTGGCATTGCGAAGCTGACCGGCGTAGACGAATTCAATCAGCAAACTCTTACAAAAACCGGCGAGATCTTCGGAAGCCCGCTCTACATGAGCCCGGAGCAATGCATGGGCATCGCCGTCGATCACCGCAG
>PNLN01000220.1 GCA_013823055.1 Cyanobacteria bacterium DS2.3.42
CTGTCTTTTCCTTTTAACACAATTTCTACTATTGCATTTCGTATAATTTTACTTCATCTATATTTGGGCAAAGTCGACTAGCATTTTCATGTGAGCATAACGACGATAAAATCTGCCCCAGATACAGCCGTCTGCGCAATGGTTACAAAACCTGCGCCAAACAAGACCAAACTCGATTTGATTTTGGCGATAACCCTTTTGCTCCTCAGTCTCCTCACGTTTTTGCCAACATTGGGCATCACAAAAATCATCGATCCAAGCGATGGATTTTTTGCCGAAACCGCGCGGGAAATGCTGGAAAGCCGCAATTTCATTACGCCTACACTGAATTACGAATCTTGGAATGACAAACCGATTCTCAACCACTGGTTGGTCACCCTCTCGTATGCGTTGTTCGGAGTGAGCGAATACGCTTCGCGCATTCCGGCAGCACTGTGCGCAAGCATTACTTGCGTTGTCACTTTCGTATTCTCTAGAATTTTTCTCGGTCGCAAAATTGCCTTTGCAGCAGCTTTGATGCTGCTTTCCAGCTATCTATTCCAGATACTTGGACGCGTTTCACTAACCGACATGCCCCTTACACTCTTCGTCAACTGCGGACTGTTTTTACTGTTCACTAGCCTGACGAAGCGCGACAAGCGCTTCGCTTATGCAGGCTGGGCCGCGCTTGGCTTGGCGTTTCTAACCAAAGGCCCAATCTGCCTTCTGATCACATTCGGCGCTTTCTTGCTCTATTTTCTCGCGACAACGAAAAAATTCTCTGTTTCCAACCTACTATCTGAATTTGGGCAGCTCGGAGCGTTCAAAGGACTGGCGATCGTCGCCGCCCTTGCCGCACCCTGGTTTGCAATAGCAGGCATCACGACGCACGGCCGTTTTTTGTATGACTTTTTTATCGTGCAAAACATACAGAGAGCAAGCGGCGCGCTCACCTTGAACCACGAACAACCGTTCTGGTTCTACATTCCCATTTTGGCACTGGCAATTTTTCCATTTTCAGCACTGGTTCCGTCGCTCACTCCGGTTCTAAACAAGTGGTGGCAGATGCGGCATGTGCAGTCATTGCGCATCAGATTTCTTTTCTTCTGCGCGGCTATCGTGCTTACGATTTTCGGTGGATTTTCCATTCTCAAAGGCAAACTGCCCACCTATATCCTGCCTTTGCTGCCCAGCCTATACATCCTCTTGTCGGCAGGAATCTGCGCCGCACTCAAGTCGACAGAACGTCGCTATCTGCTGGCGTCGGCTGCACTTGCACTGACCGCCTCCGTTGCCGCTTTTTTCGTCTTTCCACAATCAGTAGAAGCAACTGGAGAGGCAAAACATTTTGCCGAAGCGCTCATGGTTGTTTATTCAATTACGTCTCTGGTCTTCTGGCTCTGCGTGCTGCAAGGAAAAAAACTTATCGCACTTTTTCAAATGACCGCTGTCGCATCAATAGTAAGTGCAATTTTGATTCCATTTGTATTTGTTGAATTTTACGAGCATCACCAGCTCGATTACGCCAAAATTCTCATGCTGGCAAAACAGCATAAAGGGACGCTCAGCCAGGTTGGAGACACCGCACCTTCGGCTCCTTACTATGTCGGCAAACAAGTGCCGGCTATCCATACCTTCTTCGACCTGGCTGCAACAACTGCTTATCCGGGCGAACACTATGCTATCGCCAAAAACGAATACGACAGTTTTCTCAGTCGTGTTCCGATAAGAAAACTGATTGCACGAAGCGGAGAATGGTCGCTGTATTCGCTTTCCGATCCCAAACAAGAGCTTTTAAACAGCTATTACACGCTCGATCGCATCAAAAATCAAGCCAAGCTGAGTGGACACTAAGGAAATGAATTCGCAAACGAGTAAGCGACTGATTCAAATTCTCAGGCAAAAGGCGTCGTGATCAGACGACAGTAAGGAAGCGCCTTCCTGAGCACTTCCAGACCTTGATCGCTGACTTTTGTGCGAGCCAAATTCAACTCAGCCAGATTGTCCATCTCGGCGAGGACCTCTACGGCTTTGTCTGTGACTTTAGTATGGAAAAGATTGAGCCTGATCAGCTTCCTGAGACGTTTCAGCGACTGCAAAGACGCGTCTGTGATACGGGTTTCCACCAACCACAAAGCTCTCAATCCCAGCAGTTTTTCAATAGAGAGAACACCATAGTCGCCAACCTTGGTATCGTTGAGCGAGAGCAATTCCAGCCGGTGAAGCGGCTCCAAACCTTTCAAATATTCATCCTTGACGCCGGTGTCGGCCATCCAAAGTGCATCAAGAGCAGTCAGTCCACCCATAGATTCGAGAGCCGAGGCGGAAAGCGGCAAGCGGCAGATACAGAGCTCTTCCAACTTCTTCAATGGAGCAAGCCATTTCATTTCTTTACCGGTCACTTTAGTATTCGACAAGCAAAGTCTTTCCAGATTGGGAAACTGGCTCAATGCCGATGCCGTTTTGTCGGTTACTCTTGTGTCTTCCAAATGCAGGTTCGTGATCGGCAAATTGACCAGCGAATCAAACGCCTTGCCTTCAAATGGACAACCGTCCAAACGCAACTCTTTCAAGGTAGAGAGCGCTCTTAATTCTCTGACGGCATCATCATTGACACGCGTTTGATCGAAATGCAAAACCTCCAGCGCCTTCATGCCGGCAAGAACTTTGATACCGCCCTTGGTGACAGCAGTACCGGCCAATTTCAAAACTTTGAGTTTTTGCAAACCTTGCAAATGCCGCAAACCGAAGTCACTCACTTCGGTGTGACCAAGATCGAGTTCTTCCAATTCCGCAAGCATAGCGACATGCGTCAGAGCTTCATCACCGATATCGGTTCCACCAAGCAAAAGCCGTTTCAGTCCGGTCAGACCGCTAATATTCTTCAACTCCGCCTGTTTCACTCTCGTGCACGTGAAATTGAGCGCGCGCAAATCATCAGCCGCCAATTCTTTGAGCGGCCGCAAATCTTCCGAGGCAGTCCAACTCACCATCAAGTCCAGACCCTTTCCTGGGGGCGCTGTGACGTCGCCGGCCGCCTCCGCGTAAAACTCCTCCACACCTCTGTCATCGGTCGTGTAGAGGTGTCCGAAGGAGGTCTCAGAGGGGAAACGCAACACGCGGTTATCTTTGTTTTTTGAAACTTCTGCCTTTGCCTCAGGCATGTGAAACTCCAAAGGGCGGTATCCAATCGATTACACGCCAGTTTTAAACTCGCGCAAAATAGATGTTCCCGGTCGATATCAAAAGATCTCGCGCGCCACTTAAACGCGGCTTAATGCCAGAGAGGGCAGGTTAGCGGGGCTCCTACAAGATGCCAAGCGCCCTTAGCGGCAACGCGCTAGCAGTAAATCGGCAATTAAGCCTGGTTTAGCTACCCCATTTAATAAGCAATAGAAGAGTTTTTCGAATCCAGAACCAAGCTGTAAAACCAGTAACAATGCCTTGCTTCCACGGGCCATATTCTGCTTAGCGTTAAAGCCTAATGTTTCCCAGATCAATTTCAAGCAAGTACCGCAACCCAGAACTCCTGAACCCTTAATACCGTTCATAACGAGTCTTTTCTTCACTTCAGGAGTGAAGACGTTGTTGCTTGTCTGTCTGGTCTGAAATCCGCCCAGAGACGCGAAATGGTTTTGCGCCTCTGTTCTCACTGACACGCCTGGTTCTTGAAGGGGATGCACTGTGTGCGTTTTCCGACGATGCCGGGCGTTTTGAACCACGGGAGATAAAACTCCCACTAGGAGCTAAGTTATGGAGAAACTAATTGGAGTACTAGGCATCGGACTGATCCTGGGCTTGTGCGTTCTCCTGTCAAACAACCGCCGCCAAATCAATTGGCGTCTGGTCCTGACAGGCATCGCCATCCAGGTCGTCTTCGCCTTCCTGATCCTGAAGGTGCCCTTCGTCAGGGGTATCTTCGACTCGCTCGGCAACGGTGTTCAGAGCCTTCTGGATTCCGCCCGAGATGGAGTCGCATTCGTAGCCGGTGAAGAACTCGCGAAGTCGAAATTCATCTTCGCGCTCGTCATCGGCGGTTCCATTATCTTTGTCGGCGCGCTCACCAACCTGCTGTACCACTTCGGGATCTTGCAGAAGATCGTGAAGGGGCTGGGTTGGGCGCTGCGCAAATCGATGCGCATCAGTGGCGCAGAAGCGCTTTCCGCCGGTGCCGAGGTCTTCCTCGGTCAGGTGGAGTCGCAGCTGCTCATTTCGCGCTACATCAAGTCTGTGACACAGTCTGAGCTCTTGGGCATCATGGCATGCGCCATGGCGACCATCTCAGGCTCGGCGCTTGTCGCCTATGTCAGCCTGGGTATCGACCCGACCTACCTGCTCATGGCTTCGTTCATGACTGCGCCCTCCGCGCTCGTCATCGCCAAGATCATGATTCCGGAAACGGACCCGAGCGCACTGACGCGCGAAGTGGAGATGGCCGACGAGCGCACTTCGGTGAACTTCATCGATGCGCTTGCAGATGGTGCTCAACAGGGCGCCAAAGTGGCTGCCAACGTGATGGTTATGCTTGTCGCCTTCATCGCTGCGGTGGTTCTCTTCAACAAGATGCTGGTCGGCGTAGGCTCGCCCTGGACGCTGCAGCAAATGGTCGGCACGGCTTTCACGCCGGTCGCCTACATGCTCGGCATTCCCTGGGACGAAGCAGTTCGCGTCGGTCCCTTGCTCGGCACGAAGACCATCCTGAACGAGTTCATCGCCTACGTCGACCTCTCTGCCATGCAGAAGGGCGCCGAGGCGTTGTCCGCGCGCACGCTCATGATTACGACTGTCGCGCTCTGCGGCTTCGCGAATCTGGCGTCCATCGCCATCAACATCGGCGGTCTTACCGCAATGGCTCCCGAACGTAAGGGCGACATCGCCCGTCTCGGCTTCAAGGCACTGATCGCAGCCACGCTGGCAAGCTGGCTGACGGCGGCGCTGGCTGGGCTGATGATGTAAGCCTCGGACGTAAACAGCACAGGAACGGCCAACTGGTTTGCAGTAAAAGTGCAAACTCGATTGTTCGTTTCTTTGTCTTAGGCGAGCATCTCCTCCGGAGCTGCTCGCTTTCGCATGCGCGCCGGACATCTCCAGAAATGGGGGTGTTCGGTGGCGCAGATGCTGTCACGCGTCCAATCGAAACGTTCAAATTCCTGCTCTCGTCATGCGGCTTTTGGCTGTGTGCTCGAGAGTTAAACCTCAACCTGAGGGCACACTATGATTTGCTATTCAATCATCGCAACACGAGGAATGGTCACAAGTTTCTCGTCAATGCATGCTCCTGTGGCGGTGGAAGTTGTCTATGACGCTTACCCCAAGCCGCAGGTCGGCATTATCGCCAAGCTCGACACCGACACGTTCTACGTCCAGGTGGCCGACAAGCGCGTGCCGCTTTCCTCCGCGTTGGTTCTGTCCGACGCAGTTGAGCCGGCAGACGATCGTGGTCTCACGCTGCGCGTTCTGCGCGCGGCCGTGCAAATCAACCGCAAGGGCGACATGGAACTTGTTCCGGCCGACCCAGAGGACCACAATGTCCTTTTGCTGATTGACATCAGCTGCGGCAGCTACGGCGCGCTCGCCTTCGACGTTCCCAACGGCTTCGCAGTCGTTGAGCGCGGATTCCAGAACTACAAGCCGCTGCAGGGCGAAGACGAGGTCATTCTCGTCGGGCTCAGCCGTGGTGAAACTGTCACCGCCAAGCGCAGCGACAAGAAGTTCATTTGGTTCGGCAAGAGTTCCGTCGCCGAGACGCTCACCTATTCTCTCGATCCCGACTTGCACTGCACTCGCAAACAGGCTTCCGAGCCCGGCAACGAGCGCGTGTTTTAATCGGCTTCAGAGCCAGGAATGCGCGTAGCGCACTCCCAGAGCCAGGAATGCGCGTAGCGCACTCCCAGAGCCAGGAATGCGCGTAGCGCACTCCCAGAGCCAGGAATGCGCGTAGCGCACTCCCAGAAATAGGAATTCCATTTGACAGAGCGTCAGCAAAAAATGAGCGAGCGAACGACGGACAGTGGGGAATCCAATTCACATTGGACAACCTCATTGTCCGCCGTTCCTCCTCCTTTCAAGACCGTTTTCATCGGTCTTGTTTTTAGCACATTTTCTATTACAGCTTATGGTACAAATTCACACAAAATCAACCAATGGCGGTAAATCGCTGATGATGGGCAATGTTTCACCCTTCACGAATGGTTTACTACCATTGGTTGTGAAAAACGTAGAATCGTACAACCAATGGTAGTAAATCGTTAGTGAAACACCTTCCGACGCACCGCTTTCGAAAGCAGGGGCGCCCGGCTCACCCCGCTCTAATGGAAAGGCGCAGGGGCATGAGGCAGGATTCTCGCGCACAAAGTGGACCAATTATGGCTAACCATCAGGGTTTCACGAGGTTGTATTCTCTTGATTTGCAAATGCTATAGCGGATAGTAAATAATTTGGAAAAACAAAAACGAACTGGAAGAAAGCCGCGACATGAGCTGTCTTCCAGTCCGTTCTTGGTCAATCATGCAGCCGTTTCAATCAACAACCGCAACGCCTGCGCGTTTGCTCGCATTCGTACAGCGCCTCGAGAGCCTCGAAGTACTTGCGACGAGTGTCCTTGATCATCGTGAGAGCCTCGGCAAGGTCAGCGCGAGACGCGAAACGGCGAGCGCGCAGTTCGCTCAAATTCTGCCGCGCAAGGCGCATAGCATGCCACATGCGATTGCACGTGCGCTGCGCCTGATTGAACTGCTCTTCTGCCTCCATGCAGTGCATAGAGTCCTCGTAGTTGGGGTAAGCCTGCTTAGACGAAATGCAACCGCTTTAACGAACTTCCTACCTGCCCCGGCGGCTGTCCCCGAATTGGGACAGCCGTTTAGCCGGACACACGAAAAACAGCAGCTACTGAGCGGCGAGTTTTGCCTTCACCGAGTCCAGAAGCCCCGTCAGAGGCTCGCTGTCCTCGCCGCCTTTGAACGCCACACATTGGATGCAATGACGCTCGACCAGCGCCTTGTACTTCGCTTCACCCAGGGTCTTCTTGCTGATGCCGAGCATGGACAGCTTCTCCTCGAAAGAGGTGGAGCCGCCCTGCAAGTCATCGACGAGCACCCACTTTTCCGGCAAAGCGACGGCGTCGCGATTGTCGGCGCCAATGAGGTCGTCGTAGAGACGTCCGAGCTTGCCGAAGTTGAGGATGAGATGCTGCATGCGACTGTGTCCACCGGTCAGGATGACAATGTCGCATTCCTCGTCGGCGAGAACCGAAAGGAAAGCAGCCGCACTGGGACGAGCCTTGACGTGATACCACTGGCCGTCCCGTTCGAAGGCGCGGAAGCCATCAGGAGCTTCTTCGCCGCGATTTGCATAGCGAACCGCAATGACGGTGTCATTGCAGTCAACAAATACCGTCTTTGACGATTTCATGGGAGTTTCCTCAGTATGTTTTGTTTTCACTCTCAACGCCCTACGCCAAAACATCTCGCCCCTGCAGCCAATCGCGTTCGCTAACCGCCAGCAGTGAAGCCGGAAGAAGATAAGCAGAAGTACGCTTAAGGAATGCGTTTTAGGGTTCTAGAAGTTTTGGAATTCGAACGAAAGGAGTTATTGAAAGATATTTTGAGCTTGTCAAAACTTTGACGGCATTGTCTAAATATTTCTCGCTCATAAACCTCTTTGCAACACCAGGCTTTGACAGCCTGTTTCGGTTTCAGGACTGACGCTCAGTGACGCGCAAGCAAGATCGAAGTTTTGCAAGCTAGCGCGAGGAGATGGAGAAAAAGCTTGCGCAAACAAAAATGGAGCAATAGCGGGGCTATCACTCCATTGATGAATCGCTTGTTTTTGCTGCTCAGGCAGACCGTTTTGATCCGGCAGCGCTAAACTCGTGTGTTTGGCAAACGCCTTTTGCAGATGGGCTGCCAACAGTTTCAACGACTCGGCAGGGGACCAGAGCCGCTTCCTGCTTCTTTTTTCCGCCGGCAGTAATCAGCCAGACAGAAGCCAGAATGATCCCACCAGCTGCCACGGTTTGCGCGCTGATGGTTTCGCCAGCAAATGCCCAACCAAGGAAAATCGCCACGATCGGATTGACGTAAGCGTATGTTGAAACCTTTGATGCGCTCACGTGATCGAGCAACCAGAGGTAGGACGAATAGCCGATTATCGATCCGAACACAATCAAGTACGCAACTGCCAATATCGACTGCATAGAAATATGCAAGTTAGAAACTTGAGTGTGCTCACCCATGAACAGCGAAACCAGCCCCAGCACAGCGCCTCCGCAGATCATTTGCATAGCGATGCCAACCATGAGCGAACTTGGTTTTTCAACGCGTCGCGAATAGATAGTACCCACAGACCAGCTCAGTGAGCCAAACATCACAACTGCAATGCCGAACCAGTTGATGCCGTTCGGCACGAAAAGGTTTTGCGGTCCGATCAAGGTGACAATGCCCATTGTCCCCAAGACCAAGCCCAGGATTTTCTTTGTTTCTACTTTTTGTTTGCGGTCTTCCAGCCATTCTAAGAGCGCAACATATACTGGCACCATGGCAATCAACAGAGAGATGTACCCGGTCGAAATACTTTTTGTGGCCATCACGACGCTGCCATTGCTGGCGGCAAGCAACAATGTACCTGTAATCAAGGCAGAGAGCCAATGCTTTTTCTCAGGGCGTGCGTGTCCCAACAGCATGAGTACGGTAAAGAAGCCCACTCCTGCAGTTAGAAATCGAAATGATGCCATCATAAATGGTGGCATAGTATCGATAGCAAACTTGATGGCCAAATAAGTTGATCCCCAGATCAAATAGATACCAAGGAAGGCCAATATCACTTTCGTCTTCGAGACGTTTTTCACGGTTTCCACTTTTCCGGTCTCCTTCCAAAGTGCTTGTGGAATTTTGCAATGTCCACCAGTTGGCAGCACTCCGATTCTTGCTTATTAAACCCAGCCAATGCCCTTAAGTCAATCCAGCCAATTGGCTAACAGGCTTAGGCAGCGAACCCAACTTGCCTCATAGTACTCCTGTCGCTTGGCAAAATCACCTAATCTGGTAAAATATAAATGAAACCAAGAAAAATGCGAACAGCGTTAGTTTTTTCCACACCACCGGTGACTTAGATGGACGATATAGACCTAAAGCTATTAGCCTCGCTCAAAGAGGACGCCAAACGAAAGTATTCCGATCTGGCCGATCTATTGAATCTTTCAGCGCCGTCTGTTCACGCAAGAGTGAAGAAACTCGAACAGCTTGGCGTAATAGAGTCCTATACGATAAATCTCAATCCTAAGATGCTCGGCGCCAAACTTACGGCATTTGTTAGAGTAACAACCGAAGGCGTCAGCTGTACAGACATTCCGGCATCGTTTGAACCGTATCCCGAGGTAGAGGAGCTGCATTCGGTAGCAGGTGAGGAGAGCCTTCTACTTAAGGTTCGAACCCGAGACACTGAATCGCTAGACGTTTTGCTGGACCAAATTCGCAAGATTCCGGGAGTGCGCAAAACTGTGACCAGCATTGTCCTGGGCACACGCATCGACCGCGGCACAGACCCAACTGCCTTCAATCCGTCGACCAACGGCAACGGGCATGGGAATAACAACGGGCACGCCAACGGTAACTAGCTTTCAAAAGCTTACCTCCAAGGAATATGTACAAGGTCTAACCGGGTACAATTTATCCATGGATAAGATTGGGTTTAGCAGATGGAACTCGGAAATAACAATCAGCACCAAATGCAGTATCTGTTTCCGCAACAGTCGAAGGCGTCGACGACCTCTTCGATTAAGGCTTTTCCAACTGTAGATTTAGCTCACCTGACTGACTCCATCTGCATAGATTTATTCTCTCAAATGGCTCTCGAGCCGCAGGAAACCTCCTCCGTGGCGACCATCGGTTCGGCGGCGGATGAGACGTATGAATGAGCGTTGGCGAATTCTCATACTCGAAGACAGTCCCGACGACGTAAATCGCATTACCGAGGAATTAAATCGCGCCGGCATTGACTTTATGGCGCGGGTCGCATCGAGCCGGCAGCAATTCGAACAGGTACTGGAAGACTTCGTCCCCGACCTGGTTCTCTCCAAATTTACGCTACCGGGAATCAACTGTTACGATGCCTTGCATCACGTGCGCAAGATTCACAACGCCCTTCCTTTTATCGTTGTTTCCGATCCTGTAGGCGAAGACGCCGCCACCGCTACTATTCGGCAAGGTGCTAACGATTTCGTTTTAAAAGGTCGCTTGGCCGGTCTTTCCGCCTCTGTCGAATCGGCGCTCACTGCATTTGAGGATCAGCTAGAAAGAGAGCAGGACAACGCCCTTGCGTATAGCCGCTTGCGCACAATGAAAAAGCCGCTGACGCTGACGCGCGAGAAGCCCATGGTAGGCGAGCACATTCGTGTTCTAGTTTTGGAAGACGAACAAATCGACCTGATTGCCCTCGAGCACGAATTGGACAAAATCGATGCGTCATCGACACTACTTGCAGTCACCAATCGCAATGATTTCCTGCGCGCACTCATGGACTTCGAGCCGCAAATCATTATTTCCGATTATGCTCTGCCTGGATTCGACGGCATTTCAGCGCTCGGGTTGCGCAATGAAATCTGCCCGGAAGTGCCTTTCATTTTGACGTCCGGAATTCTTGACGAAGAAATAGGCATGGAGGCGCTCAAGCACGGCGTCACAGACTACATCCAAAAAGGACCGCGCAGCCGCATTCACTTTGCGGTGGAACGGGCCCTGTCGGAAGCGGGAGCGCGCAAGGACAGAGCGCTTGCAGAGAGCAATTTGAAACGGTCTGAATTGATGTTTCGCCAATTGGCAGAAAACCTGGGCGCAGCACTTTGGATCGCATCACAAGATTTGAGCAAACTCTTTTATGTCAATCGCGCCTACGAACGCATCTGGGGGCAATCCGCAGACACTCTCTATCGCAAACCGTTGGCATTTCTAGACCCCATTCACCCGGACGACAAAGAAAAAATGACGCGCATTCTGTCGGCTACTGCTGCCGACAATCTCGATGAACACGTGCGCATTATTCGACCGGACGGCGATATCACCTGGGTGTGGATACGCACTTTTCCAATCTCGTCGTCGGGTCATCAA
>PNLN01000052.1 GCA_013823055.1 Cyanobacteria bacterium DS2.3.42
CAAATAACTGACACGATCAGCGACGTGGCGCACAAATTTACCGAAGCTGAGTGGAAAAGAAAGAATCCCTCGGAAGAAGTAAAGCCGGGCGACGGTTTCGATCGCATCGCCAGACGTGTGTTAGAGAACAGCCAGGACCAAGTGACCGAGGCGGATGTTCTCGAATACTCGAGACGTCTGGCTGAATACAACAAAAAGGATAGAAATACGACAGTGCTTCAACCGGGAGATCGCCTCCTTCTGCCAATGCCCGAAAGGCGCTAACGGCACTCTGGCGAAAGTCTAACCACAGAAAAATTTACTGCGCACGGGAAGAAAGGGGAATCCGCATTCACGAAAGGGAATGCGGATTCTCTGAATATTCGGATTGGGGCTCAGTCACAAATTGAACACAGTTCGGTAACCAAAACAACACAGAATCTACGTACATTGGAACTGTGAGCTTCCCTCTGCATTCTCTAACATCATATTCTCAGGAGTGTCGAGCATGAATGATATGCAAGCTTTTGCATCTGGTGTTTACTCCTTCGGCACGGTCAGCAGCCGTTCACTGAGCGGCATGCAGCCAGATTCAGCCACGCACTCGATCACTCCTGATGGAAGTAAGTTCTTTACCGACTGTGACGGCGACATCATCTACGCCCAATACGCCTCAGGAGCGATTGTGAGCAAGCAATCAAAGCATATTGCCGTGCGCACCGCCGATGGTGACTACTGGATGGGCAATTTCGAAGGTCGGTGGTTCCGGGTCGACTGACAGCAAACATAAAACCTGTTGGCAACAATAGCTCTAAATGCAGCTGAGTGCCATAATCGCAGGATGCAAACTCGCTCGACACTAAGACTATATATTCTGGCGCTGGTAATTGTTCCGCTCATAATTGAGATCGGGTTGCTGATTGCGCTTTCAGGCTTGCTCAAGCAAGCGGATATGGAATTGGAAAAGTCGCTCCGGGCGCAAAAGATTACGGACGGCATCAATTCGATATCCAAACAGCTCTACGACGCATTTTTCATGTACAGCTCGGAGAAAAACGATGAGCTGATTTCCAAAGATGCAATGACTCCTGTAATTGCTTCATTCCGCAAAGTCTATGATGAATTGGAGCAGCTTACAGCCGGCGACGAACGGGCTTACGCGGTAATCAAAAAATCCGACATCGCGGCAACTCGCAGCGTCGAGTTGATGGAGATACTGCGAGCTGCGCAAGAACGCGACGGTAGAACGATGGAGGCGAGAAACTACCGTAAACCATATTGGTTTGAGCTGAGAAAACAAACGAAATTAGTGCTCACTCCAGAATTTTTAAATCTCAGACGTGACCAGGCGCAGGTTGCCGAGGCGGCGCCGCTGGTGCAAAGGGATATTCGTCAGAAAATTCAGTATGCCATTTGGGGCGGTGGAATTTTCCTTGCCTGTTTCGTTTGTTATATAGCCTTCTACCTCACCAGTAAGATCGCCAATAAGATTGCCCGTCTGCGCGACAACACTATGCGGCTGGCAAGCAATGTTCCGCTTCATCCGGTTTTGCAAGACAATGATGATTTGTCTCAGCTCGATCAAGTTTTTCACAAAATGGCTCAAGAGCTGCAAGCGGCTGCTCGTAAGGAGCGCGCGCTCCTGGACAATGCACGAGATTTCATTTGCTCCATTGATTCATCAGGCAAGTTCGTTGAAGTAAATCCTGCATCAGAATTGCTTTTAGGCTACAAGCCCGATGAATTGTTGGGTTCTCACTTAATTGACTTTCTGGCGGGAAACGACGTGGCAGCCGTTCTGGCCTACTTCGACAAAATACAGCAGGCAGACGGTACTAAAAATTCGGCGACATTGGACACGCTTTTAGCGCGGAAGAACGGCTCCATAGTTGATGTTACGTGCTCTGCGCAGTTTGCCCGTGAGGAAAACCTTACTTTCTGCGTTTTTCATGACACTACGGAAAGACGCCAGGCTGAGCGCTTGAAGCAGGAAGTTGTAGCGATGGTCACTCACGATTTGAGGACTCCTCTGGGCACAGTCAACAATGTCTTTGACTTTCTCAATCAGGGGCAACTGGGCGAATTAACAGAGAAAGGACAGCGCTTCGTCAGTTCCGGATTGCGCAACACGGCGCGTATGATGAGCCTCGTCAATGACTTGCTTGATATTGAAAAAATCAAATCGGGCAATTTCGAAATTGAGTGTGACGAGGTGGAGGTCAGTTCACTACTGAGTGGTTGTGCGGATTTGCATGCAACACAAGCATCTTCTCAGAGCATCGAACTGTCCGTCGGGGAAACCGACACGAAGGTCTGGGGAGAGAAGGACAAACTCTTGAGATTATTGTCCAATCTGGTCGGTAACGCCATCAAATTTACGCCGGCTGGAGGCAAAATTTCGCTTTCTGCAGAAGAAAAGGACGGCAAAGTCAGAATTTGCGTTAAAGACACCGGGCCGGGCATCCCGAAAGACAAACTGGACGCAGTTTTTGAGCGCTATCACCAAGTCGAAGGCGAACACAAGGCCAGTGGCTCGGGGCTTGGGTTGGCAATCTGCAAAATGTTTGCCGAGGCTCACGGTGGGCGCATATGGGTTGAAAGTGAGGAAGGAAAAGGTTCTGAATTCATCGTAGTATTGCCGGCTCACAAACCCTCCTTACCGTAAGACTTTTATCTTCGGCGCCGGAATTTATCGGCTCCATAGCCTTCTAAGTTTGAGCTAGAATGGTCCCCAGACTTTGGGGTAGAAGGCTGCATGGCAAAAATTCTGGTTGTCGAGGATGATGTCGACTTTGCGCTGACAGTCGAGCACGCGCTCAGCTCGGCCAACCACACGGTGGAAATGGCACACGACGGCAATTCAGCTATGGAATTTCTTCGCCAGGGGCAGTACGACATCATTATTCTCGACTGGCAATTGCCGGATATCGAGGGCATAGAAGTGCTTTCCAAATTTCGCGCTCGCGGTGGCTCGACGCCCGTGCTGATGCTTACGGGCAAGAGCCAGATCAAAGACAAAGAAGTGGGGTTGGACGGCGGCGCTGATGACTATCTAACCAAACCGTTTGACACACGAGAACTAGTAGCCCGAATTCGCGCCTTGCTGCGCCGGCAGACCGTCGCACCGACGAGCAGTCTTTCGCTTCACGATATCGTCCTGGATCCGATCAAACATCGCCTCACAAAAGGCGGTAAAGAAGTGCATCTCCAGCCACGCGACTTTGCGCTTCTGGAGTTTTTGATGCGTCACCCCGACGAAATTTTTTCCAGCGAGGCTTTACTCACACGGGTATGGCATCAAGATTCCGAAGCTTCATCAGCAGGTTTGCGTGCGGCAATGGTGCGCATTCGCAAAGCAGTCGATGACGGCGGCGAGGACAGAAAGTCGTTAATCGAAAATGTTGCTCGCGTCGGTTATCGCATGCGCACTTGAAACGAGCAAACTCAAACTCTACCGGCTTCTCTCGATTAGCACGGGGCTGTGCCAGGCGTTGCCCCTGCAAGCATTTTATGGATCGACTTTGAAAAGATGCCACTTGGATCGCTGTTCAAGTAAAGTCCACATGGACGGCGGCTCTTTCATCTGTTGCATAACATCGGTAGTGACCAAAAGATAATGCGGTTTTCTCCCCGCTTCAACATATTCCTTGTAGTCGAGCAGAGTTTTTATTTCTTTGATAGGCCGGCGCAAGTAGAAATTTACCGCCGGCGAGTCACGCATGTAGAGCGCGACCTGGGCCTTGTCTTGAACAACTCGCTTGAGCAGATGAAAGAGAGGCAAATCAGTATGAACATAGTGGTGCTGCAGCCCGGTAGGCACAAACGTTCCACAAGCAAAAGCGAAAGCACAGGCAATTGCCGTGATGGAAGCTTCGCACTTTTTCCTGAATGCAGTCAATGTAGCAACTACCAAAAAACACCAGACAAAAAAACCATGACCGACAAAAGCACAAACGGTATTGAAGTCGATACCGAGTTTCGATAGGACTGGTGGATCGCCACCTGGCATAGGTGCTGCCAGCACACTGGCGCCAATCGCCAACAGTGGAAGAATCACCACAACAATAACGAGAAGCGTCCAGGCTAGTGGTTTTGTTTTATTGAACCGAATCACCCGATCCAGCAGGCTGCCGGAAAGTATCGCCACAGCTGGAGCGATCGGCAAAATATAGGTTGCAAGCTTGGTTTTCAGTAAAGTAAAAAGGCATAACACGAATACCAACCACAAAATTGAAAACAGCTCGATATGGGCTCGGCGAGTCAAAACCCATCGTTTCTTCAACAATGAAAAATATCGGCGGACATCAAAGAGAGTGAAAATCGACCAGGGGAAAAAGCCACCAAAATAAACTGGGATGTAGAACCAGAAAGGGTTTTGATGATTGACCGTGCCCATAGCGCGACCGAAGTTTTGATTTATGAAAAACTCGTGGTAGAAGGCACCCTTTGTAGCGATTCCCTCGGCAATGTACCAGGGTGCCGCAATCGACAGCATTACCACAGCGCCCAAAAATGGATGCAGCATCATCAGCCTGCGCCACCACCACTGGTATCCGCCCTCAATTCCTTTTGGTCGTATCCAGGCCAGGTAAAGCAAGAGAATAAGGGCAACAAGCGCTACAGGCACCGGTCCTTTAATCAGAAGTGCCAATCCCAATGCGCTATAGGCGACTGCCAGAGATGACCAATGAGCGCCATGGAGGCGCGAAAATAGGCTGAGGGAGCCGAGCATCATGAATAGCGTCAAGGGAACATCAGTGATGGCAACATGACCGACCGTGACGTACAGCGGGATAGAAAGCAATGCCAGTGCCGCAAACAGAGCCGCGCGCGCGCCAAGGAATGGTCGCGTCAGCAGCAGCAAAGCTACCGCTGAAAAGGCTCCACACAAAGCGACAGGCAAGCGAGCAAAAAACTCGTGAATATAGAAAAGCTTATAAGACGCCATGATCATCCAGTAGATGAGAATGGGTTTCTCAAAAAATGGTTTGTAATTCGATGATGGTGTCACCCAATCGGAACGCTCCAGCATCTCGCGGGCCCCTTCAGCGTATAGCCCGTCGCTGGGATCGATTACGCCGTAGCCGTTTAGACCGGGCACGAAGATTATGAGAGAGACCAAACAAATGAAGACAATATGGAGGGCAAATCGTCCTCCAGCCTTACGTTTTGTTGTGGGAAGAGGGGCTTCGCCTGGCTCATTTGCTTGAGTGGACGAGTTATTCAAAAAGCGCAGGCTCCACAAGGTCAGTGAATACCGACTTATTTTCGCAGGATTTACCCTCGTTTACTTAGACTAGTGTTAATGAAAGCGGTGAAGGGCTAGCATTGACGGCTGTTTACAGCACATTTATTGGTTTGACGGCGGCGGATGATAATCTGATTTGGCAACAAGGGCGCGGATTTCGATATGATTTATCATCTCCATTTATGGGAATATCCAGTCAAAGGTTTCGGCGTTAAGTTCAAAACTAGAAGCTCCCCATGTCAAGCGCCCCACGAAGTGGCAAAAATCCGAATACATCCTCCCGAGGCGGCAAGTCAGAGCCGTCAGGGCAAAACGCGGGCGAGCCTAGAAAAAGGCGGGACACCAATCGCACGCTCGAATTGGAGCCGATAAAAATTGACATCTTGTCCGAACAATTGGGACGACTGACCGACAATTTCCGTTTTCAAGATATTTTCCCGGCTCCGCCAAACATCGACAAATCCCTCGAGGCGCTGAAAGGTGACTTGATTGACGTGCCTGTGCGCGGAGCTGACGGCAAGGTCACAAACCTCTATAACAAGATTGAAGCCGACGAATTACTGACTCGTGAAGACAAAGATCTGATCTGGTGTTGTTTGTCCATGGTTCGAGATTCATTTGAAAGATTGGACCGCTCGACAAACTCCGCGCCGGGCTCCAGTTATCAGTGGAATATGAACTGGAAGCACACTCGCTCTGAAGTCGGTGAAGTGCTTGAGGCAGCAAAATTGCTTCAGCTCGACCACACAGAAACGCGTGATGCAATCCTGGCTTCAATTTTCTCCGACAGCGTCAAGAACAGAAAAAATTTCATCATCCACAATGTCCACGGTGCTTATGGCGCTGCACAAGCGCTTTCCTATTTCATGGACTTCACCAATGCAGATGTGATCAAGAGCGTCGAGCGCATAACCCGCGCCGTGAAAGAACACCAGATTGCGCCGCCTCAATTCATGGCCAATGTAGTTGCTATCTTGCTCACTAAAAAAATGGGATTGGGGCCATTTACTCCCTCCGGTCCGCTTCCGCAGAACGCCAGCGAAAGTGTGCTTCAAGTCATGGAAGTGGTTCGATCGATCTGGCGAAAGATAAACGATCCGTTCAACAAAGAACATCTGACGACTGATTTGAGCACCATCGATTTCTCTCCGGCGGAGCGTCAATTGCTGGTCAATATCGGTGTTGACGATTGGTTTGTGCCGCATCCCGAAACGGAAGATTCAAAAGTTGCACATGCAGTGATCGCCGGCGATCACTCGATAAATTACAATCACCCGGAAGGTTTTGCCAAAATTGCGCTCTTGCGAGGACCAGACACAGAGGCAATCTTCGAAGATCCCACCATTCACAATTCACTCGATTCGGCGGTAAACAGTTTTGCCGATTCCTTCCGAGTGATCAGACCGGAAGTGCAAAAACTGGCTGTTGAAGGGCTTCGCCGGACAAAGAATGCCATGGAAAGAGTGATCGGGATCATGACCTATCTATTTTCCGGAATCGTTATTGGCCCGAAAGACACATGCATTACAGGGCATGCAAAAATCGAGCAGGCCATGGTCAGAGCGCAAGAAAAATATCCGCATTTGTTTGCCGCATCGTCGTCGAAACTGACAGACGAAGGCGCGGACTATATGAATAAGACCATCGAACGCATTGGTGACATCCTCCAAGACTGGCTGGACATCTATAACGAAATTCCGTTTTCCCCTAAAGACGCCGGGCAAGTTGAGCCCGGTCCGGGCAAATTACCGTTCTGGAACGCGCCATTAAAATACCCCTCCAGAAATGAACACGGCATGCTCAACCTGCACGAGCTAAACGAATTGGAACTCAAACAGTTTCTTTTCGCCGGCAAAATCAGGGAAATCGTTGTTGAGCTTCTGCGTGCCGAGCAATGGATATTCTAGTGCCAAGAAGGCGCTACAACCTAACTTAGCCCCTGGCTCTAGCGACAGTTGCCTCTATTTTGGTGGCTTCGATAGTTCGAGTGCCTGTTGTGACCGTGACCGCCCCTATTGTGCGAAGACCAACCGTTGTTGTTGCGAACATCGAAGAAAATCTTCCGATCGTTGTCATGCCCCTGATAGTAGTTTGACTGGTGATGATTGTCGTCGTAATAGTTTCGACATCCGCGCTCGCTCATGTGGCGGGGATAATCGCGGTAGGGATAATTGTCATTGCAGCGGTCTCTGTTGCTCAGTTGAGCCATGAGAAACGGAGCTGCAACCATAGCTACTTCGGCGAGTTTTTGTCCAATGTCTAAACGCGGGCGCCGCCTATCATCACCATCTTCACACGTTTCTTTGCTGCGGCTTCTTTGAGTGCGTTCTCGATCGCAGTCTTTTTCTCGACCTCTATCTTTTTCACTTCCTCTATCACGCTCTCGCTCTCTATCCCTTTCTCCACTTCTATTTCTATCTTTCTCTTTGCTCTTTTCGCTTTCTCGCGCTCTTTCACGATTTCCGTGATTATCGGCTTCCCTACTCTCGTTTCGTTTCTCTCCAATCAGAAATGATTTGCCCTGCATCGTACGCGACCAATTGTCGCCATAATAAGAAACTGGCTTACCGTCCTTGTTTCGCTCAGCTTCCAACTCTCCGCTCGCGTTTCTGGCAAAGCGCATAACAACCTGCTCGTGACCGTGTGAATCTTTGCCATAGCAATGAATGAGAGTTTTATCGCCGCACTTGTTGGTTTCGACTCTAAACTCGCGCTCGACGCCGTCTTTGTCTTCGAACTTAAACTTGTCCACGCCGCTGGCCGCAATCTTTTCCAATGCAGTAAGACGCGCCGCGGTGCTTTTAGCATGTCTAAGATCGTCTTCGGCAAATTCAAACTTATCGCTTCCGGAATTATCTACGATTTCGAGATCTACCTCTTGCGGAGTCAGTTTGGCTTGACGCCTGGCATTAGCTGCCGCCCATTCATCTCCACTAAAACGAAAGTAGTCCGCAGCTTGAGTGTTTTCTTCTCTGGCTAAAAGGTCCGAGCTGCCTTGCGGCTTAGCAATGGATGAATGATAAGACATTGCGCAACACCAACGTATGAGCCTGACCCATAAAGAATAACGAGATTGGTCTGAACAATTCCTGAACAAAGCGTTCAGAACCAGCCATTCATGGGAGAAATACGCACCTTTCTGTCTGGCAGTAGAACGCCGACGCCAGGGCGATCGGCTCTTAGAGGGCACGCATGCCAACGCAGGCAATGCGTTGCGTCTTTTACAATCTCTTTAAGAAACCGGCTTGCGCGGACACAAAAGCTTTACCAATTCACGATTTACTAGTGACACGACTGCTATGCGGTGACCCGCGTTGCCTCGTCGACTAGCGGCCATTGTTCGACAACTCGAAAGTCCAACCACCTGCCGCTACCGAGGTTCTATTGCTATGGCCCTATCGCAATCATTCAAATCCACATCGATTCAGACAATAAGACTAGCTGAAATGAACGCTGTACCAAATACTGAAGACCTGCGCTACATGCTCACCGAATGTACGTTACAGCGAAAACCTGTCTTGCTTCCTTTTAAAAATCCCGCTAACGGTCTGGGTTTTGTCGTCAAAGTCACGCCTGCAATCGGCGACGGCGGACCGCGCTGGACATTCGAGCGCGTCACCGACACCGCGAGCAATACCATGTGGACGCGCGAGACCCGGGAGGTGGCGATGATTCAAGGAAAACTTGCCATCGACACTATCTGTACTGGTACACGCGACAACGCAGACAATACAGATAACGCAGACAATACGGTAGTTACATTGGGTTCACCGAGACACTCCGGTAATTTTCCCGTGGTGACCACAACGACGGAAAACACTCCGCTGGACAAAACACCAGCAATTGAGACGGCGCCCATAACACCGCCACCCTTCGGCTTTATCGAACCGCCAAACTACAACCAGCAAAGTTCACCAGATTGGTTTTGCTCCTTCGGAGCGCTTCAGCCGGAGTCCAATGCTTTGCCATCACCTATAAAATTTGACGCGAAATTGCTCGGACAAGTTGTCTCCGCACTCACGTGCCCTCAAACGTATTTAGCGACCTATGCAGCTTTCACTTACTTTTTGTTGCGCCAACACGCACAGTTTCAGATGACCACAACTAGTTTTGCTGTTGTCGTTTTTGAAATCACTATCAAGCAAAATGGGGTGGAGAGAGTTATTCCCCGAGAAGTATTTCGATTAATCGCAGAACGCATTCGGCCGCTTCTCTCACCGTTGGATGTTGCAGCGCATATCAACGAAGGCGAATTCGCGGTGCTGCTGTGCTCTTCTGATGGCGCCGACGCAATGAGATTCGCGCGTTGCTTATATGGAACAATGGCAGGACAACCTCTCTTGCCGCAAAGCGCTGACGCGCAAGAATCGGTCGTAATCGGAGCTGCTGCAATGCCCGAAACTTGCAGCGATCCAGGTGTACTGCTGGCAGCAGCTAGAGAAGCGAAAGAAGTCGCCATTTTCACCTCAAGGCCCTATCTTCTCTTCCCGTAGCATTCTCCGTTGCATGCGCGAGGCTCATTTTCGGCGTCGCGGTCTAACTAAGTGTGAACACTAACATCAACCATACAGCTGGATTCTGCCTCCCGAGCCACTTTGAGCATCACTTCCACTTCCAGCCCGCCGCCTTCTCGATTGCGAACCAGCAGTATGCCGCCGCATGCTTCAATGCAACTTTTCACGATTGCCAGGCCCAGTCCGACGCCGCCGGTGTCACGGCTCCGCGATGGCTCAGGACGGAAGAAGGGCTCGGCCAGGTGCTTTAGGGCTGCCTCCGGGACACCGGGACCGCGATCTTGAATAAGAATGGAAACATCGCTTCCCACTACCGAAGCAGTAATTAAAATAGGACTGGTATCTCCAGCATAACGAACACTGTTGCGTAAGACATTCGAAAAAGACCGCTCAAGCAGGAGACGGTCGCCGACGACACAAAGACCGTCAGCGATTTCAATTTGCGCGCGTTCGTTAAGACTAAGTCTATTGCTCAATTCGTAGAACAACTCATCAATATTGACGCTGACAAGATTCCTACCTTGTCCTTTCAATTCGGCTTTAGAAAAGGCAATCAGCTCGTTGATCAGGTGATTCATCTCTTCGACTTCTTCACGAATATCTTCAATGATTGCGCGCTGATCATTGGTCGATGAACCGTCCAAGATTTCCAGCGCAACCTGCAGTCGCGCCAATGGAGAAAACAGTTCATGCGAAATGTCGGCAAGCAAGCGCTTTTGCCCACCAACAAAACCGTTCAATCTTTCCGCCATGCTATTGACCGCTTCCGACAAACGCCCGATCTCATCTTTTCGACGCGTTTCCAATCTGGTATCAAATTTGCCCTCTGCGATCAGTTCCGTCGCCAATGTTAAGTCAGAAAGCGCCTTTGTAATACGGTAAATGAACGGCAACCAAAAGACTATCGACAGCAACGCAATAGCACCGCCTGCCATTGCGAGCAATTTAAAATCCAGCAGCAGTCCAGTTTGCCAAATGTTGTCCGTCGCTGCAACAAGTATTGAAGGACCTGGCCGGAAATAGTTCTCACCCGTTAGGTCGATTCGTGTGCCGAAATAGAAGTGATCAGGTTTGGTTGTGTGAATCAAAAATCGCCCGTGAGCCGGCCTCGGGATGTGTGGAAATCTCATTACTTGCACAGCCATACCGCCTTCAGCATGATCATCGAGCGGCATCCTGGATGGACTGCCGAACGTGCCGAATGTTATGTCGCGCGCAGCGCCAAACGGCATGCCATGCGCCCC
>PNLN01000212.1 GCA_013823055.1 Cyanobacteria bacterium DS2.3.42
ACCAGAACCGTATGCGGTGTTTTGTTGATCGCGTCGGTCAAAAGTCCACCTTGATCGAAACCGACATAACCAGGAGGAGCACCGATCAATCTTGATACGGTGTGTTTTTCCATGTATTCGCTCATGTCAAAGCGAAGGAAATTCACGCCCAAAACTTTGGCCAATTGTTTTGCCAGTTCTGTTTTTCCAACACCGGTCGGACCTGAGAACAAGAAAGATCCAATTGGCTTTGTAGGCTGGCTGAGTCCAGCTCTCGATAGCTTGATGGCTTTTACGACTTGTTCTACGGCGTGGTTTTGACCGAAAAGCACGCCCTTCAATTCCTGTTCCAGGTTTTTCAGTTTGTCCTTGTCAGAACCAGAAACCGATTTAGGCGGAATCTTTGCCATCGAAGCGACAACAAGTTCCACATCATGTACGGTAATAACTTTCGATGGTCGATCTTTTTCTTCCATCAATTTTACTGATGCACCAACTTCATCCATAACGTCGATGGCTTTGTCTGGCAAGAAACTGTCATTGACGTGCTTTCCAGCCAATTCAGCAGCTTGCGTTATAGCGTCTTCGGTGTAAGTGACGCCGTGGTGTTCTTCGTAATATGGCTTCAATCCATTGAGAATTTTGATCGTATCTTCAATAGATGGTTCGCTAATATCTATTTTTTGAAAACGTCTGGCAAGAGCCTTATCTTTGTCGAAGGCTTGTTTGAATTCAGGATAAGTGGTGGCACCAATGCAACGCAGTTCGCCGGATGCCAAAGCAGGTTTCAAGATATTTGACGCATCCATGCTGCCACCGCTTACAGCGCCGGCGCCAACAATCGTGTGAATTTCGTCAATAAAGAGAATGACTCCGGGAATGTTTTGGAGTGCTTTTACAACCGACTTTAAGCGCTGTTCGAATTGCCCGCGATAACGGGTGCCGGCCAACAATGCTCCCATATCCAGTGAGTAAACTTGGCAGTCTTTGAGCGCACTTGGCACTTCTCCTCTCTGAATCTTAAGCGCGAGACCTTCTGCGATCGCTGTTTTTCCCACACCTGGATCGCCAACATACACAGGATTGTTTTTGCGACGTCTGCACAAAATTTGAATTGTGCGTTTTACTTCGTTTTCTCGCCCTATAAGAGGATCGATTTTTGACTTAGAGGCGCGTTCAATCAAATTTGACGTGTATGCCAACAGTGGATCTGACTTGCCGTCGGCATCTTCCTCGTAGTCATCTCCCGCTTCTTGCCCTTCATTTTCCGGCATTGGCCCTTTGCTGGTGCCGCGACCTGCCTCGACTTTCGAAATGCCGTGCGAAATGTAGGACAGAACATCCAGACGTGTGATGCCTTCTTTTTCCAGCAGGTAAACTGAGTGCGAGCGTTTTTCTTGAAACATCGCAGCTATGACATTGCCGCTATCAATGGTGGTTTGTGCGGAAGACTCGGCTTGCATGTAGGCGCGCGTCAACACCCGTTCAAGAGCGGCAGTATAGGACGGCATCGCGTCCACACCGTTGGGGAGCTGTTCCATATTCTCGCTGAGAAAGGTGTCCAATTCCTGGCGAATATTCTTCACGCTGCCGCCGCATGCCTTGATGATGTCGCAGGCCCCTTTATCCTCGAGGAGCGCATAAAGCAAATGCTCGAGCGTCAGATATTCATGTCGCCTTTTGGCCGCTTCTGCCAGTGCGAGGTTGAGGGTTTCTTGTAGTTCCTTGGAAATCATTTGGCTTATTCTTCTTCGGTTGTGCAGAGGAGCGGGAACTCATTCAGTTGGGCTAGTTCAGCGACTTTTGAGCATTTTGCCTCGGCAATTTCATGCGGATAAACGCCCGCCACGCCCAGACCTTGCTGATGTACCGCTAACATTATCTTAACCGCGTCATTTTGGTTTTTGTGGAAAACGGTCTCCAGAATGAAAACAACGAATTCCATGGTGGTGAAGTCGTCATTGTGGAGCAGTACCTTATATAGACTCGGCCGTTTTGGCTTGGTCTTCTGCTCCTTCTCAACATCGAGTTCGTCGTCCAGGTCCTGGCCCGGCTGCCCCTTAGCCATTTGTCGACTTTTTACCCCAAAGATTAAACGCGGCTGTCCACTACATACCCATGATAAACCGCTGGAGCACCTGTTTGGTGTGCCCACCCAGATGGGCTTTTCACTTGTTTCGCGGAAGGGGACAGTAACCTGAATGTGCCTAGCGATGCCCGAGGATACGCCTTGACGACCTTTCTCAAATCAGATATCTTGAAATCAAGATACTTGAAGTCAAGGAAAAGCGGAAGAAATCAAACAATGGCAGAGACCGACTCAGACAGAAAAGGCGCTCTTTCGGTGTCAGAAGTAAGCGGGACGAAAATCTGGCTTTCCCTGTGGAAATCCGGTCGTTCTGTTGAATCTCACGCGCTGGCGAGCATTGCCAGTCTGGGCATGAGCCTTACTGACTTTGCTGTTCTAGAAGTGCTGCTGCACAAGGGACCGATGCCGGTCAACACAATCGGCAAGAAGGTTTTGCTGACAAGCGGCTCCATCACAACTGCGGTGGATCGCCTCGAGGCAAAGGGACTTGTAGAGCGGCTGGATTCAGCTTCCGATAGGCGAGTGAGAGTGGTCAGTCTCACTAAGGAAGGGACAAAACAGATTAAGGTCGCCTACGCCGAACACCAAAAGCATCTTGAATTGGCGGTCTCCCCTTTAACAAAGGATGAGCAGCGCCAACTGGTAGAACTATTGAAAAAACTGGGACAGGGCGCAGACCAATTGAAAGGGTCAATTGCCGGTATCCAGTGACAGGTGGAATCATGAAAAGCACAGAAAATGGCAAATTGGAAAAAACGCAATCTCGCTCAGTGAAAGGCATCATCACATCGATTGCCACTCGCGAAGGTGCGGGCTTTGCAGTGAGAAGACCCTTCCCGACCCAGTCACTCAGCCTGGTGGATCCTTTCCTTTTGCTGGATCACATGGAGCCGGTAACGCTTGCTCCCGGCGCAGCAAAAGGTGCTCCGGATCATCCGCACCGCGGCTTCGAAACAGTAACCTACATGCTCGAAGGACACTTTGTTCATCGCGATTCGGCTGGCAATTCCGGAACCATCGGACCCGGCGACGTGCAATGGATGACGGCAGGACAAGGAGTAGTTCACTCCGAAATGCCGGATGAAGAGTTGTTGGAAAATGGCGGTCGCCTGCA
Organism: Cyanobacteria bacterium DS2.3.42; assembly: GCA_013823055.1. Lineage (GTDB taxonomy): Bacteria > Cyanobacteriota > Vampirovibrionia > Obscuribacterales > Obscuribacteraceae > QKMZ01. The sequence goes on from PNLN01000212.1 coordinate 3,183, forward strand.
TGGTTTTCAAATCTGGGTCAATCTTCCTGCCAAGGAAAAAATGATCGCGCCGCGCTATCAAGACATTCCATCCAGTCAAATACCAATTGCTGAAAGCGAGGACGGAAAGGTGTGGGTGAAAGTTATTGCCGGAAAGTCGATGGGAAAGGAAGCTGTCATCGACACGAAAACACCGATCACTTTCTTGCATGTGAAATTGGAGCCGGGTGCAAAACTCGAACAGGCGATTCCCTATCAATACAATACGTTCGCGTATGTCGTTGAAGGAAAAGGTTATTTCGGTAAAGAGCAATTGCCGGCAGAAACCGATCAATTGGTGTTGTTTTCCCATGATGGTGAAACGGTTTCGTTTGAAGCCGCCGACAAGCAATCGCTAAGCGTTTTGATTTTAGGTGGAATGCCTTTGAATGAGCCTGTTGCCAGATACGGTCCTTTTGTGATGAACACCCAAAACGAAATAGTTCAAGCATTGCAGGATTATCAAAACGGACGCATGGGCGCGATTCACTAGTTGCAATCTGTGGGGGCGATGCCACGCATCGCCCTTTCACCAACCGTCATTCGCACCATATGCAGTGCAGGGCATGGTTGCGTTTTTCATCAATCTAAAAAAGCCCTGGCACCCAGCGTGATTTGACGCGAGCCATGTAAGCCTTGTATCCAGGTAGTCCATCTACGAGAATTTTTTCTTCGAGGAAAGAACGATAGATGAAGTCGATTATGAGTAGAATTGTCGGAATGAAACCGAGCCACGAACCAAACATCATGGTTTGACCGAGAAACCCCAGTGATGCGAATGCATAACCGGGATGGCGGATCACTCTATACGGACCGGTTGTAATAACTTGCTGGTTGCGATCAGGCTGCAATCTGATAGCAGACGAGAAGTACATATTGATTCTCATCGCCCAAACAATTCCCGCCCAACCAATGATGTTTAGTACCACTCCGATAATCTGAACAATCAGTGGCACTGTATCCGAGATGTGCAGTCGACCCACGTCCAGCGCAGGGATAATCACAGAAATGAGATAGAGAATGGTAACGATTAGGCGCCCGAATCTATCCTCATCTTTTCCTTGCGGTCTCATTCTTTCGTTCAACAGTGCCGGCTCTAGAAGGTAAATGCTCGCGGCCGAGACAATCGCCTGTATCACGAATACTGCCCAGAAGAACGGCAAATGGATGGTTCCGGCTAGCGCTAAAGTAAGCGCTGCCGATATTGCACAAATAAGCGTGCAGATAATTACTGCCTTTGGGCGGTTAAACTTCGTCGAACTTGCTTTCACTGGATGGTCACTCAACTGAAACCTGCCTGGGATTGCATGGTGGTTGACGGCGTCTAACCGGCTGACGTTCCTTGTTCGATGGCGTACGAAATGTTTCTTTAGGCTGCTCCAGCCTGGACTTCAGGCTTCGACAGAGCCAATGTCACTCTAGCAGGCGGGACGTGAAACTAGGTCGAAGACCGGCTGGCGGGCATTTAATGTTGATGACAAATCTATGCCACGTGACTCGGTGTTTCATTAGGTATCCCATTCTCCCTGGAGCCTACATGCATAGACTCGAAAGTACGCAAAATGCGTCTAGCGAATCGTTTTCTAGAAGCAGCAACCTTACCGAACAAGCCAGCACCTTACTAAGCGAAAGATATTCCACACAAACAGGCGGCAGAAGAGAACTAGCTGCCACGTCAATCGACTTAGCATCCAACGTGTATGGCAGTGCTGAAAAAGCCGGAAGCTGCATGCGAGCAGACGATGCATGTTCGTGGCGTCCGAATGAATCATCGAACAGCGCTCAATCGAGAAACTGGAGATCACAAAGAGAAGCTCAACGAGACAAGCCGGTTGAAATGCAAGACGGCAAGTATGAAATCAAGCCCGGCGACACTATGAATGATGTGTCGAAGCGCTTTTTAAAGGATCTCGGTGTTGAAAATCCAAGCGCCAAAGAGATCGACGGACTTTCAAAAATGATCGCAGATCAAAACAAAGAGCAGCACTCCATTCTGAAATGCAACCCTAACTTGATCCGCCCCGGAATGAAACTGGAAATGCCATCGATTGATTCTGTTTCACGTTTGTCTCCGAAGGGCGATGTTTTTGGCAGCATGACTCCGGACATCATTCCGCCTTCAAGTAAATGGAGTGAGTCTGAGGGGCTAAACCGTGATGACAATAACGTAGCAGGGCCGCCGCAGGATCTGTTTGAGGCCAAACCACCTTATGTTGAAGATCTGCCATTCCGCGAACCAGGTCGGATACTCGAAATCAAATTGCCTGGACAAATCATGAACGGCATCGGCAATGTGAGCCCCAACGAATGCCGTCGTGAAGATGGTCTTACTAATTTGCCTGAGCAATTCAGATCGCCACTGGGAATGCTCGACAGCTTGGACAACGGTTTTTACAACGACGCAATTCAATTGCCATTCAACTTTCGAAAAGATCAACCTGGACAATTCATGAATCTTCCTTTCAGACCAGGTGAAGATTCGCCCGGAAAAATCATGAATCTTCCATTTAGACCTGGTGAAGATGCACCTGGAAAATTGATGACTTTGGAAAACAGAATTACTAACCCGACTTCCAAAAATGGTTCTAATGATTCAACTCAACACTTTTTGAAACGCATGCTTGATCATGTGCCTTTGCCGGAAGTCATGCTCGTTTAGTATCTAACTCAATTCTTGGAACTTCGTACCTGCTGAAAGCTGAGAGCCGGAGATTGGAATTTTGCGCGTGCAAGTGTATGCTTGCGCTTGATGAATCACGTTCTCCCCTCATGCGATATCCAAGACACCATATGAAATTTGCTTTCCTTACAACTCTTGCACTTATGCTTTGCCTTGCTGCCCATCCCGTTATTGCTAAGGGAAAGGTATGGACAATCGAGGCCCGGCAGGCAAAATTGATGCAGGACATCAATGATGGTCAGAAAGCCAAAGAATTGACCAAAAAAGAATCAGACAGATGCCGCAGCGATCTTGCTGATGTTGCCAGAAAGAAAAAGAAGATGAAATCAAAAAATGACGGCGCCCCGCTTGATGAGGATCAGAAGAAAGAACTAGAGGGCGATCTCAACAGCATTAGTGAGTTGATTCACAAATATAAGCTGGAAAAACGCGCGCAGTAGGCAGTTCTATAGACGAGAGCTGGCTCGGGCGCATGTAATGCGCCACCTGCGAAAAAGTCAAAAATGGCGCTCCGTTTGGTGCGCCATTGTTGTTTTTAAGGCTTCGATTCCCGAGTGCGGTTACTCGTGAGCTGTCACGCCTGGTGTTGGGTGGCGCGACTCGTTCTTAATCCATACGAGAAGCAATTGTGTTAGCTGGGGGGTGAGTTGCTCTTCTTCCAAGAGAAGGTGTTCGCCGTCTCCGACGACCATCAGAAGCTTGTCATTAGTTGATAGTCCGTTGAACAACTCAATTGTGCCTTCCGGTTTAACCAACTTATCTTTGAAACCGGCCAAAAGCAAGACCGGCATTTTTTCGATAAGAGCCGCAGCGTCAAAATTGCCTTTCATGAAATCGTTGAACTGCTTGAGTTCTTTTGGCGTCAATTCCATGCGGTTCGATTTGTCAGCCAGCATTCTCTTTTGTAAAGCGGTGTTGGATGTAGCATGTTCAACTACGGTGGTGCCGACGTCCATGGGTTTGTCTTTGTTTTCCAGGTATCTAAAACCCACGTGCATTTTAGATGTCAGACCGCCATAGCGCTCGCTGGACGGAACCGATGAAATCAATCCATCCACCAGCGCGGGATAACGCGAGGCCGCTCGCATTGCGATTGCGCCGCCCATCGATTCTCCGACTAGAAATACCGGTACTCCCGGGTAAGCTTTGCGAATGTTTTTCAATGCACTTTCTATGTCAGTTAGGCAGGCGTCGAAATCGACAACGTTTCCTTCCCGCTTATTCAGCCAGGCCCCAAAACCTCTGACGTCGACTGCATACACGGCAAATCCGTTAGCAGCCATAACTCTTCCGAACTCGTCAAATGAATCGCTGCTAAATCCCAAGCCGTGAACGCACAAAAGCACTTCTCTCGGCTTGTTGATCGGAATCCAGGAGCGGTGAGGTACTTTGATTTTCGAAGCCCAGACCGGCAGTGGCTTTGCGGCCGCCTTCGGGGCTGCGGTGGCACAAGCATTCGGCGTGGCGAGCAAAGCCGGAGCTAAGGTTGCACCTTGCAAGAGGAGGGAAAGGGCTATGCACTTGGTAAAACGTCCCAGCATGATTCGTTTCCTTAAATCGGTCATTGAAATGAGGTCACATTATGTCAGGCGCCCGGCTGTATTTGCATCCCCCAACGTCGGTGTTATTGCATGTGAAGCCAAGTGTCCGTATTGACCACTGGATCGTGCGTAATGCAGCCCTCCATGCGAGAATAGGCGCATCATGCAGTCCGTGAAATGGCAATTGGTCGTTGCAGGAGAGCCCGTTCAGCCGGGTGCTAACGTGCGTGTCAAAGAAAAGTGGCAGAACGCCGCAGGAGTGTATGTAGTTTTGCAGCCAGCGGACAGCGACAATTTGTCGACTTTTTGTGTTCGCTTCAACGTCAACATAGGCGGAAAGAATTACCTTTTACTGGAAGACTCCGCTGCACCGGCGGGCGATTTGACGATAGTGCGGCATTTCTCCTCAGATAATTTTGGGGCGATGGACCCGGACAGATTTTCAAGTTTGAGAAACGCGCTTATCGATTTCTTGAAAACCGAATTGCCGACCAAACCGGAAGAATTGGAAAAACTCTTAGGTGGGTTGGAAGCGCGATGATTTTTAACGTTTTATCTGCAAGAACAGTAGTTCTTCAACTAATTGGCATTGCCACCATCGCTAGTGCCGCATATTCGCAAGCAAGTTCTTCAGGACAATTAGTTTCATCAGCAAATGTGATTTCTCCATCTGAGAGAATTATCGAACGCGCCGACTGGGTGTTCAACAACGCAGAGCAAGTTCGCTACGGGCATCGTCAGGCTCCGGCTGTCAAACAAGTGAGAAGCTTCAGCAATGGACGCTGCGAAGCGGATACTGATTGTTCGGGATTCGTTAGTTATGTTCTCTCTGAATTCCCGAGGCAGTATGAAGCGATCAGGGTCCTTCAGCCGGAAAGAAAATATCCGCAAGCAAAGATCTACATGCAGTTTTTCAGCGACCTCAAAACAGATATTCCTACCAGAGGATGGTTGAAGGTAAATCAAGTTGCAGATTTACGGCGTGGTGACTTTATTGCCTGGAAAAAACCGCAACCGGCAGACGGTATCAAAAGAAAGTCAAATACCGGCCATGTCGCAATCGTTATCGACCGGCTGGGACCGATTCAAGAAGCTGACATCAATGGGCGAACCGTTAGATATCAGAACATCAACGTCATTGATAGCTCGTCCGTGAAGCATTTTCAACCGGAGCAATTGCCACCACTTTCAGTCATGTCGCATCGCGATGGAGTCGGCAAAGGTGTGGTGCGAATAATTTTGGATGATGCCAATCGCCCGATTGGGTATTGGGAAGGAACCTATTGGTACCAGGGCAGCAAGGAAATTCAGAAGCCAACATTTACGGAGTCAATCGCTTTTGCTCGTCTGGTGGCAGACAGCAATTAGGAAATAGAAACGCGACGAGATTCTCGAAGCAATTCGAGAAACGATTTGCGAATAAAGGAATGGAGAAGTTATGTTCAAAGATGTCATCTCGCAAGCAGTGCCATTCATCGATCACTGGCTGCAGTTTCGCTACGAACGATTGGAAATGCCTGGTTTTGTGGTCGCCATCGCAATAGACGGCAAGGTGGAGCTTTTGAAAGCTTTCGGCCATGCGGATGCAGAACAGCGGGAGCCTCTAACAACCGATCATGTTTTTCGAATTGCCTCACACTCTAAGACATTTGCAGCCACTGCAATTATGCAACTGGCTGAAGAAAAACTTTTGCAGATCGACGAACCAGTTGCAGCGTATGTGCCATGGTTGCGGGATCACAAAGACCATCGCATGGAGAAAGTGACTATACGCCAGTTGCTTTCCCATAGTGCGGGCATGATCCGTGACGGAAAAGACGCCAATTTTTGGCAACTAACGAATAGCTTTCACGACCTTGCCGATTTCAAAAAAGCAATTATGGCTTGTGATCTGGTGCTCGATACCAATAAGCAGATGAAGTATTCAAACTTCGGTTATGCGCTTCTTGGTTGCGTGGTTGAAGAAGTCTACGGCATGCCATTCGGCAGTTATGTTCAAGCGAAGATTCTTCAGCCGCTCGGTTTGTCCAACACAACGCCCGAGATTAACGAAGAGATGCTATCTCGATTAGTCGTTGGCTACACGAGGCGCGGTCGGGAGAAACATCGTCAACCCATCGAGAAAAACATCGATACAAGACAAATGGCGGCGGCGACCGGTTTTTGTTCGACGGCTGCCGACTTGTGCAAATACTTCGACGCTCACTTCGTCGGCTCAAAGAAATTGCTCAGCGATGAGTCCAAAAAAGAAATGCAACGTACTCAATGGAAACTAAAGAATTCCAACATTGGTGAAGAGTACGGATTGGGCTTTCAAATCGAGACTGTTGTCGACAGAAAAGTTTATGGACATGGTGGTGCATTTCCTGGTCAGAGGACCAAGACGCTTTGCGAACCCAATGAGCGCCTGGTTGTTGTGGTTCTAACCAACTGCATAGACGGTGAAGCGACTGTTATGGCGCGCGGAATTGTTACTGTTCTGGACCATTTTCAAAAGAGTGCCAATCGAGCCGACAGCGAAACTATCGAACAACTCAGGAAATTTGAGGGAATCTACTCGAGCTTGTGGAGTGACCTTGCAATTGTCGAATCCGGACAAAACCTCATTGGCGTCGATCCTAATACCTGGTATCCGTTCGGACGCGACCAGGAAGTGCAGGTCTTGGAATTGGCAGGTGACAATCGGCTGAAGATCGCTAGAGCCGGTGGTTACTACAGCGAAGGTGAGTTTGCGGAATTCGATTTCGACTTCAACGGTGATGTTATATCTATCGACTATGCCGGCTACAACATGCTGCCGGAAGCCGAATACAGCAACGAATTGGCAAAAGCGAAGGTAACAAGCTAGAGAAGGGACCGATAAAGCGTTATACTCTCCTCTTTGAATGTATATAAGGTTGTAATTATGTTGAGAAATCTGCTCTCGGTCGCACTGATAGCCACGGTCAGTTTTGCAATGACTGCGGCGCCGGTCTTAGCAGGCGTGAGTGCGGTTGGTGAGATAAAGACAACGCCCCAAAATCATCCTGGGCTGATTCTCGACCAGTTCTATCTGGGTTGCCTATCGCACGCCTCCTACTTAATCGGTGATCCTGTAAGTAAGACCGCTGTTGTCGTTGACCCACAGCGCGATGTCAGCCAATACGTTGAGGAAGCGAAGAAGCATGGGCTTAAGATTACTCATGTTTTTCTGACTCATGTTCATGCCGATTTTGTCGCCGGACACCTGGAGCTTGAGCGGAAAGTGGGCGCGAAGATTTGTCTAGGCGCAAAAAGTACCGCGAGTTTTCCATTCACCAAGCTGAAGGAAGGCGATGCGATCGATCTTGGTGATGTGCAATTGAAAGTTTTGGACACGCCAGGACATACTCCTGAAGCAATTTCACTTCTTGTTTTCAATTCAAAGGTCAGTAAGGACAAACCTTACGCTGTGCTTACTGGAGATTGTCTTTTCATCGGCGATGTCGGACGCCCGGATTTGCTTGCTTCTAAAGGCGTCACTGCGAAGGAATTAGCTGGTCTTTTGTATGATTCCACACGTGAAAAACTGATGAAGTTGCCGGA
>PNLN01000157.1 GCA_013823055.1 Cyanobacteria bacterium DS2.3.42
CTTCCGGGTTGCCCTGGGCAGTCGCACCGCTGGCCATAACAGTTATTTTTGCAGTTTGGGGCGGCATGTTCGGCACCATGGCATTAATTACCTGCGAGTTAGACGAAACTACAGGCGCAGGATATTTGCCGATATAAACGCGGTTGTCCTGCGGTGAAGTTGAAAAACCGCTGCCTCTGATTGAGATGGTTTGTCCCGGCAATAATCTAACTGGATTTACCGACGAGACTTTTGGAGAAGGCAATACTTCCATTTGAATCACGTTGCTCTTCATTCCCTGAATGGCTACGAAAAGCGGGAATTGTCCCTCAGGAAAACCTGGTGGCACATAAACCTTCAACAATCGTCCGTTTGATTCCATTACCGAAATCTGCATGGGTCCAAGCATCACTTCATTTTCGCTCGGTCGCACGCTGAATCCCATTCCGGAAAGCACAAGCGCAGCGCCGCCGACTGTCACTCTCTGATTCAATTTCGAAAGTTGAGGCGCACCGATTGAGCGCAGTTCCCAAAAGAATTGAGCACCTTGCCGGCCGACTCCCTCAATGTGAATTCGATTGCGTCCAGGTGCAAGTTGCGACGTCATATCGACGAAGAGTTGTGCAGAATTGAGAAAGGAATTTTCATCCACGAGCAAGCGTCCCAACTCCGAAGCACCGGACTGTAAGTTGGTATCACTGCCGCCGGGTTGCAGAAACATGCGCACCCAATTAAATCCAGCCGATGACAAAGACCCGTTTGTCGCCACCAATGCCAAAGGTTTGGTGGCATACTCGCGCGGCACATCAATGGCATCGTCAAAGGTTTGAATCGAGCTACTCTGCGCCGTATACGGACCACCCGACGAAATCACCACGCGCGGCAACTTCTTCAAGTCCTGCGCATCGGCGGAAACGCCGGGAGCCATAAACGCACAAAGTAGAGTGACTAGAAGTGCGAGGATTCTTCTCCCCACGATCTATTCCTAATATCCGCCGAACAGCTGTTGTCCGCCGTTGAAGCCCATGCCACCCATGTTGTAGTTGGCACCACCACCACGCGGCGGATACCACGATGCAGCACCCATTTCGGTTTGCATCTCGTTAAAATAGTTCATCGACATTTGCTGTTTGAATTTAGCATCGGAGCGAGCATCAATAGCAGCTTCTCTGACTGCGCCGATGTCGTTGCTCATGTTTGCCGTTGTCGCTTGCTGCGTTTGTTCCAATCTGGCGATTCTCGCTTGCAGGCTGCGGATAATTTGCAAATCACGCGCACGCGATGCGGAATCGGCTTGCAACCATCTACGCAGTGTTTGAACTTGCGTATCTGCATCAGCTTTCTTGGTGCCCTTCAGTTTTTCTACATCCTGAATACGCTTTTCTGCGAAAAGGCGATACTGTTGATTTCTTGCTGCGTCCATGTTGGCAGCGTTTTCCGCACTTTGCTCTTGCATCTCAAGATCTCTAAGCTGCGCCTCGTTGAGGCGGAGCATGTCGCCGTCATCGGCAAATGCGGATTGGTCGGCAGCGGTTTCTTCTTGCGCGTACGCCGACAGCGTGATCGCGCAGCTGCTTGCCAGTGCCAAAGAGAAGCTGGTTGCCAGCAATTTTGTAAAAGTGAAGCGCATACTATTACTCCTTGAATCTCGGCATTTAATATTTCCTGCCGCCAACGAGTTCACATTATCCCATTACTGCGGCGTCTTCTGTCTTTGAGTGTCTGTCTTTCTCCTGATTTCAGTATTAACTCTCAATCTGAGGAATTCGTGAGGAAAATCAAGAAGTTGCCGATGACAAGGGGGTTTGTGTCGCTTTTTATCCGAGAAAATAGCCGGAAAGCTCCAAAGCTGGTACGCTTTACGGCTGATATGTGTCGGTCAATTTTTAAGGTGAAGTCTCTATGACACTCAACCACAAACTCACTTCCTTACTGCTAATGGCTTCAATCGGAGCAGCCCTGGGCGCATCGCCAGTGCAAGCCGAAAACGCCCCCACAGTTCCACTCTCGCTTGAAGAAATCCAGGCAAAACGAAAAGAAGCTCGCGAAAATCTTATGCTGCCATCTCTTGAAGGCATTAGAGGTATCGCCTATCGCGTCGTCGGTTACAAAGATTACGCACCGCTGGAAAGCGAGCTGGGCGGCATCTTGAAAGAAGCAGGCGTACCGCTTTTTGTAGCGACCAACTTGAAGCCAGGCGACAGCCCGGTGGACGCCATCTTGCATATCACCTTCTACAAAACCGCCAATCACACTATCGCCGAACTGTCTCTCAGACAGTGGGTCTCCCTGTTGCGCGATCCTAAATCGAAAGTGCAAGCAGTGACATACAGCGACAAAGTTTTCCTGGCTGCCCGTGAACCCAAAGAGGCAGTAACCAAATTGGGTCAGGATTTCGTTCGTGATTTCAAAAAGGCAAATGCCGGGAAATCCACCGCAAAATCCAAAAACGACGGTGGACGCGAAGCTTCCGACAGCAAAAAGCCGAAGAAGAGCGCCAAGAAATAAGGATTTCTCCACGGGTGCTCAGCACTCGTTGGTGAGGCAAATTAGCAATTGAAGCATTGGGTGGACAAGCAATAGTTCACCCAATGTTCTTTTCTACTGACTACAATAAGGGCTACTGGAGAACCACAACGGCTGAAGATGCCTGAATCAGACACCTTAATTTCCCTGGACAAAGTGTCGAAGTGCTACAAAGCGCACAGCATCGACGCGGTGAAAGAGGTGTCAATTGACATCTGCAGGGGCGAATTCGTTGCCATTATGGGTCCGAGTGGCTGTGGCAAAAGCACGCTGCTCAATTTGATAGGCGCCATCGATCGTCCCGACGCTGGTTCAATAATTTTTGACGGACAAACGCTCACTGAGTTGGACGACGAAGCGCTGACACGCGTGCGCGGAGAAAAAATTGGTTTTGTTTTTCAGGCTTTCAACCTATTGCCGACTTTTTCGGTTTTGGAAAACGTCCTGGTGCCAATCGAGCTCAACAAAGCAAAACAATTACAATCTGCCGAAAAACGAGCGAAAGAACTTCTGCATCGTGTGGGGTTGGAAAGTCGAGCAAACTTTTTCCCCGCCCAATTGTCGGGCGGGGAGATGCAGCGAGCTGCTATTGCGCGCGCACTGATTCATGAGCCCAAGCTTCTGGTGGCAGATGAACCGACCGGCAATCTCGATACTCAAAATGGCGAAAAAATTCTCGACTTGATCAAAGAATTCAATCGCGATTTCAAGCTGGCGATAATCATGGCGACGCACAGCAAAGAAGCCAGTGGCAAAGCCGATCGAATTTTGCAAATGCGCGATGGAACTCTGCTTCTAGTCGAAAGCTCTGAGCCCAGTGGACCTCGTAGTGGCGCATTGCATGCGCCATCTTCATCCGGCGGTGGCGCTACTCATACGCCTTCTTCCTCAAACGAGAGCGCTTGAAGATGTCTGTACTGCGTTTGTTCTACCCGTTTGTTGTCAGAGATCTAATTTCCAGTTGGCGACGAACGGCGATTACGATTACTGGTATCGCGCTTGGTGTTTGTGTTTTTCTTGCTATCAGCTTGGCTAACGAAACGGCTATAGGCGAGTTTAAGGAAACCGTTGATCTTGTTTCGGGAAAGGCGAATTTGGAAATTCGCCCCTCGGCAGGCAATTACATAGATCAATCGATCTTAGGCGGGCTGGCACCACTAGGCAGAGAGGGGATCGTTTATACACCCATTTTGCAAGCTCACGCGGTGGCTGTAGGCGGAGATAATCCCCTTGTACAAGTGACAGGCATCGACACGCTTGCTCCATCGGAGTTCGTACAAACAAAAACGGAAAACTCCCAGAAGGAAGAATCGAGCACGGCGAAAGATGCTCGTTTGTCTACTGGCAACGATTTGAATGATACTGGAACACAGACTGAAAACTCCAAAGAAAAGAACTCAACTTCGCTGCTCGAATTCGGTACCGCTCTCATCGGCGAACATCTTGCTACAGAATTGAAACTGGAGAAAAACAGCACCTTACCGCTGTCCGTGAACGACAAGGTCGTCAACCTGAAGGTAATCGGAATTCTCAAATCGAATGGACTGGGCAAATCGTTTAACGGCCAAGTAGTTGTCGTCGATTTGGAAACAGCACAAGCTCTCTTCGATGTTCCAGGAAAGATTACACAAGTAGAGCTGATAGTGCCGGAAAACATTTTTGCATCAGTGCAAGAACACCTTACGAAGAACATTTCACAACCGGTGACTGTAGACACGCCATCCGCCCGTGCTCGGACAGTAGAGAAGATGACTCGCTCGTTTCAATACAATCTGACGGCTCTGGCTTTCATTGCGCTCATCGTCGGCATGTTTCTCATCTACAACACTATGACAATTTCTATAGTGCGGCGACGAGAAGAAATTGGCATTTTACGAACTTTGGGCGCAAACAAATTGAAGATTGCCAGTTTGTTTTTTTCTGAAGCAATTTTGTTCGGCATTGCCGGATCACTTTTGGGTGTGGCTAGCGGAGTGATGCTATCCGACAGTGCGCTGACTGCCATTGCCGGTACCATCGAACACTTCTATTTCAGCCACCCACTAGGCTCCACGACTATTGAACCGCTCTCGCTGCTGAAGGCATTCGCCATTGGTGTTTCACTAACCATTATTGCCTCCATTCCACCAATCCTCGAAGCGACATCCGTCGCACCTGCAGAAGCTGCAAGAAAAGGATCTTATGAATCACGCATAGTTCATTCGACAAACGGGTTGTTGGTTGCTGGTCTGATTGTCTATGTGCTGGGCGGATTAGCCACGTTCGCCAAACCAATTGCCGGTTTTCCATTTTTCGGATATGCAGCAGCATTTGCAGCAATTATCGGCACTGCACTTGTCACTCCTTTTGCACTGAATTTGGCGTTTTCCTCAATAAATCAAAATCGTGCCATCAAGTCATTTCTAGGAGTTGAAGGGACGATCTCGTTGCGCGCTCTTGCTGGTGCGCCGGGGAGGACAGCTGTCGCGGTTGCCAGCCTTATGGTTGGTATTTCAATGATGATAAGCCTGGCAATCATGATTGCCAGCTTTCGCAGCACAGTAGTGGCGTGGGTAGAGCAAACACTCAAAGCCGATCTATACATACAATCACAGTCGCGAGCCGACGGAAACCGAGAAGCAAAAATCGACGCAAGAGCGGCGGATATTCTCAAGGGTGTTCCGGGCATCGCCGCGGTGGATGCTTTCGTCGAACACCGTACTACAGTAAATGGAGATCCAGTGCTTGTGGGCGCCGGTGACTTTGATGTATTAAAAAAATATGGTCGACTCAGACTGGTCAACGGTGCAAGAGGAAACGCTCTCATTGAAAGTATGGGTCCAAATGACTGCGTGATATCAGAAACATTCTCCGTCCGGCGCGGTATCAATACCGGTGACACGATTGAAATACCGACTCAAAATGGAATACTACCGCTGAAGGTGGCAGGTGTTTATTATGATTATTCGAGCGATCTCGGCTATATCGTCATCGACAGAAAACAATACCTGCAAAATTTCAGCGACACAAAACTCACAAGCATCGCCGTGTTCCTCAAACCTGATGCTGACTCCGAATTAGTGAGAAAGGACAGCCTAGCAAAATTGAAGGGGACGTCACTTGTTCTTATTCGCAATAATCGAGAATTACGGACCGAAGCAATGAGGGTATTCGATCGCACATTCTCGGTGACATACGCATTGCACACTATCGCCATAGCAGTCGCATTGCTTTCAGTCATGAATGCATTGCTTGCGCTGACTCATGAGTCGCGTCGCGAATTTGCCATCCTTCGATATCTGGGAGCAACTGGTTCACAACTCAGAAAGGTGGTGTTGACACAAGCCGTTATTCTGGGAGCATGCGGCAGCGTGGCCGGTATAGGTGTAGGCTATGTCCTCTCACTATTGTTGGTGAACGTCATAAACAGGCAGTCTTTTGGCTGGACGATTCAAATGTTGATACCGTGGGACTTCATATTACAGTCATGCGGATTAGTAATTTTGGCTGCACTTGCGGCAGGTATTCTACCTGCCAACGAAGCGGGTCGAACAAAAGCAGCGGAGTTTGTACGCAGTGAGTAGAGGCAAAGTAGGGGTTCGAGGTAGAGGTTTGAGGTCGAGACAGAAATGGCAAATTGGAAACCAGTGAAAGAAAAACGAATCGTGGTGCTAGCGTCAATGGCATTCTCCACTATTGCGATTCCATTCCTAAATATTCTGGTGCCCGCAGCCCAAGCCGAGCAAGTGGACAATTTTTACAAGAAAGCACTACCAGGATATAAGTTTGCTTTTCCGCGCGATCACGCTTCGCATGAAGCATTCAAAACCGAGTGGTGGTATTACACAGGTCACCTGAAGAGCGATGACGGAAAAAAATATGGCTATGAATTGACATTCTTTAGAAGTGGCGTTTCCCCATCCGAGAAGGGTCAACCAAAAACCAAGGAACATTCCAATGTATATCTCGCTCATTTTGCAGTGAGTGATATCAGCAACAAGAAGTTCTACTTCTATGAAAAGCTCACCCGTAGTGGATTGACTCTAGGTGCAGCCAGCAGTTCGGTCCTGCACCTCTACAACGATGGTTGGCGGGTAGACGAGGCTGGCGATTCGATGATGCTTACGGCTGACTCTGCAAAAAACGGAATAAAATTACTCCTCAGTTCTAAGAAGCCGCCGATCATTCACGGTAAAGACGGTGTCAGCCAAAAAGCGGACTGTGTCGGATGCGCATCTCACTATTACTCGTTGACGCGAATGGACACAAAAGGACTTTTATTTATCGACGGAAAAGAAAAGAGAGTTGCAGGCACATCCTGGATGGACCACGAATTCGGCTCCAATCAGTTAACGGATGAACAAATTGGCTGGGACTGGTACAGCTTGCAACTGAGCGACAACACTGAATTAATGCTATACATGATGCGCAAACGTGATGGCACTATCGACAAGAACTCCAGCGGCACCATCATTGGTGCAGATGGAAAAACCGAGCATTTGTCTCTTTCTCAATTTAAAGTGCGTTCAAAGTCAAAATGGTTGAGTCCTCTAAGTAAAGGAAATTACCCAATCAATTGGGAAGTTGAGATTCCAGAGAAACAGATAAAACTGCAGGTAAACGCAGACTTTGACAGCCAAGAATTGGTAACCAAACGATCGACGGATGTCACCTACTGGGAAGGCGCATCAACGATAACCGGCACTAAGATGGGAAAACCCATTACCGGTGAAGGTTATGTGGAGATGACCGGCTACTCTGAGAATTTCAAGAAGAAGATTTGAGCAAAATGGAAAAGCAGTCGACTTTCATTTCCTATTCGCAGATGCATGAAGATGCAGTTCTCTTTCAAGCACTGGGCCACATTTGGTGCGGATTCTATATCGATGTAGGAGCGCAGGATCCTGTAGTCGATTCGGTAACAAAGGCGTTTTATAAGCATGGCTGGCATGGCATTAATATTGAGCCGATAGAACACTGGTTCAACAAAATAGTGCAGGATCGCCCTTCAGATATAAATCTAAATGTCGCAGTCGGTGCGCGAAAAGGAACACTACAGTTATTCGAAGTAGTTGATACTGGACTCTCGACGGCCAATGTCGAATTTGCAAAGCGGCATAAAGAGAGAGGCTTTAACGTGCGGGAAGTAAACGTAGAGATGACCACCCTCAATGACATTTGTACTTTCGAAGGGGTCACGGAAATACAATTCCTCAAAATTGATGTTGAAGGTTTTGAAAAGGAGGTATTGCAAGGCGTGGATCTCAGCAAGATTCGTCCGTGGATAATTCTGGTCGAATCTACAGAGCCACTTTCATATGTGGAAACATGGGGAGATTGGGAAGCAATACTGCTAAGCGCAGGCTATTCTTTCGTTAAAACTGATGGACTGAACAGGTTTTACCTGTCCAGTGAGCATGAAGAACTAAGGAGTAATTTGCTCAAACCTATCGATGCTTCCAGCGTTCATAAATTCAAATGAGTTATCCGAATGTGAGAAAATAATGCAATGAAACTCTCGAAACTAGCATTGACAATAATTGCAGTAATTATCGTTTTTGTTGCCGCAGTTGGCTTTGCGACATTTCGGGCGATAGACACAAAAGTAACGGATACAAAGTCTGAGATTGAACGTTACTCAACAGTTCAACGTCGAATTGCCGACAGCATATGCCCAAAGTGCAACGGGCAAATGGAAAATGGATTTATTATTGATAGAGGTCATTCAGGCAGCTACATCAGCTCATGGGTTCAAGGAACACCAAAGGAAGATTCTGGTGGCGTTAACACTAATCCAGGCTCGCCGATTGTGACACAGCGATGTAAGGCTTGCGGATTTTTAGAGTCGTATGCCAAATAGTGTTGTTTTCCAACACTAGACCTTTTTGGAGACTTCCTGGGCGGGCTCTGTGCTGGGCTGTCCTTTCAGTTTGCGTAACCAATGCGAGACGCGGAAACGAACGGACTTGAGGAAAAGAAAGTCGTAAAGCATCTTGTCAAATGAATCAGAGAGCGAGCCTAAGTGTTGGAGAAGTTTCTCCAGGCGATTGATTTTTTCTTGTCGCTTTTTTTCCTGAGTATACGTTTCAATCGTTGCTCGATAGGCGTTAATCAACTCCTCACCCTGCTTTTCGCGGCAGTGATTGGCGAGTATGTACTGCCTGGACTTTTCGCCAATCTTGCGAGCAAGGCTTTCATCTTTTAAGAGTTCAATTAACTTCTCGGCGATCCCTGCGCCCGTAAACTGGCTTGGTTGAACCAATACGCTTGGGTCTTTGAGAAAAGTGCAATTGATATCTTTAGTATTGGCCAAAACGGGAACAGCGCAAGAAAGTGGCTCTAACAGCGCCTCAGGGGAGAAGTCAAACCAATCAAGAAGCAGTCCGCAGCGGCTGCTTCGCCACAAGCCAGGCATCAATAATCGAGACATAGTGCGATTGATCACCATGTCACACTCAATGCCGCATTCAGACAGCACTTTTTTCATTTCAGCTTCGCTGGATTCCGTATAAATGTCGTGCGCTACCACGATCAAATAAAGGTCTGGAATTGTTTCTCTAACTTTCGAGAGAATCTCCACCAGCAGTGCCTGGTATTCTGGATTTCCCATTGGCGTATGCACAAGAACTGTCGGTCGGTTGTTTGTGTCGAGAGCGCAAGCTCCGTCCGGTGAAAAAAGTGCAGTATCCAGACTATAGTTCAATTCGGCAGTTTTGCTTTCTTCCTTTGAAGCTGATGCATAACCTCTGGAAATAGCGCCGAGTGTGTCTTTGAAGTGGTTTTCGAAATTGAATCCCGAGTTGCCGATGGTCAACAGCTCTTTCTCTAAAAAATGAGGCTGGCTTTCATAGATGCGCGCAAATACCGGCGTATCACCTAATAGCGAAGGAATAAAGCTCTCTGCCGAAAAGCCGGATACATCGATAATATCGAATTGACTTTCCTTGCTGACTCTTAGAAATGCCTGCCAGAGCGCTATATTCATGTTCATCAAAAGGCGAGCCCTGGGCATACAGTGCGCTGCCATACTGCCTAGACGAGGTGCTTTCTTCCACTCCACTCTGGTGACGCTACAGCCGTCCTGAAAAGTGTCAGCTGTACCACCTTTTTCCGCACAAGTAATGATCGTTACTTCGTGCCCATGGTCGTTGAGCACATGAGCCAATTCCATCGAGTTGCGACCGACGCCGTACCAACCGAAATCGGGTGGAAAGTGGGGAGTGATCATGCAGACTCGAAGAGAATTTTTCATTGCTTGCCGCTATTGTTTTTGTCATGGAGAACAAGTACTTCGTAAATTTCCGTTTGCGGAAGCGTGATGGTCCTTTTTATCTGCAGAGATTTCTTGTCCAAAATCGCTACTTGAGCGTTGCTGATTGCTACCTTGCTCGATTTGAGATCGGCCCGATGCCTGAGGCTGCTCAATCCAACGTAAATTTCGTCTTGTGAGAAATCCAGTCCTCGGGTAAACCCACCCGGGAAACAAACTTCTTTTTTCTCTCCATTTTTGCTGTAATTCAGCCTTTCCATTTTGGAATTGCAGACATATACTCCGCCTTCCTCGTCACGCCTGGGAGTGTGCGGTGCAGAAAAGCCGCTATAAAGTACTTCCTTAGTATCGAGATCAAAAACGATACCGGCTTCCACCATTTTTCCTTTGTAGCCACGATACGTCGTGAACTTACCAAAAGAGCTAGCCACTAATTTTCCATCCCACACATCAATGCAATTGACATGCCAGGAATCGCCATAACCTGGTAAAGTCCAGCGTTTCAAAATACGTCCGCAATGATCCATGGTTACTATTTCGTTCGTCATGGTTGAAACAACAAACAATTCCTCGCCGATAATGCGAACGTCGTGAACGTCTCCCAACTCGCAGCTGACAATGGTTTTTGTTGCCTGACCGGGTTCAAAGACCAGAAGCCGCATGTGATCTGCACAAGAAGTAACTACATAGAGCCTGTCTTCTTGAATCCATAGACCCATGCATCCGGTAATGGCAAAGTTGTACAGTTTTCCTTCGTGCAAAAGCGCCAATCCATCCTTGCCTTTGGCGCTCGGTATGGAAATCAAAAGAGTATTCTGGATGCCTTCATACTCACTCGACTCAATCTTGTCGAATGGAAGTGCCTTCTTCAAATGGTCTGCCAGCACTGACTATTCACCTTGGATTTGGACATTGGCTGTGGCTGGACGGGTGAACCAACGCGAATGTAGGAAAACGCGCCTAATTGTATCAACTGGCTATCTCGGTCGCCGCCTATGTCAAACTTTTAACTGCCTTGCTGGCGCCCTCACTAGGTTAAACTTTTTCTATATCTAGAGCTGGACTGCTGGGCGGTCTTTGGATCTACTGACAAGAAGAGTTTGTCCTGGAAAAACAGCCTTTTTCGAAATTCGTCTGGCGCTCTTGATTATGGCACCGTGGGTAGTGGCAAGTTTGAGCGTTAATACTAGGTTCACCAATACAAAAAAGATGCTCTCCTTACATAAC
>PNLN01000159.1 GCA_013823055.1 Cyanobacteria bacterium DS2.3.42
GGGTCGTCAATCATCAAACTGAAGAGAGAGGCTTAGATTTTGGAATTGACACATACCCTGGATTTTCTCGTAGTAGGGGCTCTTGCCTTACTGAGTCTGGGTCTTGTCGGGCTGGCCATGGCTGCAGGTCAACTGGTGCCGCAAGTTAATCGGACATTGACTGCCTATGAAAAGCTGGCAACGACTCTGGAAACGGAGCTGGCGCCGACGTTGCGCGAAGTGAGCAAATTAGCAGGCGGAGTTATAAAAATTCAGTCTGTGGCACAACACAGCATTGCCGAGGTGGGTACAAAAGTCGAAGACGTCACTGGCAACCTTACCAAGGTGACCAGTTCGGCAACCAAAGAATCTAATGTGTGGGGAACTGGGCTCCTGGCGGGCTTCAAGGCTTATCTAAGCACTCACAACAAAGAAGGTTCACAAGGCGAGACGAGTGCCCAACAAAAGGGCACAGACAATATTAGGGCGAAAGTAGTAAAGACAAAAAACAGTTAACTGGACCGAGGTGAAGAAAATGTCGGACTCAAGCGGTAGATTTTTTGAAGGACTTTTAGTTGGCGGAATCATGGGCTTCCTGTTTGGAATGCTGGCAGCGCCCAAGTCCGGCGCCGATCTGAGAAGACAGATTGCCGACGGAGGCGAAGACCTCTATAAGAACGCCAGTGACCAATTGACCGATTTCCGCGGCAAAGCGGAAACGGCATTGAATGACTTCCAGCATCGCGGCGAAGAAGTTCTGCGCACAACCAAAGAGCAAATCCACGATAAGAAAGCAGCAATTTCCAACAAGATTCAGGAAATGGCTGGACACAGCACACAATCACTGGTTGACGACGTTGAGTCAGCCACATCAGGCTAGACCTTTTCGATCCAGCCAGTGCCACCATATCCGATACCAAACGGATCAAGCAATCGATAATTCCACAGCCCTCCAAGGACGACTCTGAATGGTCGCCAAAGAGCCTGAAAAACTGCGTCTCAATCGGGCAATAGCGGCTACCGGCATTTGCTCGAGGCGCCATGCCGACGAATTGATCAAAGAAGGGCGCATAACAGTCAACGGTGAGCCGGCGACCGACCTGTCACTGCAGGTCGATTTGCTCAAAGACAAAATCGCCGTAGACGGCAAACCTTTATATAAGAAACCCTTTGATTACGTGGTCCTGTATAAACCAAAGGGCGTAGTCACCACCTGTGACGACGAACAAGGCAGGCGCACAGTCATAGATTTGATGCCGCCCGATTTACAGCACTTGAAGCCGGTCGGACGCCTCGATAGAGACTCCGAAGGAATGATAATTTTGACCAATGATGGTTGGCTGGCCCAGACTCTGGCGCACCCGTCCCATCACGTCGAGAAAACATATCGGGTCACAGTGAACGGACAGATTGATGAAAACGCGCTAAAAGTCTTGCGTGAGGGCGTACGGTTGTCAGAAGGAATGACACAAAAAGCGGAAGTGCATTCTTTAAAGCGATCCGGAAACATGTCGACCTTTGTGATCGTCATCCGGGAAGGTCGAAATCGGCAGATTCGACGCATGTGTGCCAAGGTAGGTTATAACGTGCTTCGATTGGTCAGAGAGCGGATTGGTGCGTTACAATTGAACCTGAAGGAGCCAGGTGAGTGGCGGCACTTAATGGCTTCAGAGGTGTCTCTTCTGTCCGACGGCTCGCGTTAGCGAGTTAACTAGGGAAACCAAGGCAAGTGAGTACAGCGACGAATATGGTGCTTGAGTCAATCGGTCAAAAGCTAAAATCGGCAAGAGAAGGACAAGGACTGTCCCTTTCGGATATATATCAGCGCACCAAAATTCCAGTCAATCACTTGCAGTCAATCGACAACGGTGCTGCCGAAGACTTGCCGGAGCCTGTATATGTTTCGGGTTTCATTCGCCGCTATGCCGAGTGTGTCGGGTTGAATCCTCAATCTCTCGTTGAAGAGTATCGCAGCCAAACAGACGGTTCCAACGGCAATGGACGCGGCAGCAAGCACAAGGGTGCAGTCCTGGATAAACCAATGCAGCCGGTCATGATGGCGCCACCGCATGTGCGCACCGTCAAAATGGAGCAGGGCGGAGGTCCCGGAATCCTCAGAACAATGGGAGTTTCCGTGTTCTGGATTATCGTCATCCTCGGACTAATCACTTTCCTTTTCTGGTGGAATTCCAACAATCAGTCACAGCAAGATTCTTCGGCAATTTTGCCGATGCGTGACTTGCCAAACCGTTTCAACAATGTCGGACCATCCGGCGCCCCTCCGCCTGCCGCAGATAAGAGCGCGTCTCAAATGCCAGGCGATACGGCTCCTACAGACAGCCGGATTTCGCTCAGCGCCAGCCAGCACGTCTGGGTGGAAGTTAAGTCCATCGCTACGGGCGATTCACTTTTCACAGGTTATCTTGAAGCCGGCGACCGCCGCGACTTCCAGGATGCGCAAGGTCTTAGAGTAAGAGCCGGCAACGGCGGCAGCTTGTCGGTTGAAAACAACGGCAAATCGGCGACATTTGGACCCGCAGGCAAGATTACTGAAAAAACGTTCATGGCCAAAGTTCCGAATGGCACTCCAGCCGATGCAACAGCCGGAACTCCGGTGACCGGAGCGCCGGTCGTCAAACCAATTGTAAAGAAGGTAACACGCCGTCCATCCGGCGATGGTGCAGCCAGTGCGCCACGACGCCGTATCAGCCCCGCAGGTGGAGATTCTTATATCCCCGGCGAGTCGCTTAGACGCAGTGGTTCCAGTTATACTGATGGGCGCTTGGATACCGACTAAGGTTGAGCCGAAGCACTCTTAGAGCGCTTTAACCTCTACCGCAGCGGTAGATCGTTCTGCAGCGCCTTTGAATCCGGCTGCAGTCAACTTCATGGAGAGTCGAAGATGCGAAAACCCCGTCTCGGCGTGGTGTCCCTTGGATGCCCGAAGAATCAGACTGACACGGAAGTGATGCTTGGTCTTCTCAATCAGGCCGGAGTCGAGATCACCTTCGACAACGAAGAAGCTGAGATGGTCATGGTCAATACCTGCTCTTTCATCGGAGATGCGCGGCAGGAATCGGTTCGCACACTGGTTGAACTAGCCGATCAAGGAAAACAATTGATCGTCGCCGGTTGCATGGCGCAGCATTTTAAAGAAGAACTGCTGGCTGAAATCCCTGAGGCTCGCGCCATTGTAGGCACCGGCGACATTGAAAAAATTGTGGAAGTGTACAAGGCTGTTTCGAGCGATTCTTCGCTGCGTGTGGTCGAAGTAAGCGATGTGCCTAACGATTACACAGACGAAGTCTTGCCGCGCATGATGACCGGCGTCGGCGCTTCTGCTTACCTCAAAATCGCTGAAGGTTGCGACCATCGCTGCACCTTCTGCATCATTCCAATTTTACGAGGAGATTTCCGCTCACGCACAATCGAATCACTCGTCAAAGAAGCACGAGTGCTCGTCAATACAGGCGTGCGCGAAATCATTCTGGTATCGCAAGACTCTACTTATTACGGTCTCGATATTTATAAGCGCCAGGCTTTGCCTGAGCTTCTTGAAGCACTGCATGAAATCGAAGAGCTGGATTGGATCCGCGTCATGTACTGCTATCCGACCGAAACCTCCGATGAATTTTTAAAGACGATGGCGCGCCTGCCTAAAGTAGTCAAATACGTGGACATCCCGCTTCAGCACAGCCATTCTGATGTATTGAAAGCAATGGCTCGTCCACTCCATCCGGAAAAGGTAGTGGAGAGAATTCGCAAACTCGTTCCGGACGTCAAAATCCGCTCCACCTTTATAGTCGGCTTCCCTGGAGAAACAGACGAACAAGTACAACATCTTGCCGACTTCATAGCCAAGCACGAATTTGATCGGCTCGGCGTTTTCTGCTATTCCAAACAAACGGAAGTGGAAAGCGGCAACATGCCCAATCAAATTGCAGACCGAACCAAGAAAGCGCGCCGCAAGAAGATCATGAGCATCCAACACGAAATCGCTTTCAAACAAAATCAAAAGATGGTTGGTCGCGTAATCGATGTCTTGATCGAGTCGTATGACGACAAGAAAAATCTCTACGTCGGTCGCTCACAGTGGGACGCTCCCAACATCGACAATCTCGTCTACGTCCGCGACGAAGAAGGCACAAGATGCATTCTCGGTGACTTTACTCGAGTAAAAGTCACCGAAGCAAAACCATACGACCTATACGGCGAAGCGCTTGAAGATCTCGAGCCGAAAAGCACGATAGCTGACCTGGCACTTGCCGCGAAAGCGTAGTTCCGCATTGCATGCGGGCTGTTTTCAAAATGCGGGCACAGAAAAAATCAGGTTGTGGAATAATGCACTATGGGCATTCCAGGGCTTGATTCAAATATGGGCAGACGGCTCAAAACAGTAGCAATCGCCTTTTCACTGGTCTTATCACAAACGACCTGTATCTTCTCTTTGCCTGTTTGTGCGCAGCCTAGTGATGTGATGCGTCAAGCCATAGACCTCTACTCGCAAGGTCGCCTGGAAGAAGCAGCACAGCTCATGCAGAAAGACTTGCGCGACCACCCGGACAGCGGTGTCGCTCATGAATACATGGGAAAAATCCTTGAAAGACAAGGATTAGATAAACAAGCTCTGCAAGAATTCGAAACCGCATTCCGATTGATTCCACAAGGTGTTGTGGAAAACGTCACAAAAACAGCAGTTCAGGAATTCACCGGAAAACCCGGCTCTCGGTCAGGAACAGTGGCAGCCGCCACCTCTGTCGCGCCAAAACCGGCCGGCAATTGGTTCGAGTCGATGTGGAACAACGCAGTCGACAGCACTACAAAATTCTTTGGTGGCACACCTACACCTCGCCCGACATCGACAACTGGCTCGAGCACATCATTCGGATTGGATCGCGATCCGATGGATTCCATGCCATTCTGGTTGCCTATCGCAATGCCGAATCTGGCTTTAAACATCAAAAAAATGTACAAAGACGGCCGCAAAGCCGTAATGAAAATGGTGCACAAACATCAGGATAAAAACACTCCTGGCGGCTGGCATCCGTACAAAAGCATTTCAATGGCAGAACTAGAAGACATCATCGAAAAATGTCAAAAGATGAACGGTGAAAAGTGGGCCAGTCACCCGGATCGAGTCGCCTCTTATTCCGCCGTACCGCCCGACACACGCGATTGGGATTTCTGGATCAGCCGTTACAGGCGCGCTTTCCAATTCGTTCTTCTGCATCATCTTGAAGAATATGCCAAGGATGAAACAAGAGGCGCGACTTCAATTGCATTTAGCGTAGACAAATTTGGAAAGTTACGCGGCTGCATTTTTGCCACCACCAGTAATGACAATCTCAATCGCTGCCTACTTGAGACTATTCGAGACCTCAATGGCTCTCGCATCCTCAAATTCCCAGCCAATGCCAACATTCAAGGCTGGAATTTCACCATGTCCTGGGATTTCCGACGTATGCTCGCCATCGTCAAAGCGCGGAGAGAGTATCAGAAAAAACAATTAGCGCTACAGCAAGCAAAAGAAGATGCATTCAGTCAATTGAGCACAGAAGCATTACAACTTGCAGAGAAAAAACTTGAAGAAGGAAAAGCAGAAACAGAGAAATTGCAGTTGGCAAAACTAGAATCGGAGCTGGTTCGCAAAACTGATGTTTCCGCAGTCGTATTGCCGAAAGCAAAACCGGTGGAGCTTAGAGCAACAGCGCTCAAACTCTCAGACGTATTAATGAATAAGAACTTCAAAAAAGGCAAAGGCGACGCCTTCAAAGACATCGATGACCGCCAAATCATGAGCTGGCCGGATGTCAGCAATTAAATCCGAACTTAGTGCGGGTCTGGAAGCTAAAGCGTTAACGCTTTAGCTTCCAGACCCAGATCCTAAATTCTCGAATTTTCGGATGTCAGCAACAAAAATTTTTGAACTTTTTACTCGCTCAACTCGTATCTAAGAAAAAGAGCGAGGTTTGTGCCATGCCATTCAATCAATCAGGAAATGAAAATCTGGGAAAAGCGCTTCTCTTTCTCAAAGAGTTTGACGCAGAGAATCTCGATGAGAAAATCTGTGAACTCAAGGCATTACAAATATGCTGCAGATTGGGATTTACGATCTGTAAGCATTGCAATCATCACCAGATGCTGAAGGGAGAGTTGCAGCGCATGTATAGATGCGATGTTTGCAGAAAAGAGATCTGGATTACGGGAGGATCATTCTTCGATCATGTTAGAAAATTTCGCCCATACTTAGCGTCATTCTTTTTGCTGGAGAGAGGAATAATCCTCAGCGCCAGCGATCTTTCGAATGTACTTGGAATTTCCGTTGACATGGCAGGCAAGATCTATAAGAGAATTGCGAAATTAGTCAGTGAAAAAATGCAAGGGTTAGGGAGTGATATTTCGACGACTGAACTCTCTAAAATCGTTTGCCGGCGCACGATTGAGACACCTGCCAGACAGTCGCCTTTGGCAGAGGAAGTGGAAATACAAAAGCGCCTGGCACTTTGTGAACCGGAAGGATCAATTGAGGAATTGAAAGAACCTGAACTAACCACTAACGAAGTGGCAGTTCTTGCATTGTTGTCTGAATTGCCAACTACATTTGCTGCAATCTGCGAAAGAGTCAGGCTGGAATGCGCTGATGCTTCCGCCGCAGTCATGGGACTGGAATTATGGGAGCTTGCTGTGCGACTACCCGGTGATCGGTATATTTTGTCCGATAGAAAGACAAAAGAGGCCTCAAAAGCGATTGACAGCAAATCTCAGAAGAGCAAACAAAGCAAAGCAGTTTTAGGAATGATCGACTTTGTAGAGGAGCGTTTTCAGGGTATCGGCCGCAAAAACCATCAACTATATGCAGCACTGTATTGGATTTTCGTGGATAGGAAGCGCTGGGGACCAGGCTCAATCTTGCAGTTATGTGCGCAATCACGCCACATTCCCTATAGAGAAATTTTAGAATATGTTTCTCCGCCCACAATCAAGATTCTAACTCGCGCGTAAACCTACGGCTGCACCACAGCCGGTGGCGGGGACTCGGAACTATTTGAACGTTTCGAAAATACGCGCTGCTTCTCCTGAATGCAGTTCAAAATTTTTCGTAAATCTTCTGGCTCGATGAACGTAACCAAGGCAAAAATAAATGCCCACTCAAACACGGGTAGGTTGATGGCCAGGTCAATTCCAATGTGCAGAATAAGTGCCGCCGCCAGAACGAAGTATCGAATTTCTTTGATCCAGACGAGAGTAAACATCGCGAATTCAACGACTAAGGTGTACCAGGACAGCAACTGACAAAATAATAGACTATCGAAAAGCGGCATCCGCAGACGCATCAGATCTTCGAGGCGCGTCGCAAAGTAAACTGCCGTACCATCCCACCACTGTGTGCCATTAACCTTGCAAATGAACGTATGCAAATATACAATCGCTATCTGCACTTGAATCATACGCAGAGCCCAAGCTGGTTTCGACACAATCGGCAGCGGCCCTTTATTACGCTTTTCAGCGAACCATCGATCTACTGAAAAACAATCTCCGCAATTGGAAAAACAAAGATACATCGTCATCAGACGAACGAATGCATCGCCGCCATTAATGTTGAAAGGATTGTGATGATGCATTGACACAAGTGCAAGCGCGACGTATACACATGAGAAGCGAGTACACAACCCGATAGTCATGAATACAGCCGCGACAATGACGCTGTAGAAATAAATCAGTAAGCCATTGTCGGCAGGAAATGCCAGGAGCAAATCGAAGCGTGGCTCGGAATTCCAAAAAAAACGACGAATGGTTTCGTTTTGAACTACAGAGTGCGATCCATACCAATTTAGAAATTCACTGCCTATGCTGACGGTCAAGATTTGCAAAATCAAAAGTCCGATGAGGATGCGAAATAGCGCCACCGGTTCGGGTGTCATCAGTGGAAACCAAAATGATCTCCAAACTTTCCAGAGTGCTCCAAAGCTCACTGAAAATCCTCTTTGGTATACCGGTAGCAGAAATTCGTATTGAATTTCGTACGTGCTGGCAGTTCCGCTTGACGCAAAAAATGCTCTGATGGTTTTGGAATTTCAATCCAGCGAACATTTAACGAGATAGAAACTGGCTTATTGTCCGGGTTGTAATACTGTCGTCCAACATACCGAGCAAAATCAACCCAATAATCTTTGAATCGATCCCATGGAAGAGAATCAATAGACCATTTGCGAAACTTTTCGCGTTGAAATCTCTCTAACAGATTGAGATTATCCATTAATGGCGGTTCCCACAGAACCTTTGAGCCGTCTTCAAATGTGATTATTGCGCTTGGATAATAATTAAGTTCGCGAATCAACGGAGAAAAAAGCGACCAACTTTGATTCAATCCGCAAAACAACCAGGGTGTGTAAATGGGCGAAAAGAGTTTGGATTTAAAAACTGATTCCGGTGTCAACCAGAGCAAAACATAGAAAAAATAGACACCAATAAACAGCGATACCCAAACCTCAAAAGCCACTGGTTTTCCGCTTGTATTTGGCTCTTCCATAACGACTGAGATCTCATTGATTGGTTTTAGCCTTCAATGTCCTCTTTCTGTTCTCCCTGAATATTCTGCTTATTCAGCCGTTGATACAAATCCTGAAATTTCTTGGTCTCGGCTGGATTCTTGGCGTTGGACAAGCCTGTCTGACAGTATTGTGCCGCTTTGGAAAGCATACCAGCCGCAGCATAAAGCGTGGACAATTTATAACACGCCTGAGCATTGCCTGGCTCCACTTGGACAACCTGTAGCGCTTTATCGATTGCCGACGCCTCGACCAAAGTACCGGTCGCTGCAAGTGAAAGCGCATGGCGATAACTACGCTCGTCCTCTGGCGGTAGTGGGCCTGCCGACCTCAATGTATCAAATTGCGCAACCGCAGCCCTGGGATCCTCGCGCACGAGCGCATGACACAGGTACCTTCGGGCTGTGGCGTCAGATGGGTTCTGCCGAACTGCTTCAGTCAGCATATCTGCGGCGGTTTCAGTATTGCCCTTATTTAATTCACTGATGCCGCCGCTGAGAAGTTGCGCAAAAGGAATTGAAATGTATCTTCTTGACCTTGCTGTGCCACTATCCGCAATACTAGTAGAATGCTCAGTTTTTTTACTTACAGCTGCTAAAAGCGTTTTGGCAGCCTGATCATTTGATCGCACACTCAAATATGCGTTCAAATCGCGTTGCGCTGAGTGGAATTCCTTACTCTTGATATAGTGCTGAGCTCGGTACATCAATGCTTCTGGCATTCGTGGTGAAAAAGTTAGTGCGCTTGAAAAGTCAGCCAAAGCAGATATGCGGTTTCCTCCAGACTCATGAGCAAAACCGCGTATTGATAGGGCTAGGGAATTTTTCTGGTCTAACTTCAATGCTTCGTCGCACGATTCAATCGCCTTGTCGAACTGCCGCAATGAAGTGAATACAGCACCAAGCCTCGCATACAAAGTAGGCAAAGCGGAGGGCTCCGATTGCTTTGCAAGCTTGATTGTCCTGCGATAAGACTGAGAAGCATCTAAATTCTTCCCTTGCTGAGCCTCGAGCTGCGCCCTCAAGGTCCAGAACTTTACCGAGTTAGCATATTGCTCAGACGTCGTGACGACCTTAAGATCAGCCAACGCCATCTGTGGATTGCTGTTCAATACAGCCCAAGCGCGCGCGGTCCTCGCTTCGATAAAACTCGGATCACCAGCAATTGCTGTGCCGTAGTCTCGAATCGCGTCATCTAGCCGTCCAACTTTATAAAACAAGTGCCCCCGATTGAGAGAAGCCCTTGCATTCAGAGGCATCCGCGCCAGTACAAAGTCAAAATCACGCATCGCGGCAGAGTCCCGTTTCAACAGCATGTTGCACCAGCCGCGGGTGACATAGGCTTCTAAATACTGCGGATCCTGGAGCAGTATCGCGTTGCAAATCTCAATTGCTTTTACATATTGCAACAGGCTGATTTCACAAAGTGCTTTGCCAATCAAAGCATTCCTATCATTTGCGGCGACCGACAAAGCCATGTCATAGAATTTCAATGCTTCTTCAAACTTCCCATCCTGCCTCGCTGCTAAGGCCGCGTTGTTAAATACATACAATTCCTTCTTTTCGGGCTGCAGCCTGAGAATACTCCGGTAATCAGCGAGAGCCTTATCATGCCGACCTCCGCGCATATAGATTGAGGCTCGGTGGTCTAGAGCTTCGACGTTGTTCGGATTCATTTGCAAGGAAGTTGAGAAATCGTTGACAGCCTTGCCTGTCTCTCCGATTTTGTTGTAGCCTCTCGCTCGCATAAAGTAAGAACGAGCTCTCATAGGATTTAGACTGATAGCAGTCGACAAGGACTTGATCGACTCTGGATATTTTCTTAGAACAAAAAGCGATTCGCCTTCCGCTAAATGACTTTCAGCCCTATACAAGTTGCCCACGAAAAAACCAAGAAAGGAAAGGCAAACCAAAGCGGTCGCGATTATCACTGGGGTCTTGTGCATCATGTCTACAACGGAGAAAACCGCCTTTGCCTTATCCGCAATTGTTGGAGGCGGCTCAGCCACACTCGCTGGCTGCAACTGCGCCCTCAACAAGGCGGGATCCTTTTCGCTCTGAGCAGTCAAGGCTTCGTCAAAGGAAATAGCCTTCAGCCCAAGATAGGAGGACCTGATTTTCTTTTCAGACTCTGATGAAAACGCATCACGACTTTTTGCATCAAAAACCCCGCCACGCTGCGTCGCCTTTTCATACACTCCTTTGAACTCGTCCTGAATGCCCTTGTCATGCGCATTAGGAATTGCATCAATTGCTCCTCCTGAAAGAAGTGGATTGCCTTTTCGAGGTGGAGGCTCTTTAGGAGCAGCCGCAATTCGCAGTGGTTCTTTTGTAGATTTGGAGTGCTTCGCCGGCAACGAGGATGATTCCTCAACCGG
>PNLN01000108.1 GCA_013823055.1 Cyanobacteria bacterium DS2.3.42
GATTCCGCGCGGGTTGTTGCATCCCGGCCAACCCAACGAGATATCACTCGGCTTTGCGTTTTCTGAGGCACCATTGCCGGTGCGTGTGTTCGGAGACTACTTTTCGACCGATAGTGCCGACTCACTTTATCTGCCATCGTTCGACCTCTTTTCCTGGACTCGCGGTTTTGCAACCTACGATACGCGAGACATGCGCGTCTTTGAGCTGGCTCCAGGCTTGTGTAAAATGTCCAATCCTGCTCTCTGGTTTGTCCGCGTGAGCGAGACTAAAGACCTATCGACAGAACCTGGATTGCAATCCGGCTCCTATCGAATTCGTTTTGCAGTGCCTCGCAGCAGGGGTGGATCTGTCTCTAAGTCAGGATTCCAGCCGGAGCCTGTGCAATCGCAGTCAGCGCAGGCGGAAGGATCGAAGCCGGATGCTTCGCCTCTTCCAACGGCAAAACTCGAGCCATTGAAGCCTGACCAGTTCGAAGAATTTGCTCCAATTTCACTGCTGAAGAGTCTTGAGGAAATAACTGTAGACGGCGGCAATCCGCCCAGCAATTGGATTTTCAAGAAACATCAGAAGCTGCCTGCCAATATCGCAAAAGGCTCGGTTATTGATTTCGGCTGCTTGATCAAGTCCGACAGAAAGCGGCAAGCCGGTCCAATCTCACTAGTGATTGAAGGTGAAAATGAAAAGGGTGAGATTGAGAAATTCACCTCGCCGTGGCAGCCGACTGCTGTAGCAGTGGATGTAGATTGGCGCCGGTTTCACACTACCTACGCGATACCTGACCGCATGTTTGCATTAAAGAACTTGGCGGTTAGTGTTTCCGTCACGCCATTTCCAATTGACGAACTTCTCTTGAATAAGCGTGAGGCAGTTCGTGAGGTAATGATCGTCAAGGACGCCAACTTGACCTTATATGCGCCTTTGCAAATGCCGGCGGGCAAATTAGATTGGATGATTTTTTAACGGCTGCCGGTTAGCGTCTTGAACAGCTGCTCGGATTCAGAGACGACATAATCATGCCCTTGCTTCGTCAAGTGCATTGAATAGAAAAGCTTGTCGGCTTTATCTCTGGGCATTGCCTGCAGGTTTTGCTGCATATCGGCAAACGGAATTTTTTCGGATTCGCAGAACTGTCTGACGACCGCAATTTCCTTATCGTATGACAGATCCATCAGACCAAGCGACTCACCTTTTTCTACCAGTGCTAATTTGCTTGGTGCAATTGCTACTGCAAACTGCGCGTTGTGCGACTTGCAGTCTTTGTCCATTTCGGAGAGGAGAGATCTGAGAGTTTTGAACATCAGCTTCAAATAATTATCCTTTGCCTTTATTTCAGCAGCCTTCGCATCAAGAGCCTTTTGGTCGTCCTGAGTGGCTGCGTTGGGAGCAGGAAAGTCTTTTAGTGATGGTGCATCCAGAATGTAGGACGCTTTTGCAGCGTCGAGTTTGTCTTTGCTGTGATCTGGTTTAGTGTCGGTGGTATCAGAAACATTTTTGGTCGCAACTGTCGCTGACGACTGAGTTGATTGCTGTTTCTCAGCAGTCTGCTTGTTTGCGCTTTCAGAGGCACCCTTGTTCTTCTTCTCGTCGATAAAATTAATACTGAAAGATGCGGATTTTGATTTCGATTTGAATGTTTGCGCAATCGAATCAAATATTGCATTCGGAGTAATTGTCGAAAGCGATGCGATGTTTGCTTTTACTGTTTTGACCGGTGACGTGAAGAATCCCATTATTGCTCGGTATACGGGATCGTGGAAGCTCGCTTGAGTCTCCCATGCTGCGATCAGTCCCCAAATGCGGCTGTGTTCTCTGATCCATTCTATGGAAGTAAGGAATTTGCCGCGCGGCGACTTCATCCATTGAGTGACCGATGAATTGTCTATTGTCAGCGGTTGGTTAGGCAGATGCAGGGCATATGGGCGCACATTTGTAAGTGTTTGATCCGGCGGTGCCCAATTTTCAAAAATGTCGCGGTGATTGTAGAAAACAATTACTGCGTCAGGACTGTACTTAAGTACTTTGTTCTTCAGCTGAAGATATTCCTGCGCTGTCGAATAACCGGAGTTGCCGAAGTTGAGCACCTGAAGCTCTTTGCCGCCGGCGGTTTTCTTGATGGATTTTTCTAAAACCTGACCGAATGTGTCTTCAAAAGGAACCTGCAGAGACTCGACAATTGAGTCACCTAGAAGTGCGACACGGAAAACTCCGGCAGGTTTTTGAATAGTCAGACCGGCTTCGCGCATGCCGTCCGGTCCAAAGAATGACTTGGAATAGCCCTCAGAGCGCCAGGTGATGTGCTTGTTGTTCATGTGCACAAAGCCATATCTTGGATCGAGTTTGAAGATTTCTTCTTCGCCAAGTCCGGCAAGCGCAAGTGTAAGTTCTACAATCAAAATCGCCACAATCTGCCAGGCGATGATTTTTGCTGCCAGTGAAAACCAGGATGTAATCCGTCGTTTAGGCTTTTCAGCAATTGGTATATTGCCATCGCCGAACGGTTTCTTTTCAATTTTTTGCGGTGCTGCAGTTATCATTTAGCCCCACTAAAACTGGAAGTATACGAAGGGGATCGCATCGGTCGGCTTGGCTGCGAACATAAGTACGCAAGCGGCTGTCCATGAGGCCAGCCGAACCGGCATGGCGAAAGTTTTTCCATCAGCCGAGAGTCCGAGCGTTGTGAGCACCGACATGAAGAATTCGGATTTTGTGAGCCGGTCCGCGACCAGCCAGAAAAGGAAGTAAACCGACGAGATGTAGACTACGCCGGACTTGTCGATGGCGGCAGCAAGTGTGCAAGGTGCACCGAAATTGAACATACTGGTGAGCATATTGATTGAATGTGCAATATCAGGCGACCTGAAAATCGAATATGTAGGTACGATGAAAAGCAACAAAAGGAAGTTGGCGAAAACTAGACCGGGCTTTGATTCGCAGATCGATTTGAGTGTCTTGGACTTTTGCAAAAGTCCGCGCCATTCCTTGTTAACGCACAAACCTACGCCCTGTATGGCGCCGAATATCACATAATGCCAGCTGGCGCCGTGCCAGATGCCGCAAGCGATCATTGTCAGAAACAGATTGCGCCATTGCAAATGCAGAGCGATGCGGTTGCCGCCCATGGGGATGTAAACGTAATCTCTCAGCCAGTTGGAGAGAGACATGTGCCATCTGCGCCAGAAATCGAGCAGGTCATGCGCGAAAAACGGCAAAGCGAAATTCTCTGGAAGTCTGATGCCCAGCCAGAGCGCCGAGCCACGTCCGATGTCTGTGTAGCCGGAGAAGTCGCAGTAGACTTGAATGCAAAAACCGGCAGCGGCGATCCAGGCATCGGAGGCCGAAAGTGCGGTGCTTGTAGCAAATGGATGGGCGATTATGAATCCGAGCGGATCTGCAATTGCCACTTTTTTGAACAGACCTTGAACAATAAGTGTGGCGCCTTCGGTGAATTGAGCTTGAGTGAGCGGATCCGGGCGTCGCAGTTTTTCCATAAAGTCTTTGTATCGCTTGATCGGACCAGCGATTTGAGATGGGAAAAACGAAGCGAAGGCGGCGAATTCCATGAAAGAACGCAGCGCTTTGTCGCCCCGGTAGACATCTACCAGGTAGTGGACGAATTCGAAAATGAAAAATGAAATGCCGAGCGGAAGAATAACATCGAGGACAGGTTTGTCCCAGGGCAGTGGTGCTGCAATCTTGAAGATTGGCAAGGCATGCGACTGCGCGATGGCAATGTTGTACATGCCAACGATGTTTTCAATCAGGAAATTGGCGTACTTGTAATAGATCAGCGTGCCGATATTGAGAATTACACCAAAGGCAAAAATGCTTTTGTGCAAAAGCGACTTGCGCTTTAGATAGTCGGCTTCCTTTGATTTGACGGCGATGGATGCATCGACTGTGTCATCGATGGCTTCTCCGGCCGGCCGGGTCTTATCGATTGCTATGGCGACGGCAAAATTGACGATGGTCAGACCAAGGAGCAGCAGTCCATATACAGGCAGCCAGCTCATATAAAAGAAGTAGCTCGCCAATACGACCAGCGCCAGACGCGCACCACCGGTAGTGCGCCAGTAAAGCATGGCAACTATCGGCAGAAAAACCAGATATTGGAGGCTGCTGAAGATCAAATGTTTGGTCCCTGACTAACTCGCTCGGAAGCTCGAAGGCTAATGCTATTCGGGCTGTCGGACTTCTGCCTCTGAGCATGCTGGAAGCATTGGCCAGGAGCGCTAGTAAGTATACAAGTGGAAGAGATTCGATTTATGCCAAGTCCTTAATCTTCTTTGTTTGGACTCACCAGATCCGTCTTGCCTCTCTGTTCAACAAAGCACGCATCTCGCCGGGCGACGCCATGCGTCGCCCCTACAGACCCTCAGTCACGGCTATTAGAACTTGCTTATCAGGAGGAAAAAACTTATCGGTATTTCTATTGAATATCGATTTGGGGTGTCGGTTCAGTTCGCTCAAATCGCCAGCCAGACTCAGTGCCCTTGGGATCTCGAAGAGTCTCCTTCGATTCCCCGCAGATGCAACTGCGGCAAGATTCCGGCGTTCATTAGCAACCATTAATCAGTCCTGCTGGCGCTTATTATTAATAGATTAGTAGTGATCATGTAATATTCTGAGACTACAAATAGATACCCGTCACTCGACGTTGTTCGCATCCGGTCCAAAAACTCGATGCTTACGAGTCATTCCTGACGGGGGAATTTTGCATCGTTTCAGTCCGTCAATTCATAACTGGAGGTTGCCTGTGCCTTCCTATCTAAGCCGCGAAGAGCTCAAGAAGAAGCGTGATAAGTACATAATTCCGTCGGTCAAACAGCTTTACTCTGACGCGCCCAATTTTGTGCGCGGCGAAAAGCAGTTTCTCTACGACGAGAAGGGCAAAGAATACCTGGACATGTTCGCGGGTATCGTTACTGTCAGCGTCGGGCACTGCCATCCGAAAGTCGTGGAAAGAACGGTCGAGCAGGTAAAGACCCTGCAGCATACGTCGACATCATTCATGACTCAGCCGATGGTTGAGCTGGCTGAAAGACTGGCAGAGATCACGCCGGGAAATCTGTCCAAATCATTCATCACCAATTCCGGCACGGAAGCTAATGAAGCCGCCATTAAATTGGCGCGATTGGCGTCCGGGCGCAATGAAGTGATTGCCCTCGAGCATTCGTATCACGGTGAATCCCACCTCGCCAGTGCTCTCACCGGAAACCATAACTACAGACCTAACCTGCAGCCTGCAGCCGGCGTCTTCTTTGCCGCCAATGCTTACTGCTATCGCTGCCCGTTCCAAAAGCATCCGACCAGCTGCCATTTGGAATGCGCAAAAGATGTTGAGCGTGTAATTCAAACTCAGACATCCGGCAAACCGGCAGTCATGATCGCCGAGCCGATTCAAGGCGTAGGCGGAGCTATCACACCTCCTGACGAGTACTTCAAAGAAGTAAAAAAGATTCTGGAAAATTACGGAGTCTTGTTTATCGCAGACGAAGTGCAAACAGGTTTCGGACGCACCGGCAAACACATGTTCGGCATCTCCAACTGGGGTGTTCAACCGGATTTCATCACCATGGCCAAAGGTCTCGGTAATGGTTTCCCCATCGGCGCGTTCATCACCACACCTGAAATCGCCGACGCCAATCAGCGCCCTCAAATCAACACCTTTGGCGGCAACCCTGTTTCGGCAGCTACTGCATCTGCAGTTATCGACGTCATCAAAGAAGAGAAGATTATGGAAAACGCGAAAGCGATGGGCGAGTATCTTTTTGAAGGTTTGCACGATTTGAAGAAGTCGTTCCCCTTTATGGCTGACATCCGTGGCAAAGGCTTGATGGTCGGCATTGAACTGGCCGATGAGAACAAGACACAGATGGCAAGCGAAACTCAGCAGATCGTCGAAGCAGCCAAAGATGATGGAGTCATTCTTGGAAAAGGCGGACTATGGGGCAATGTCATTCGACTGAAGCCACCGATGATCATCAACAAAGGCGATATCGATACCACCCTCAAAACCATGCGCAAAGCCATGGAGAAAGTGGGCAAAGTCGCCGTGACCAAGTAGGGGCGATGCCATGCATCGCCCGGCATTAGCCGCGAATCGCGCGATTGACACTTAAATCGCTCAGTTAGAAGCATAAGTAGAAATCAGAAATTAGAGGAAAGAAAATGTCCAATACTGTACGTTGCGGTTTGATTCAAACGAAAAACGCAATCGTCTCGCCGCAGGGCGGCACCGATCAAAAGACGATTGAGAAAATCAAAGAAGCGATGCTTGAAAAGACTCTGAAGCTGACTAAAGAAGCTCACGAGAAAAGCGTCAAAATTCTTTGCTTCCAGGAATTGTTCAACGGTCCTTATTTCTGCGCCGAGCAGCAACCATGCTGGTACGACCTGGCAGAGGAAGTTCCGAACGGTCCGACAATCAAGAAATTGCAAGGCCTGGCGAAAGAGTATTCGATGGTAATTGTGGTTCCGGTCTATGAAAAAGAACAGACCGGTGTTTATTACAACACTGCCGCTGTCATCGATGCAGACGGTAAGTATCTCGGCAAGTACCGAAAGACTCACATTCCGCAAGTCAATCCGGGCTTCTGGGAAAAGTTCTACTTCCGTCCAGGCAATCTCGGTTATCCAGTTTTCCAGACGCACTACGGCACAATCGGCGTGTACATCTGCTACGACCGCCACTTCCCGGAAGGTGCCAGAGCGCTCGGATTGGCAGGTGCTGAGATTGTTTTCAACCCGTCAGCTACGGTTGCCGGTTTGTCGGAATACTTGTGGAAGTTGGAGCAGCCTGCACATGCTGCCGCCAACGGCTATTTTGTCGGCGCCATCAACCGCGTCGGCACAGAAGAGCCCTGGAATATCGGCGAGTTTTACGGTCAGAGCTATTTCTGCAATCCGCGCGGTCAGATCATTGCTCAGGCTTCGCGTGATAAGGAAGAACTTCTGGTTGCCGATTTGAATTTGGATGAAATCAAAGAAGTCCGCAATACCTGGCAGTTCTACCGCGATCGCAGACCGGAAACATACGAGTCTCTGGTCAAACTATAATTCGAAACTTGAAACGGGCGACGCATGGCGTCGCCCCTACAATTTCCTTTCGTTCAAATCTAGTTAAGTCACTGCAAAAGAGAGCAAGCAATGGCCGAACATTACAAACCAGTTAAGTACAAGGCGTGGGAAATGGGACTGGAAGAGCGCTTCCAGGAAGTCTTCCCGCCTTTGTCGCAGAGAGAAGCGGTATTGGAAGCAAACCGCTGTCTCTATTGTTACGATGCACCTTGCATGGTGGCATGCCCAACGCACATCGACATTCCGACTTTTATTCGTAAGATTTCGACCGGCAACGTGACTGGGTCCGCTCGCACCATCTTGGAAGCCAACTTGATGGGCGCTTCCTGCGCCAGGGTTTGCCCGGTGCAAGAATTGTGCGAAGGCGCCTGCGTGCTCGAGCATGACGAAAAACCAATCATGATTGGTCGCTTGCAGCGTTATGCAATGGACTATGCCGATCAATCGAAAATCGAGTTCTTCACCAAAGGCAAGTCGAATGGAATGAAGGTCGCCGTTATCGGTGCCGGTCCGGCAGGACTGACATGCGCCGGCGAATTGTCGAAGTTCGGCTTTGATGTGACATGCTATGAAAGAAAAGTCTGGCCGGGCGGTTTGAGCACATACGGTATTGTTGTTTTTCGCGAGCCGGTTGAAGTTGCTCGTCACGAAGCTAAGAAGATTGAAGATCTAGGCGTGACGATGAAGACCGGACATACAGTTGGTGAAGATATCCAGTTCGAAGATCTATTTAAGGATAACGACGCTGTCTTCGTCAGCATCGGGCTCGGTAGTGTTCCTGAAATGGATATTCCCGGCGAAGATCTCGAAGGCGTTGTCGATGGTTTGTTCTTTATTGAAGAAACTAAAACGAAGCCTCTTGCAGAAATCCAGTACGGAAATCGGATTTGTGTAATCGGTGCAGGTAACACTGCCATCGACTGCGCAACCATTGCCAGGCGATTGGGCTCTGAGCGCGTGACTATGATCTATCGCCGTTCCGAAGCTGAAATGCCCGCCTATCACTTCGAGTATCAATTCGCTCTGGGCGAAGGAGTAAGTTTTAGTTTCCTCACGCAGCCTGTGGAAGTTCTTTCCACCAATGGAAAAGTTGACGGGCTCAAGTGCGTGCGCATGGACCTGGCAGAACCGGATGAATCAGGCAGGCGGGTAGCAGTTCCAATACCAAACTCGGAATTCGTCGTGCCCTGCGACATGGTCATCAAAGCAATCGGTCAACTTAAGCACACTCCTTTTATCGCCAAACTCGGTGAATACGGAATCAAGACCATCAAAGGCTACATCGCTGTTGATGCAAAAACTAATCGCACCGCTCACGAAAAGATTTTCGCCGGCGGCGATTGCATCAGAAGCAGAGGCGAAGCATCCACCGTCATGGCTACTCAAGATGGCAAGATTGCAGCGCGTGCCATATATGAACAATTGACCGGTAAACCAATACCGGAAGGAACGCTCAAGCGGACGACGGACATGACCATCGATCCGACTATGGCAAATGGATGTGCATTGCACGACCACAAGCCACGCGTACACGCGGCCGCTACGACTAAATAATCACAGACGGGCGACGCATGGCGTCGCTCCTACAGATTCAGGAGACGGCAACGTCGACCCCACAGGAGTTTGCAAATGGCTGATCTATCGATCAATTTCAACGGCATCAAGTCACCAAATCCATTTTGGTTGGCATCGGCACCGCCGTCCAATTCCGGATATCAGGTTCAAAAAGCATTCGAAGCCGGTTGGGGCGGAGCAGTCTGGAAGACTGTCGGCGCGCCGGTAATGAACGTATGCAACCGTTATGGCACCATCGACTACAAAGGTCGCAAAATCATCGGTTTGAACAACGTTGAGCTAATTTCCGATCGTCCTCTGGAAACCAACTTGAAAGAGATGGCGGAAGCGAAGAGAAACTTTCCCAATCATGCAGTAATTGCGTCCATTATGGTGGAGTCGAAGAAAGAAGCATGGCAAGAAATCATCAAACGTACTGAACAAACAGGTGTCGACGGTTTCGAGCTCAATTTCGGATGCCCGCACGGCATGTCGGAGCGCGGCATGGGTGCTGCGATGGGACAGGTTCCTGAATACACATGCATGGTCACTGAGTGGGTAATGGAAGTTGCCACTAAGCCGGTGATTGTCAAATTGACACCCAATGTCACCGACATTGTTCAACCTGCAAGAGCTGCCATCAAAGCTAATGCCTCAGCGATTTCGCTCATCAACACTATCAACAGCATCATGGGCGTCGATATCGATACTTTCGAAATCAAGCCGAACGTCGGCGGTAAAGGTGGTCACGGTGGATACGCCGGACCAGCTGTAAAGCCAATCGCGTTGAACCTTATCTCGGCAGTCGCGTCCGATGAAGAGTATCGCAAGGCCGGTATTCCAATTTCCGGAATGGGCGGTATCGAGACCTGGCAAGACTGCGTTGAATTCATGCTTCTGGGCTCAACCAGTGTGCAAGTTTGCACAGCCGTAATGCACTTCGGCTTCCGTATCGTTGAGGATCTCATCGATGGACTGTCCAACTGGATGGACCAGCGCAATTTTAAAAACTGCACTGATTTCATCGGCAAGTCTTTGCCGCGCATCAGCTCTTTCGGCGACTTCGATTTGGGCTTCCAGTCGGTCGCTCGCATCGATCACGCCAAGTGCATCCAGTGCAATTTGTGTTTCATCGCTTGCAACGACACTGCTCACCAGTGCATCGACTTGAAAGATATGAAACTGACCAGCGAAGTTACAGAAAGACTGTGGCCTGTCGTGCGCGAAGAAGACTGCGTCGGCTGCGCGCTTTGCTCATCTGTCTGTCCTGTCGACGATTGCATCGAGATGGTGGAAATCGATACCGGACGACCGCACATCACCTGGAACCAGCTCATCAAGGAAAAACCTGAAGTCCTGCAATGGGACAAGATGGTTGAGTACCGCGAGAAAAACCACATCCATATTCACTAGAGTTTGCTTTTTGGAAATTGTAAAGTTGCAAAGATCAACATCTCTTTTGTTGCTCGTATTTTGCATTGGAGCTTTCCTTACATCATGCGCTTCCGGCCCACAGCCGTCAGAGCACGTATCGACAATTGAAATAAAACTGCCTGAGACGCTGGTGTCAATGTATTTGGTGCCTTCGAATAAGCCTTCTCTTGACGCAAAGGAAATTGTCTCCAATGCAGTGAAACGTCGCATTCATGGCCCCCTTGGCAAAGGCATCTCAGCACTGATTTCCCGCGGCCTTATGCAAGTTGAATATCGCTCTAAAGATGAGTGTTCGGAGATCCCTGCGCAAACGTTGGCTTACATGGGCGCCAAGCCGGATCAGCTGTCTCAGTTAAAAAACGCGAAAGGGTTTGTTCTAATCAGCACTACCGGTTTGCCCGGGTGGCCTCCTCGTCATGAACTTGCTGGACGAGCAGCTGCAGCTGCTCTCGCCTTGGAGCAGAATTGCATTTTGGTGGATATGTACTTTCCGAGAGTGATGACGCCGCAAGATGCATTGGAGACTGTAGCTATTGGCAAAGAGGTGGAGTTTAAGAACTGGATAAAAGTGTTGACCTCAAAATCCGAAACAGGATGTTGGATGACTTCCAGAGGGTTAGCTAGAACTGGGTTGCCTGATCTGCAAGCTGTCGAAGCATCTCCTCAACTGGCTGAGCCACTCCCCTACGTAATGACTGGCTTAGCGTGGAAAATAGCCAATAAATTTGCAATTGATTTGTCTCAGAATCCCAGGCTAACAAGTTTTGCTTTGCCTGCCGATATTGAGATTAGCGAATTAGATATTTCCGAAGCCAATTGGAACCAGTTCAAACG
>PNLN01000111.1 GCA_013823055.1 Cyanobacteria bacterium DS2.3.42
GTTCAAACCCAATGAAGTAGTTAGCATCAGGTTTGATTCATGCCAAAAGCCCGTCGGAGAGTTTTTCGCACAAACAGCGAAATATACTCTACTGAATGATGTCGACTTAAGCGAATCAACCACTGGTAGAGGAGATCTCAAATATCTGGACAAGAATGTGCACGTCAGTCAACTTACCTGTTCGAAGTCGAATATGACTGTCGATGACGTACTCCACTTAAAGCGGTTGCTTGAATTCGGCAAAGTGTCTGTATGTGGAATGCCTGATGTTAAGCCGTTATTGAAGGCTTTACAAAAATCGGAATATCTGAATCGTTTGGAGTTGGGTGGATGCAATCTAGACATTGATGATCTTAAACAGATAAGCGAGTTGAAGCATATAAATTACGTTGATTTGACATCTGTGAAATGTGTCAATGATACGACTATGCCGATTTTTCTGAAAGCGCAGGAGATGCAGGGGTTTGACCTGGAAAATTGCAACATCACCAGAGCAAGCATTCCTACTTTCCAGGCAATGAGAAATCTCAGGTATCTGCGTCTGACAGATCCTGAAGAAACAACCGGGCCGGACAGCTTCCAATGGCAGTTTGAGAAAGCCTAACCACGTCTTGAGTTTACGTGGTTAGGACCAGTGCGACTAA
Source organism: Cyanobacteria bacterium DS2.3.42 (assembly GCA_013823055.1). Taxonomy (GTDB): domain Bacteria; phylum Cyanobacteriota; class Vampirovibrionia; order Obscuribacterales; family Obscuribacteraceae; genus QKMZ01. Next base: position 645 of record PNLN01000111.1, read on the forward strand.
TGCCCAACGAAACTATTCGCTAGCTTCCGCGACTTTGCTGTGAGCGACTGCTTGCGGAGAAATCACTACTTCTTTGCACTTTAATTACGCAGCGCATTTTTCTGAAATTTCGAAAGTTGGTTGCGCAGGCAACAGAGTAATCATTCGTAAGCGCGTATTTATTTGTTTGACGGAATTCGAAACAGAAGCGGCACCGGCTGCATACCAGATTGCAGCATCAAGCGTTTCAAATTGAAGCTCGCTTTCATCGTGCTTTACCGTCCAGTGTCGTTTTAATAAATCGTTGCTGTTCATAGTCGCTTACCGTTTTGATGTTTTTTCAATTGCATGCTTTGAAGATACGTGAATTTCATGCGGGTGTCATCGACTCGAAATCTCTTGATTCACCCTCGCAATCATCGTCGCGTGTGGTCGATTCGACATCGGATGCCGAAGTGGCTTCCTTTTCGTTGTGGGTGTCTTTTTCGTCCATAGCTTCACCTTTGATTAGCAATGGGTAGACTAATCAGTTTCTTCGCTGGTTCCAGAGATCGGGCAAGTATTCTGACTTAGCCTCATATTTTATTTTAGGAACTGAGGGCACTCTTTCGAGTCTGACCGGGAGAAAGCACCCGCAACTGAAGATTCCGGCAATTTTTGCCGTACCCCTCAGGTGAGTTGGGACGACCCACCACAATGAGAATCTCCACGTGACGCATAGCCAGCTAGACAACCCTGCCGTCGAAGCTCCCAGAACCCAGGAAGCCAAAGCAGAGCCAAACCCGCTCAAGCGGGCATTTAAGATAATGGGGCCAGGTTTGATAACCGGCGCGTCCGACGATGATCCTTCAGGTATTGCTACCTATTCAACTGTTGGGGCCGGGTTTGGATACAGCTGTCTTTGGATGGCGCCGTTTTCCTTTCCCCTAATGCTCAGCGTTCAATATATATGTTCCAAGGTCGGACTTGTGACAGGGCGCGGTCTGGCTGGGACCCTCAGAAGGCACTATCACCCTGCAATTTTATGGTCGTCGATTAGTGTTCTTACAGTGGCCAATGTCATTAATGCCGGAACTGACATCGGAGCGATGGCAGCCGGTGTGAATCTAATCTTCCCGTCGATTCCTGAAGTCGTAGCAGTAGTCCCGATCTCGTTGATTCTTTTGGGCTCGTTGATCTTATTCTCCTATAAGAAGCTGGCGAGCCTTTTCAAATGGCTGACACTCAGTCTTTTTGCCTATGTGCTCACAGCTTTCTTCTGCAAAATTGATACTGCCACCGTAATCAAAGATACTTTCATACCAAACTTCAACTGGCAGCCTGGCTACATAGCTGCTCTGGTTGCCATCCTCGGGACGACCATATCTCCGTATCTGTTCTTCTGGCAGGCAAATAGCGAGGTCGATGAGCAAAAGGACGCGGGCGTAAAGACGGTTTCTGAGCGAAAAGGTGCAAGTGATGCTGATTTGAAGTTTGCAGTTGCAGATATTGCCGTCGGAATGTTTTTCTCCAATTGCGTAATGTATTTCATCATTCTTACAACTGGAGCCACTCTCTTCAAAGGTCAGCAGCATAATATTGAGTCGGCTAGTCAGGCAGCCAAAGCACTGGAGCCACTTCTCGGAAGTTGGGCCACTTTGCTGTTCGCGGCGGGTTTTATAGGAACCGGGTTTCTTGCCGTTCCCGTTTTGATCGGATCGGCTGCCTATGCGATTTCGGAAGCATTAGAATGGCCTTGCGGCTACGGTGAAAAGTGCGCTGACGCGAAAGGCTTCTATTGGCTGATAGGCATTTCAATATTCCTTGCCATGTCCTTGAACTTTCTCAAAATCAATGCAATGCAGGCGCTGTACTGGACTGCGATACTCAATGGAATGCTCGCACCTCCTCTGCTTTTAGTCCTGATGTTAGTGTCCAACAATAAGAAGATCATGGGGGAGAGAACCAATTCTCTGCTCGTGAACGTCGGAGGCTGGACTACTTTTGTCGCCATGACGGTTGCGGCAGGACTATTTGTCTGGTCATCAACACTTAGGTAAAGGGTGCTAGTTTGAGCAGTCAGTTTAATCTGAACGTCGAAACCTAACTGCAAGCTATGTCAGAAGGCATAGCTTGCAGGAAATCTTCTTATCAATGATTTGTTAGCGGTCGCGAATCAATTTCGCTTGATTGGGCGAGAATACTTTGCGATGCCTGCTTCAGGCAGCGATATTACTATCGGTAGTGTCGATTATTTCTTGAATGGTGCCATCATCAGCATGAATAACAACTTCGAGATTTTCAATTTCCGCTACTTGTACAGCAGCAAGAACTGCTTCTGTTCTGGTGTCAAATGTTTCATCCGGTTCTGGAGGTGGCGAAATTTGCCAACCTTCTGGTGTGGGCACAACGTGTAGTTCATTGTTTTTCATGTGGGTTACCTTTGCTGTTCCGCTGTAACGACAGAAATTTATTCCAAGAGTTCCGTCGCTATTTGAATTGCTGTGAAAGCACTTCTTACCGCGTGATTCTGTGTGCAGTGCAATTTGTCTCACTTCTTTACAGAATAATAATTGCAATGAGAAATTTTGTAATTGTAGACAATTGGCTATATGTCATTTCCCAAATAGCTTGTCCCTTAAGGACCTGCGCTCGGGTGCCTTTTATTCGACAGTGTCAGTTTTACTCCTTTTAAATCTTTTCCAGCCGATCGAGCAATCTTGTGGATTGAATTTTCTGCCGATATCTGTCCGATGGCGATCCGTCGTTTCCCTTACATACCAAGCCTTTGCGCCATTTTAGATTGGTTCGTTTTGTTGAGAATATAGCTTTGCTTGATGTTCTCTATTGACGACAAAATTGGAGCGTCTTAATTTCTCAGCTCTTGTGCCCTGAAAGACTGTCCCAGAGCTAGTTTTGGGTCTGTGTGATAACGAACATTTGAGGCGTTCTATAACCGTATTCTGTCTGCACCTGCTGCGAAAAAACAATGTACACTGAAGGATGTTCACCACTTTGTTGCGTTCACAAGCGACAGAGCAATTTGAGCTTAGCTTGATACCAAATGGATACGTTGATGATAAGCCAATCTCCAATTATAGAAACCCCAAGTCAAATCCAGATGCGAAATACGCTGCTTGAAAAACTTTCCTCAGAAGAAAGAGAATCGTTATTCCCAAGCATGGAATTAACGGAATTTGCGACCAAGGAATTGGTCTATGCGCCTCGTCAAAATTTGAATTATGCCTATTTTCCTGAGACCTGCGTGATGTCTTTGATTACGGTCTTGGAAGACGGCACTGAAATTGAAGCTGCAACCATAGGCAAAGAAGGCATGATTGGAATTCCTCTCATTCTTGCCGGCAACCAGATGCAGTCAAAAGTAGTGTGTCAAATCGCTGGCAGTGCATGGCGCATCTCAGCCGACGAGCTGATCAAGGCACTCGACGCACACCCTGCATTGTTTTTGAGTTTGCGAAGATATGCGCAAGCATTGTTCGATTTGTTGGCCCAGGGCACTGCCTGCAATCGGCTACACACAATCGAACAAAGATGCGCTCGTTGGCTGCTTTCTACACACGATCGAATTGAAGGTGATACCTTTTTTCTGACACATGAATTTTTGGCGACGATGCTTGGTGTGCGACGCCCTGGCGTCAGTCTTGTGGCTAAATCCCTCCAAGACTCAGGTTTGGTCAGCTACAAGCACGGCAAAATGACGATACGCGATCGCAACGGGCTTGAAGGCATCAGCTGTGAATGCTATGCGGCCGTCAGAAGTTCTTACAGCAGATAGGGCTAACTACGCAGTTACCGGTACTTTGTCTGTTGTAACTTCAAGAGCCGGACGCGATTCCCGTGCGGCTTCCAATTCGGCTCTGTGCACCCTGAAGCATGTATTGCAATAGGTGGGTTTGTAGCCGAGTGGCTTGAATGGCAGCATGAAGCTCGATTCGCATCTTGCGCAAACCGCAGCTGAGAGAGTTTCCAGCCCGCGTCCTGAGCGGCGCAAGCGTGTGACTACGCGACAATTGGCGCAGCGCTTCGGCTCGTTGGTCAAGCCTTTGTTGTGAAAAAACTCTTGCTCACCCACGGTAAAAACGAAGTCGCTTGCGCAATCGCAGCATCTTAAGACTCTTTCTGTGAACATAGGCACGCTGCTCCCTTCACTCATAGCGGTCTACTCGCGGGCGTCGATATTCAACGCAGCTATAGTCTATAACTGAAAAGGCTTTTGGGGCAGCCCCTGTAAATACCTAACTTTCTGTGGAAAACCCCTACAATCAATCGCTTCGAGGAGTGGTAAGTCACTTATTTAGTGCGGCCCGCCTGCGTCTCACGCGTGACACGAAAGTTTATTGTGGCTCGGCAAAGCGCGTTTTGTTTCATTTTGATAGGGAATTTACAACTGTCTTCGTCGTTTTTTGGGATATTTTTTCGACTTTTTACGTCCATTCACCAGATTCTTGGTGATTCAAGCAGTTAGCTTTAGTCCGCCGGAAATGACTGCGGCCGTTAGCAGGTATGGAGTGATGGAACCTTCGGAGATGAAAAACCCGGCAGCAATGCCAATGTTGTTGTTATGCCTGGCAGTAGGAGCGTTGATTTTCATGTGTTCGGTTTGGCCGGGAATGCCGAGTTCAACAATAGAGTTCAATGCATCTGAAAACCTCAAGCATCACGAATAAAGACGCCTTTCAATCTCAGTGAAAGCTGCATGCAGGAACAAGCTCATTTGCGCACTACACCCGTCTTGTAGGTGAGCACCGGTGACAACGCGGCTATCGGACGAATGAGCCCGGCATCTATTAAGTCGCTTACGACGATGTCGATATCTTTGTATGCCTGCGGTGCTTCTTCGTAAAGCAGATCTTTGTCTGCACAGATGATTCGTCCTCCATACTTGTTGCGTCTCAAGCTGCTTTCTGAATAGCGACGATGGAGGCGAGCGCGGCAATCAGATCGATTCCATTTTCTGCCGGCGCCGTGTGCGACTGTGAACAAGTTTTTGCTTTGATCTTCTGTAGGCTGTACGAGGTAGCTGAGACTGCCTCTCGAGCCCGGTATTACAATCGTGCCTTTATTAGAATTGGCTGCCCCCTTCCTGTGCAACCAGCAAGAGTGGCCGGTTACTGTTTCTCTTTCGACGTGGTTGTGACAGACATCCAGGATCGGTTTTCCCTCGGTGCCAATTTCAGTCATGAAGCGTTGCGAGATCACTTTTCGATTCAGCCGCGCCCAGGTTACCGCATGGTCGTGCGCCCAGAGGTAGTCGTCAGCATCAGGTGAGCCCTCATAAAGACCACGAGTTCCGAAGCGTGCGGCGTGCCAACGGAGAATCGAGTCGCCTAGTCCGCGAGAGCCACTGTGAACAAGAAGGAATAATGCTTGCAGATCGAGTTCCATTTCTGCAAAGAGCTCTTCGTCAAATACTCTGTGAATCACTTGAAGCTCGGCAAAATGGTTGCCACCGCCAATAGTGCCCAGTGTGTTGTCGAACTGTGAAACCTTGATGCCTTCGTTTTCGAGCAATTGATCCGAATCACCATCCCAGGGAAGATCCAGACCGTCGAGATGAGAAACCCATTTGTCGAGTTTCAATCTGTTTTTTCTCAGGTCTGTTTGCCAGAGACCCATTCCGCAGCCAATATCGCTGCCGACCAAATGCGGATATATGAATCTTTCTGAGGCAAAAACGGCACCGATCGGTGCGCCCTTCCCTGGATGGAGATCCGGCATGCCAACGGCAGCTTTCATGCCAGCCAGTTCAAAACTCTTTTGAAGTTGATCGACAGCACTACCTTCAATCCAATTTTTCTTTGAAGCGATAATTCGAATACTCATAAAGTTGATTCTTCTTTCTTGTTTTGTTGGTGTGTTTTTGTAATCACGAGCGAGTGCAAACTTGGTCGTTATCGTGCTATCCGAGGCTCCTCTACGCGCCGGTGGGGGGCGCGCAGAGACCTCTTATTCCAGGCGTACTGATTGACTAATCGAGAAACGCGACAGTCACAGCGACAGATGCTGAGAACTTTTCAGTGTTCATCAGCACACGGTGCCAGGTGTCGAGAGTCACGGTAGCGTGATCTGCATGCCTGATCTTTCCCTTGACGTAGACTGAAGCATTGCGCTTCATATCCCTCCATTGGAGGTATTTTGCGTTGGGGTTGTCTTCAATCAAGGTCTTGTATTCATGTTGCGTCAATCCGTTAGGATATTCGCGGCACACTTTTACACTTTCGCCACCAGAGCGGTATGCGAATTCTGCGATGTGTGCTTTGCTGCCCGTATTGCGGACAAGCGGTTCGTCTCTTCGAATGAAAACCGGATCCGGATGAAGGTCGGCGGGAAGGAAGAACCATTCTCCTTGACGCTTAAACACTCTCGTTTTGCGACGATTGCGTTTTTCCTTCTTGAGTCCTGTTTCCTGAGTGAGAATTTCATTTGGTTTGAGTGATTCTTTTGCTGCAGCAACGGTGGAAACTTTTCCCACAGAAGCTACAAAAAAGTGCCGCTCATCTTGTCCGCAAAGAAAGTGATCTTTTGAAATTACGTTGCCGTCTTCATCGATCTGTCTTGCCAGAAGTACAAGGTGTTTGTCTTTCGGCAGTACTTCCAATACCGAAACATCGAGAGTTTCGGAAACATCTTTGCGGATGTTGATTTGAAAGAATTCTCCTTCCTTATCGCTGAGAATATTCAGGCTGGCGGGCGGATTTCGTAAAGTGGAGAAGCCTCTGCGTCGAGTGGCGTCAACAAAAGCAATATCTACCCGTGCGCCGATCTTACGGAATTTTTCTTTCAGATTCGGAATCATATTTTGAGTTTTTCTCCATTAATGCCGCGCCAAGTTGCGCTCGTGCAAATGATTGCAAGAGTGTGCGGCGCTGTAGCTACGTGTTTCCTTGAGAACACGTGGAAGATCAGGACGTCTTGAACTTGTCGACGATCAATTCGTCAACTAATTCAAAAAGGCCAAATTCCTCGTCCGTGCTCTAGTAGCAGGAGAACAGATTGGCTATTGCATTAGGAAGAACATTCAAGAACACCTGGTTCCTGTCAGATCATGATCCCGTGTGCGCTGGCAGAGGCTGAGACAAACAGCCACAATCGCTTCCTGCTAGTTATCAGAGTTCGGGAGATGCATGATCGATACCTCGCTGAGGGGAGGAACCATTAAGTGTGCGAAACTTACGCGCACTTGTGCTTACTTTCTCATTCTAGCAATCATTGACGAGCTGTCAAGATCGATTTTTGACGTCCTCTCCGCCCTGAAGGACGGGAGATTCCTGGGCTCAAGCGGCATTCCGCCCGATATCTCCACAGGCTAACGCGGCGCGCCCCGCCGCAAGTATGTTTTTCGCTGCATTCAAATCTGCATTATCTAAATACCCACAGTTCACACATTGAAATTGTGACTGTGATTGTCGATTCTCGGCAGCGGTGTGACTGCACATGGAGCAAGTCTGGCTTGTGTGTTTTGGATTTACCAAAATCATCATGCCTCCGGCCCACTCTTGCTTGTACTTCAACTGCCGCTTAAACTCATACCATCCCTGGTCCAATATTGACCTATTTAATCCGGATTTTGCGGCAACATTTTTGCTTGGTGCGTCTTCGGTTCCTTTTGCGGATTTCGTCATACTTCTCACTTTTAGATCTTCCAAAATGATAAGAGCGTGGTTCTTGCTCATTTCACTGGAAGCCTTGTGCAGATAGTCGTTGCGCACGTTGGCAATTTTTGAATGTGTTTTTTGAATTTTTGCTTTTTGTTCTTTCCAATTGGCTGAAAATTTTGTTCTGCGTGAAAGAGTACGCTGCTGTCGTGCCAGTTTCTTTTTCAGCTTTTTCCCGCTGTTAATTGATTCCAAAACCGTTCCATCGGACAGCGTGGCAAATTTCGTCACTCCTAAGTCTATTCCAACTGCGGAAGTTGCCGGGTGTATTGGTTCCGGAACTTCCATCTCTACCTGAATCGAGATGTACCATTTGCCCGCATTCTTAGATACTGTGACGTTTTTTACTGTACCTTCAATCTCTCGACTCTTGCGAAACTTGACCCAGCCGATTTTAGGCAGGTAGATTTTGTCATCATCAAGTTTCGTTCCCTGCGGGTATCTGAAGCTGTCCTTCTGCCCTTTCTTCTTGAACTTAGGAAACCCTCTATCATTACTCAAGCCATCTTTCATTGCACGATCGAGGTTTTTTAAAGTCTGTTGCAGCGGCTGTGAATGTATTTCTTGAAGAAATGGAATTTCTTTTTTCCAGCCAATCAATTCCGCACATTCTTCTGCATATGTTAGCGGTCTTTTCTGTTGGTCTAATCGTTTCTTCTGCAGCTCCAAGCCTTTGTTCCACACCAGGCGGCAACAACCAGCAAAACGGCTCAACTGCGTTCGTTGCGACGCATTTGCCTTGAGCTGAAAGTAGTAGGAACGGCGTATTATCATTCATTTAGTATATACTTGGTCTATGCCTAACACAAATGAAATCAGAGCCGGTCGTCACTGTGTTTCCAAACTGCATGTGCATCTGGTTTTCGTTACCAAATATCGTCGCCGCGTTTTTTCAAAGGCTATATTACGGCGGCTGAATGAGATATTTGAAGCCGTCTGCGATGACTTCGAAGCAGAGCTCGTGGAGTTCGATGGAGAGGATGATCATGTTCACTTACTCGTTCACTATCCACCTAAGGTTTCCATTTCGAAATTGGTTAATAGCTTGAAGGGAGTTTCCTCAAGGCTCTTGCGCCAGGAGTTTGCAGAGTTGGTGACGCGATACTGGCGTGGAGTCCTGTGGTCTCCCAGCTACTTTGCGGGATCCTGTGGCGGCGCTCCTATCTCCATCATCAAGCAATACATTCAACAGCAGCAAACACCAGACTGACCGTTCACGCGGTCGCACCTTACATCTCCGCCCTGAAGGTCGAAGCCTTTCGGCGCATTTTGGTAAAAAAGTGCCACCACGATCATGTCGGAGTCATTCAGAAATGCGCTTGTGGAGTCTATCTTGTTGAACTCTAAATTTGAGATGCCCTAATTCCTTATATAGTGCGGTACAAAAACTGCCGTATTCCCTGTAATCGGACTATGATCCGCGCGCAACCCAATGCCGGCTGGCTGTCCATCGATAACCCAACTGCCCATAACCAGGTGATAGTCCTTGTATTTCGGCAAGGCATGCAATGCTTGCAAAATAAAGCCTTCGCTTCCGTACACGCTTTCTTTTTCGATAGTTTCTTCAGGCTTTGACGGATCGATGATCGAAACGCTCCCTCCCTCACGTCCGAATATTGGTTTTCTCACGTGAGGAGATTGGCGAATGAAATGAGCATCTGTAGATTCATCATCGAATGCTGTTTCCAAAAGATATTTGTGCGCGGGAAATAATTGCCAGAGTAAAGGCAGAATAGCTTTGTTCGACAGAATCATTTTCCATGTCGGCTCAATGAATTTGGTCAAACTTGATTCGGCAAGTTGACTGAAAACCTGTCGACCAAATTGTTTTTTCACATCGGCATCCTCATACATGAGATATTCCCATGGATAAAGTTTGAAAAGCTGATTGATTACATTGCCGTCCAGATCAATAGGTTGACCGAGGCTGTCGACTCCAAGATCTTTCATGAAAATGTATCGTGCGTCTAAGCCAGCTTGTACCGCGCACGATTGAAGATACTTCACTGTATCTTCATCTTCAGCGGAGTCGTCCACACTGGCAAGGTGAATTGTGCTGAAGTCTTTCTTTGCCTTTTGGAAGGATTCAATTAGCCGTTCGTGCAAACTGTTGTATTGATCGCATGTTTCCGGCAAAGTCTTTTGTACCTTTAAGTCTTCAAGCCAGAACCACTGCATAATTGAAGCTTCATATAATGAAGTTGGAGTATCGAAATTCAACTCGAGCAACTTCAAGTCACCGTTGTTGTATGCGAAATCAAATCTTCCATATATAGATTGATCGTGACGCCTCCAGGATTTTCTGATCGCGTTTCGATATTGCGGCGCAATCTTCAACTGGTCGAAACAGCGCTCAGAACTTGCGCCATTGACTACGAATTCAACGGCTTGCAATGACATGTCGTACAACTCGCTGGTTGCCGCTTCGATTACGTCTTCGACTTCGTCCATAGACAGCACGCCGCAAAATGGCTCGTCTAGTGCTTCAACCCAATACGGAGGATTGTCGAGGATGGCAGCAAGATATCCCGCTTCATCAGCGCGCTCGCGCCAATTGAGACGTGCATTTATTTTTTCGAATTTCATTTGAAAACTCCAGAGAGTAGAAGCATC
>PNLN01000008.1 GCA_013823055.1 Cyanobacteria bacterium DS2.3.42
GTCATTAGAATTGGACGCAAACGCTCTGGACATGCTTTTATGATGGCCTCATCTCGCGACATGCCGGCTTCTCGATGCCTGAGTATCTGATCGATAAGCAAAATAGCTGTGGTAATGTCCATACCAGTGAGGATAATCACCGCCATGATTGAAACGCTGGAAAAGGCTTGATGAGCCAACCAGAGAGCAAAGAACACTCCAGAAAGTTCAAGAGGCAACGAGAAAACCATCTGCAAAGGTTGCAAGAAGCCTTTGAACTGAGCGACCAGCACAAGAAAAATGAATAGCAATGCCAGCTGTAAGCCCATGAGAAGGCGCCCAAAAGCATCCATCATCTGTGTCATGTCACCGCGCATCTCAATGGTATAGCCCGGCGGCCAGTTCATCTTAGCCATTGCCTTCATCATTACTTCCATGCCGACATCCATGGAGGGAGGCTCGCCTTTGCGGTAATAACCCATGATCGTTATGGCTCGACGCATTTGATCGTGACTCATAACGGTCGGCGCCTCCCGATACTCCAGACTGGCAACGCTTTTAAGTGGGACTTGCTTTCCATCCGGTGTGGTCACTGTCATTAAGAGCAGATCGCTGGGGTCGCGTCTTTGAGGCTCGTCATAACGAACGAGAATGGTTCTCTGCCGCAAAGTGGGCAGACGAAAGTATTCGTTCGTCAAAGCTCCGGTTATCGAATAGTAGGCTTGGTCTGCGATCTGGGCGGGCGTAAGACCAAGCTCTTGAGCGCGTCTTGGATCTACTTTGATTTCCCAATCAGGCTTGCTAATGGACCAGTCCGTCGCGACCTGGTGCATACCATAAGTTTCTTTTGCTACTTGAGCCGTTTGTTCTGCTAGTCGAGAAAGAATCGTCATGTCAGGACCGGTAACGAGAATTGAGATCGGAGCCTGCGAGCTAGCCATGACGTCAGAGCCCATTTCCTTGATCTGGAATCGTCTGATACTAGGTATTGTTTCTGTGGCTTCCTTTTGAACGCTGTCAATAACATCCCATATAGTGTTCTTACGCTCATCTTTGTCGCTCAGCGTGATCATGAAAGTGGCGAAGTTCACGCCTGGCATGTTGTAACCGTTGAAGTACGTTCCGCCTGGGTCTGTGCCTATCTCTGTTGATACATGCTCGATCTCTGGGTGCTTGAGCATGATTTTTTCTACACCAGTGGTGATCTTCTCTGTTTCATCAAAAGAAAGACCGGGGCTGACTTCCAGCACGCCGTATGCCTGCCCCACATCAGCGAGCGGCATCATTTCACTGCCAATGAAGTTGTAGAAAGTAAAACCAATTGCTATGGTTGCAAGAATACGAGCCATGTTCACGAATCGATGCTTGAGCATCCACGCGACCAGACGCGCATAGCCATTTTCCAAATTCACAAGCATCCGGTCAAACGGTTCCAATACACGCACTCGCAAGAGCCTGGCCGGCCAAAACTCATTGGTATGCTCGCCGTGCTCGGGCTTAGCACGCAGAAATTTTTCTGCCAGTACCGCCGTCAGGGTAAGCGAAACCAGGAACGAAGCCAATAGCCCGAAAACTATTGGCCATACCAGACCGACGAACATCTGCTGAACGATACCACCACAGAAAAGAAGCGGTGCTAAAGCAAGAATCAAAACCATGGTCGAAGCTGCTACAGCCAGACGGACCTCGGTGATACCATCAATAGTGGCTGACTTTGGATCTTTGCCCATGCGAAGATGCCGCTCAATTGCATGGATGTCGATTATGGAATCATCCACCAACCGCCCGATAGAAAGAAGTAGCCCTATCAAGGTAGAACTATCGAGCGTCATTCCCATCGGTATTAACGCCAGAACTGCCATCGACAGAGAGATGGGTATTGTGATCATCGAAATGAGCGTGGCTCGCCACTCCCCGAGAAAGAGAAGCACCGCAATCCCAGTAAGAACAATGGCGATGCCCAGCTCTTCCAACATGTTGCGCATCAAAATGCCAACAAAATGTGAGTTGTCGTAGCTGATCTCAAAGTGAATGCCGGGATAATCCTTCTCCAGCGCTGCTATTTCTTTTTTGATACCGGCGATTACAATCGGAGAGCTGGCCTCTGGCGTCTGGATGACACTAATTTCAATTCCAGGCTCGACTTTGTCTTTGTGAACATGGTGGTAGGCCGCTCGCTTCTCCCAATACGTGTCCACTACCCGCGCCACGTCTTTCACATAGATCACACGGTTTCCGACCGATTTCAACGGATAACTCTCGACTTGCTGTGGTCCGCGAGCAAGAGTGTCAATTCGGACAATTGATTCACCACCACCGTAAGTGAGTCGTCCTGCTGGTTTTGCCACATTTTGTCTGTCGACTGCATCTCGAACATCGAGGATGGAGAGACCAAAGCCCGCCAATTTATTCCTGTCAACAAGGACTTGTAACTGCCGCTTGTAGCCACCGAACGCGTAAACTGACCATACATCCGGCACCCTTTTCAGCCGGTTAGTGATCTCATTGTCAGCCAGTTCACGAAGCCGAACCGGATCCCACCCTGGAGCAGTCAGATTAAACGTCAAAACCGGCAAGTTAAGAGGATCGATAAAAAGAACCCAGCTTGGTTTTAAATTGGCACCAGTAACCGGCAAATCAGCCTGAACAACATTCATGAGCGCTTGCGTTTCCACGAGCGCTCTCTTCATATCGGTGCCGTAAGGAAATTCAAGCGAGACCATTGAAAAGCCTTCTTGCGATGTGGAGCGTATGAAACGAACGCCGCGAATATCAACCATCCGCTCTTCAATGGGCTTGCTAATAAATGTCTCCATCTCTTCGGCTGATATGCCGGGCTGCATGCTGATCACGCCTATCATCGGACTTTGCACGTAAGGCATAAGACGCTTGGGCATGTAGAAACCGATAGCCACGAATGCCAAAAGAACCATAGCCAGAAAAAACGCAGCTATTGTATATGGATGCTCAATAGACCACGCCGTCACGTTAAACCCACGTGGGTGCTGCGTGGGCTCTTGCGGGCGCGTGTTCTTGAGTTCGCCAGTAGTCACGGCTATGGCACCTCAACATCAAGTGTGATATCTACTGACGCTGAACCACTTGGCGTAATCGTCATCTTAAGGCGCCACAAGCCGCTTGACAGATCGCTTCTCAGTCGAGCCTCTCCATCCCCACCCGTGGTGCCCTTTAAATCTGGACCAGCCATATCTCCCATACCTGGCATGGATGTTTTGATTGCAATCTGCGCACCGGATACGACACCACCGCCGTGCTTGTCTACTTTCACGATGATTGAATTGCTTCCCCCCTTGGCCGGCGCCAGAGACACTTTCAGCATCAATGCACCGGACATTTCCTCATGGGTCCAGTTGTTTCCTGAATCCAGTCGATTTCCCTGAACTTCAGAAGCCGACGGTAATTCGATTGGACCGGCTTTACCCCATTCAGTTGCAATGACTGACATGCCGGGTTGAAGGTTGGCGTAACCAGCATAAACAACATCATCGCCTTCGTTCAGTCCTTTGACGACCTCCGTCCTGTCGGCATTCGACAGTCCAATCTCGACATCTACCAGATGCGCTTCGTTCTTACTCCCTAATTCTTTAGGAACAAGATCCATACCGCATTTTGGACACTTGCCTGGAGCATCTTTGATTACCTCAGGATGCATCGTGCAGGTATATTGTTTTTTCACTGGCTCTGATTGTTTTTTTGTTTGAACTAACTTCAGATCCATGCCGCACTTTGGACATTTGCCGGGTTTATCAGAGATCACTTCCGAGTGCATCGGACATTGATATTTTGTCGCGCCTGCATGCATCGAAGCCGAGCCAGCTTTCCAAACCTGAGCCTTGCCTTCTTTCCAAATAATTGCTGAAGTTGGCACTGTCAGCCCTTCCCGCTCACCAGTAGAAATCCTCATTACGACATATTGGCCGGGGAGAAATTTATACGCGGCTGTGCTGTCAATCTGTTTGCCCTGCCGAAGAGCCCCACTGGCAATATTGTTCACAAGCGCTTCCACAGTGAAAGTTCGACTAGTTGGATCGGCAGCAGGAAATATTGAAGTGATTGTCGCAACCACCTCATCTTGAGAGTTTTGCGAACCTTTGATATAGACTTTGTTTCCAAGCTTTATACGATTGGCATCATCACTTGCCACCTCTGCTTGCACACGCACTTGTTTTACATATGCGACCTTAAGCAGCATCATCCCAGGGCTGACAACAACCCCAGGGCTGATGAGGCGCTTTATGACCACCCCATCATCTTGCGCCAGAATTCTTGTGTATTTCTCGTAAATGGTGGCATTCTTCAGAACTGCTTCTGCTTGCTTCGATTGAGAATACTGGTGTCCAACATGATGGATCATCGTATCCAGAGCCGCTTGTGCTGCCAATCGTCTGTTCTTTGCTTCACGTAACTTCGCCTGCGCTTGCTCGACTTGGGCTTGTGCAACATTGAGTTGTGCTAGCTCTTTTTGGTATTCATCAAGTGAGACGACTTGCGATTTCAGCAAGGCGCTTTGTCGCTCAACCTCGGGCTTCCAGTAAGCTAGATTAGCTTCCGCCTCAGAAAGAGCCTTCTCAGAAGCCGCTTGTGCTTCCTTTGTAGCCTCCAACTCATACTTCTTTTCAGTAAATTCGGATTTCGCGATACCGGCATTGTGCATCGCCGCATCTTCAGCGCTCTGCGCTTCTTGACGTTTTGCTGAATATTCAGAATTGTCCGCCGGATCAAGCTGAACAAGAAGTTGACCGGCTCGTACGATGTCACCGGGATAGACAGGCATCTTTATGACTTTGCCTGTGACCCGGGGGTAGACATCTTCGTCATTGTAGGCTTGAACTGAGCCTGTATAAGTTATGGAACCTGAAATTGGCTCGCTCAATACTTTCGCAATTGCAACGGGTACAGCTCCTTTTGGAGGAACCATTACACTCATATCCATTGCTTGAGATTCCAGGACACTCATCTGTCCTGGCTTTTTGAAAACTTGAACAATGATCACACAGGCAACAACAACAACAACCAGAGTGACGATTCCCCAGAAGTTTTTGCGAAGCATGGCCAAAACTGGCGTTTTCTCGGTATTTTCAGGCCGTGTTTCCATCGGTGACATCACACTTGATCTCCACTCTTCACTGAGCCTTTGGCTCGTCAATTTCTTTGATGCTCGCTGTCTTCAGTAACTCTTTGTCCAAAGTGCCAGTTACTTCGACATAAAAGCCGCTCTTCCGCTTACTCGCCTTCAGGACCTCTACAGCAATCTCGCTGCCGCGCTTATCTAGATTCAGCCACTTATGTTTGCTGTAAAGCGTGTAGCCTTTTGCTCGACAATTCGGCATCAATGCACAGTCTTTGGTGTGATGTTGAATAAATACCTTCGGATCTGAGTCCTCTCTCACTGAATCCGCGCATTGCCGGTCGATCAGATATCCCTGCCATCGGGACGGGGCAGCTTGTGACTGAGCTGCAAAAGTTAGCGACAACAACAATCCAAATACAACAAACAAAAACCGGCTCATGCTTGCCCTCCCTAGATGTAGCGACTGGCGTCTTTCCAATGGGAAAGACGTTGAGAACCCTTCAACTGCCTGCGAAAAATCGCAAACAGACAGGTCCACTCAACGTCTCCGAGCGGTTTACTATTTAGATCAAGAAGACTCTCTTGAATAAATACGTTTTGCTTGTACCCATTCCGACAAGTCGCGGAGGGGCGCGATTAATACGAGCGACGTGTTCTCTTGGGGTGAATCCCCACATAGCAATAAAAGCCGCAGTATTTACAACCTTTATTTGCACGTGATCCCAGTTACACTGCAAATCACCAGCGACTATCAATGGCGCGTGCCCGCTCATGCCACAGCACGCTTTTTTCTTGCCCATGAATGTTCCAGGCGCATCGTCAGCCCGGTTCCCAATGGCTACGAAATCTTTTGTGGATGCATCTCCAGAGCAGCAGTCCCCTTCCAGTTGTGGAGTCTCGCCCGAACAGCAACCCATCGACTGGAATATTGAAGCTGTTCTCTCATAACAAAAGCAAACCAGCCTCGGTGTTCCGTAGAACATTGCAAGTAACACCAGCAACATTGGAAAGAAGCGCTTCAAACTCTCACACGGCTTAATCGGAAACTACTTGATTCTACTACTACTGGAAACCGTTTTTTACCCCACAAGTCAAGCGCTTCGCCCCACGACCACAATGGATGCCAGTGCGCCCATAGCACTTAGCCAACAAGGATTTCCGGCTTCTATTTAATTCGGTGCGTCGGTAAAAACTTTTTTGGTTTCTGGGATTTAGGGACTGGATGAGTTGCCGAACGGTGACGGCGATAGAGGCCCCCCGTCTGTTTGCGTGCTGGTCCTAAATGGATTTGGCCCGTTCGTTCCCGTATCAGTGCGTGGTTGTAAGCTGGATCCTGGCTGTATCGAAGGCACGCCATCTGGCGATGTCAGCGCCGTTGGCGGCTCTACATAATCTTTGATCTGCATGTACCTTTCGCCTTGATAAAAACGGCTTTTAGCGTCAGTACCGCTTAAATCATAGTAAGTGGTCGTGTTTCCACCGGCAGGCTTCACAATAACATTGGGACGCCCGTTACGACGCCGCTCAACGGTCGCGGTTATAACAGGGTTTTGCTGAGAATCAACTTGAAAGGCTTCTATCAGGCTACCATCGTCAAATTTGTAAGTGCAGCGGCCTTGATACTCTCCAGGCATCTTATATCTGTCCACAACTATTTCATTGCCTTGCGCTTTTACAATGTCCTGATGGTCCAGACTCCAATTAGGTCCATACTCTTGCCAAAGTACATCCTGGTTTTGTGAATTCCGTCCGTGAACTGAGGCACCGCCCCCAGTGCCATAGCATTTGATGTCCCATAAGCTCACTTGCTCTTTTACTCCACTAATCAACGTTGGCAAAATCACAGCTGGTGGGCTCGTCTGCGGTCCAACAAGGGCGCAAGGATCGTTCTTGTCTTTGGTCGTTACAGTTGTGATGGTGTTGCTTATACTGCTGGCGGCGTGCCTAATTCCGTCTCCTATTGCCCCGCCTATCCAGCCCAACCCGCACAAAGCAAGGAATACAGCAGCTAGCGCTTTTGCTATCTTCCATCGCAGTTGTTCGTCATCAAAATTTGCTTGTTGCTTCTGTGCTTGCTCAAATGTTTGAGGCTGCTCTTCCTCTTTGGCTTGCTGGGCTTGCCGTGCGGCCTCGTCTGCCGCTGCCTTTGCTTTGCGTTCCGCGTCCCTTCGTTCGGCTTCCGCTTCGGCGTTGCTCTTTCGTCCTGGTCCCGGTCCGGGTCCTGGTCGCGGATCGGGAGGCGGCTGCCCTGTTTGTCTCTGGCTGCCTATTGGCTGTTGGCACTCGCAACCGTTTTGTTTATGCGCGGGGCTGTCAAAATGCGCCCATAAAACATCTTTTGCATTGTTGATTTTCTTTAGCTCTTCTTCGGCGTCTTTCTTGCCCTCGTCGCTCGGGAACCGATCCGGGTGCCACACCATAGCTAAGCGTTTCCACCGTCTTTGAACGGTTTCTTTGGAACTGCCGGGGTCAAGTCCCAGTATTGAATAGGCTTTCTGAAATTGGTTCATCCCTGGAACACTCGCGCGATCACGTCACCCAACAACAGAAGAAGGGCAAAGGCTGTCAATCCTAAGAGCCACCATGGCGGTGCCGGCACTCGACTTTCCAGAGAGCTTCCTGAGTTGGTTCCCGCTCCTAGTGTCGCTTCCACGTCGCTCAACAGACCTCGAATTATCGAATCACACGCTTGATAGTCGAGCCCGTCGACTTTTGCAACAAAGTCAAACTGCACTATCGTGCCGGTTCCAGCCTTCTCCTTCATCTGGATATCCAGTATCAATAGTCGCTTCTCTTGCTTGGTTCGCGTGTGCACGCCTCCGCGTGCGTCCATTGAATGCTCTTCTTTTTCGTCTGTAAACCTCAGCGTTGCGTGAATTCTCCGCTCCTGGGTGTCGGCCGTTGGCACTTTCCAACCGTCACCGAAGTTGTATATTTTTTCGTCCAGAATTTTCCTGATCTTTGAAAATGCTTGTTTCACAGACACTTTGTAGAGCTTCGGTACCGGGTGCAAAAAGTTATAACGCTCTACTTTTCCTTGATGGAGTAGCGGCCACGCAGCCCAAATACCGGCAACCGCTCCAGGAAACAAGCCTGCTTGCCCGGCATGGTAGCTGTTAAGTACCATCACGCCCACGGTGGAACCAACGACGAGAAATGCGGCGATACCTGCAATTATTGGTAATATCAGCATTTGCCTTTTCCTGATTCTGTTCTGACTATTCCCTTTCCCTGGTTAAAAATCGTCATAGCCGGGGGCGCCTCTCTCTGGCTTTGGCAACGGGTTTGGCTCTATCTTTTCTTCTGTCACTGGCGGCCGCTCCCCCTTGCCGGTCCTCCTATTTTGATTTCCACCTCGCTTTGATTGCTGCTCCTTCTGCTTAAACTCTTCTTCGTTGTCGCGCGCCGTGCGGCCGCGATTGATTATAAACTCACTAACCTCGTGCAGCTCCCGCTGTGGTGCCTCATACGAGAGAGCTTGCTCATAAGCCGTGTTCGACGTCTTCGCCAGCCTCAGTGGCTTGGTTTCTGCTGTGAATACAATCACTTCGTTATGCAAGCTGATTAGTTCATCGGCTGTTATTAAGTGCCTGGCAGTTACAATCTCTTGAACTCGCCCGGCATCGGTCACCGTTGCTTCTTCTACTGTTGTTCTGCCAATGGCCTCGCTTAGTTCTTTCGCTTCCTTGAAATTTTTCTGCTTGAAATATACCTGAGTCGCTGGCATATCTATTATTATTTGTGCCTCTCGCCTGCTGTAGACCTGCTCTAGCTGGTTATAGTTCTGGAAGCCGAGCACCATTCCGATCTTGTTCTTGCGAATAATTGAAAGCGCGTCACCGATGCCGCTTATTTTTCCAAAGTTCGTAAACTCGTCCAACAGCATGGTGATTGGATATTTCATGCTCTCTCGTATTTCTAAAATGTGGTCTAGCAGGAAATTCACCATCAAGGATCCGATTAGTTTGCTGTCCTTTGACCGGCTGGGCACTGCCAAGTAAAACGTGAAAAGCTTGCTTTTAAGCTCCTCTAGGTCAATGTCCGTTGTTTCAGTTAGCGCCACGATTTGATCGGTCATCCATGGATTGAGCTTGGTTATTAGTCCTGAAAAAACTCCATACTTGAAATTGGTTTCTCCTGAAAGTCGCATCCAGCCTTCAAATTCCATCTGCGCTACTCTTGATGAACTTTGCTCAAGCACTTTAGCTAACCTGTCAGGTCCCTTCAATAGCAGCCAGCGCAAAGCGCCAAAATGCCCTTGCTCTGGTTCTCCTGCTGCCGCATGCAATATGAGCGGTATTAGCAATAGTTTCTCTGACCTGTTCCAGGTTTGCTCGCCTTTCCCCTCTGTGGATTCGCCGTTCATGATCACAAGCTCGGCTAATTGCTCTGCCCTTGAGGTTTTCAGGTGGGCGGGCGCTAGCCTTACTCGGTCTATTGGATTGATCCTGACTGATGACATATCGGCAGGATTGAAGCAATAAATTGTGTGTCCTGCTAGCTTCCTCCACCCGGAGGTCAGCTTATATAGCTCTCCGTCTTCAAACCCCGGCGTGGCTTCAGTCACGATCATATTGGTTCCGAGTCTCTCTACTAGATTCGGAATAAAGAAAGCTCGCGATTTGCCTACGCCTGTTCTCCCGCATATAATCGCGTGTGCGTGCGTTGAAAACTCTGGTACTTGAATGTATCTGTTGTCCTCACTTCGCCCTATGATCAACCTCTTAGGGTCTGCCTTCGCCTGGAAATAGTCCTGCTGCTTAAGTTCTTGTTCCGTGCCCCAACGTGCGGCCCCGTGCACGGTACTCTTTTCTCTTGTCGCCTGCATTCGGGTCGCTCGCTCTGCGTCTCTTTGCAGCTCTGTTATTAGCTTGTCGCAACGGCGCTGGCAGTCATCTTCTGTTGCAGATTCCTTGCGCTCTTCCAAGTCAACTTCAACGACAACCCCGCCACTGCTCGCGGTGCTCCATTTAACGACTACTCTATAGTCGTGCCGCCACCAGTCGCGCCCAATTTGTTCGTCCACCTGCTCAACAGCCAGTATCTGATTTAGCTGCTGGCTGCTCCGGGATACTTTGTAGCCTAGCCGGTCTAGCACGTTCACAGCAATGACGGGGAATTCTTTGGCTGTTGCTTTCACTATGCCTGAGTCGCTGACGGCTACCATCAATATTGCCCCCACGGATCGAACTTAAAGGGATCTCTTTTCTTCTGCTGCTTCTTCTTCTCTTCTTCGGCTAGGTCCTTCGCTTCTTTGTTCTCCAGGATAGCTTGGTCAAGCTTCTTGATCGTTTCTTCGTCTCTTTCCTTCTCTTCCGGCTTCCGCCCTGGCTGCACATTTTCCAGGTGTTTATTCTGTCTGAGTTGTTCTAGTTCTTCCCTGGCTTCTTTGTTATAATCGCGATTTCTGTCATCCAGCGGAATCCATTTAACCAGCTGAGCTGCCACTGATGCGCCTTGCAGGTACAAACCAACTACCGGGTTTTTCATTAGTTCTTGCTGCACAGGGTCCGTATATCTGAAGTTATTCGGATCGCCCGCCCGTGCTTTGCTTTGCCACTCTTGTGTTTGTGATAGCGCCAGTTGCTTATCTAGCACGCCTGCCCATCTTGCCCGGTCTGCGTTTTCTATCCAGCTTCTTAGCTGCTGATAGTTCTCTATGGGTAAGCGTTCTTTCTTGTTCTCCCGCAGGCTCTGGGCTAATCCTGTCAGCTTTTCATAGTCGGTGTCTTTGCTGTACTTCTGCCCTTTGTGCTCGAAATAGTCTTTTTCCTTTTCCTCTTTCT
>PNLN01000161.1 GCA_013823055.1 Cyanobacteria bacterium DS2.3.42
GCCATCGATGCCGAAGTTCTGGACGGCAGGTGCTTCTAACTGGGAAGGTCCTTTGTCGTTGCTGTGCGATTTCTTGTGCGCTTTTTGAAATTCATTTTGATTTTGGTCATCGCCAATTACACCGGACTTCTTTACGCTATCGCCGGTCTTGGAATTTTTGTCGGTCGCTTCAGCTACTTCAGTCTTTTTGTCGCTCATTGCCCTGTCTCGAACGCGCGCCATAGCTTTATACCCTGCCCGCCTGGGCGGATTTTTGTTAAACCTTTCAAGGAGCGTAATTCCCCCAATCGACACCTGCTGCGACCAGGTTTATTGTGGGAGTGTTCCATCCATTCGCTAAGCAAACAACGCCAGACCGGGCTTCAAGCGCATAAGCGCAAGATGTCGACCCTGCTCCGCGCCTGCCGTGCCAACCCTCCCTTGCTCTCCGGCGCAATGCCGATATGAGGTTATACATCCTATGGCAGAAGGTGATGACAAACCCGTAGTTAACAACAATCAACCGACAGAAGCGCAAGTCGGTTTGAGTCAGCAAATTTTGGCTGGTGCTGTAGCTGATGCGCAAGCGCCAAGCAAAGACTTGAGAGCAGCTCCAGACAGCGCTATGACTCGTATGAAAGATGTCACTGTCGATGGTTTTAAGAAAATCGGCGATGGTTTTATTCACTCTCTCGATCCGGATTTGATTCTGCCCAACGTTGCCATCGGTGCTGCTATCGGCGCCGGCGCCAAGTTGATATTGCCAAAATCCGGTCCTGTCGGCGCAATCGCCGGAGTTGCATTGGGCGGTTATTTTGTCGCCAAGCCTCTTGTGGAAACTTATCATGGTGCCTATGTCGCAAGAACAATGGAAGACATGAATGCAGCTTCCTCTCTTTTGGGCGACACGATTGGCGGCATGCCCGTCACCATGTTGGAAGCAGGTATTGGTGCCAAAATCGGTTCCAGTTTGATGGGCAAGGCTCTAGCTACGGAAGCGGCTCAGCCCTTCATGGCTTGGAAGGCTGCGCAGTACAAAGCACTGGACGGCGGCCTTATGCGTGGTGTGGAAGGCGCAAAAACACTTGGTTTGCGAGCAGCAGGTATTGAAAGTACTTTTCATCGCCACGGATTCATTCCAGAACATGTATTTGACGAAATTGCACGCCGCAATGCCGGTAATCCGGATCTCCTGAAGTCGATCGAAAGAGCACGAGCTTCCAATTTGCAGATTCGCCTCGAGCGCGAAGGTCTCGCACCCGGCAAGACGGAAAATCACAATGGCGCCCGTGAAATCTATGATGCGCAAGGCAAGGAAGTTGACGGTGTTTTGGCGCGAGCTGAAGGTCAGAAACCCACAGGCAAATCCGATGTCGATTTGGCATATGACTATACAGGCGACATTCGCGGATTTTTAAAAGACGTACACGGTCGAAATTCCATTGACGGCAAAGGTATGAAGATGCTTTCCACCGTCAACTATGGCAACAATTTTGAAAACGCATTTTGGAACGGTATTCGTATGACTTACGGAAATCCTGGTGCGCAAAGTCCTTTCAAAACATTCGTGATGAGAGTTATTGCCGGGCATGAAGTCGAACACGGCGTCACGCAGTTCGAAGCAGGTACTGTATATCGCAATCAGCCGGGCGCACTTAATGAGCACTTCTCAGATGTCGGCGGCGTGCTCATTGATATGAAAGCGCTCGGACAGAAAGCCGAACAGTATCACTGGCAAGTCGGCAAAGGTATCTGGAAGGAAAACATTAAGGGTGAAGCGTTGCGCGATATGCGCAAACCGGGCAAGGCCTACGACGATCCGGCCATCGGCAAAGACCCGCAACCGGCACACATGGATCAATACAATCCAACTCGCGGCGACAATGGCGGAGTGCACATCAACAGCGGTATTCCCAACAGAGCATTCTCGGAATTCGCCGTCAATGTTGGCGGCAATGCCTGGGAAGCTCCAGCGAAAATCTGGTACGACGCCCGCGCCAGAGCCGGAAGCACGCCATCGTTCTCACAATTTGCTTTCGAAACATTGGAATCGGCAAAACGCCTCGGTCATACAGACCTCGTGCCGAAGCTGGAAAAAGCATGGGCTGATGTCGGCGTCAAACCGGCAGAAACAGCGCCTCTGCATCTGCGCAACTTCATTCCGATCTTCTCGACATTCGGCGGTGCTGCGCCTGGCTCGGACGTAGGAGTGAGCAGATAATTGAAGTGTTCTCCGTCCTAAAGCGCGTGGTCTTGCTGCGTGTTTGGTAAGAGAAATCATACTTATTTCAGCTGGTTTTCCCCGGGCTTGGTGCTTGGAAAAAACATCTGCGGACGTGCTTGAGCACAGTAGCTCAGTCCCCTTGCGGGTGATGCTTTTTTGACCCCGCGTGCCTGACAATAGTTAAGCCGGGAGGCATGCTAATGAATGAAGGTTCTCCAATTTTGCTCGGCGAAATGCTGGTTGCAGCCGGGATGGTCGGTCAAAACAAAGTTGAAGCGGCTCTCAGAAGAGCCGGACTGACTGGACTGCCTTTGGGGCTAGAACTGGTTCTACAGGGATTGCTCGACGTCGACATGCTGAGCAACTGCGTTGTTGCGCAGTCACAAGTACGTGATGGACTGCTGAATGAAAAGGCGGCAATTGACGCTTTGGCACTCGCTGGAAAGAAAAAGATTCAATTGAAAGTTGCTTTGGATGTGATGGGAGTTGAAATAAGTAGTGACTCGAAGAACCGGCTGGGTGCCGTTCTCACCGATTGTGGGCTAATAGATCGAACGCTCCTGAAGCATTGCTTGGGCCTGGGTAAAGCTACCGGGCTTCCCCTGGGTCGTGTTCTGATTGCCTCAGGTGTATTGAAGTCAGCATTATTGGACAAAGCCGTTAAGTTGCAAGTTTTGCTGCGAGCAAATGAAATTGACAGAGCAAGCGTGCTAGATGACCTTGAAACAGTGAATAGTTTTCTTGGATCTGTCTCTACAATCGGCAGTGCAAATTCAAATACAGGCGTTGATCTGCCGTCGCTTCTTTTGGACGCTAAATTGCTGGAGCCTGAGCTTGCAAATGCGCTGCTTTGTTCAGCCCGGGAAAAGAATATTGATTTTGAGGAGGCACTATTTCAGTCCGCTCAGATTTCCAATCATGTCACGGCTGCGGCAAAGATTCTGCTCAAAATGATCAAAGATAAATTGATTTCTTACCCGAATGGTGTTGATTTGCTTGCCCGAGTAAACAGCGTTCATGATTGGCAGAAACTCATTGGAGAGGTCAAACCGCAGCCGGTTGAGTTGACTTTCAGTGAATTTTTGATACTGACTCGTTTATCCAAACACAAAGCAATGAAGGGCACAAGTCCACGTGTAGCTGACAAAGACAGCGACAATAGCGAAATGGAGGATACGTGGCAGATCTTACCCATGGTTAGTGACGAAACTGCCGATGTTTCCAAAGCGATGCCATCAGACGTTTACGACTGTTTGGAAAGGCATGGATTTTTAACAGCTGAATCAAAACTTGAAATCGCCACAGCTGCACGGCAGTACAAACTGTTCCGCCACAATGAATTGAGTTTAGACAAGGCTCTGGTTACGTACCATCTTGCCAAACAAGAGCGGCAGCAAATGCTTGCATGGTCTGGCACTTTTCCATCTTTGGCAATCTGGTTGCCCCGAGTGCACTGAAGCTTTTGTAGACTATTTTTCTTCTTTTTCAATCCAGCTGGTAATTGCAGGGAAGGTGCCCGACCAGGTGCGAATTGCCGAACCATCTACAATGGCGGCATGATACTTCACGAGTGCTTGCTCAATATTTGAAACTCGATCACGATGCTTCTTATATTCTTTGGCTGCGCGAGCGACGCTCAATTGCTGTTCCAGTGTGACGAAGCCGTTTTCTGCAAGGCATTCTCCGACATCTTTGGGAATAATTTCCTTCATGATGCGGTCTTCATCGAATGATTGTGGAAGCACAGTCCAAGTATCTTCAATCATTCCGCTGACGCCGTGACTTCGGTAGACACCTGTTTGGGAAAGAATATTTCTGCCGCTGCCATCCACCAGCCGAGCCAGGCGAAGGAAGTTGAGAAAACTGATTGGGGCACGTTCCTTTTGACCGTCTGCGGTTGTGGGAAACGTGTCTGTAGCGTGGATTCTTCTTAACATGGCGATGCCATGTTCGCGGCTGAATCGTTTGGCTCTGACCAGCCTTTGCACTTCCAGCACGATGTCCAGACTTTCTGTTGAAATGAAATGCATTGCAAGCAATGCTTCGCCGACTCTTACCTGCATGCGACCAGCTTCTTCCACCGCTCTCTCGACGTCTTCAAAAGATACCAGGCCGACTTCGACGAAGAGAGTTCCCAGGCGGGTCTTCAGTATCTCAAGACCTTCCTCTGTCGTGTGAGCGGCTTGAATACTACTTCTTGAAGAGACAATCGAGTCGATCGCTTCTTCGCGTTCCATCTCTCCTGTGCGCAAGAGCTTTTGCACATGTATGGCCCTGTCGATTATGGCGGATTCCAAATCTCCGCCGGCTACAAAAACTTTTCCTAAAGGCAGGCAGGTAGCTCGAGAAACTTTCAATCTGTTTTTCAAAACATTTCTGTCGACAATTTCTCCATCGACAAGCAGACTTCCCAGTCGATTTTTCATTGGGTTGTCGACATAGATTCCAAGCAAATCCAGAGCCAAATTAAGAGCAATGCCTTTGCGCTTTGCCAGGGCTACAGCTTTGGCAGCAGTCTCACGGGTGACGTATTCATCTCTGACCAGACTTTGAGCTGTGACAAGCCCGTGCAGGCTGTCGAAATCGAGAATGTTCTGCAAAATCAATTGCAGCCCGAGCGGCAACCCTGTCTCGACAGTGCCAAGCAAACCAAGGTTCAGCTGTTCTTCCGAAGCCAAACCGCTTGTGACAATCAGTTCACCCAGTTGAATAGTTTTTTTCGAGCTGCTCATGTGCCTCGGTTTTTAATCCTCTTGCCTGTGGCAGTGCCTTTCTTATTTCATCCCTCATACTTAATGCCCAATCTTGCTAATAACTGTTCTGTGTTATTAACAATTGGTTGTGAACTAAACGAGAATAGGCAAAAACGCAAGTTTACCTTGCGCTCCGGGTAAGAAAATTTTGGCTGTGTCGGTACGGTAGAAAAGTGTTTCCCTCCATAGAAAAACTGGAAGAGCTGCTGGCAATCCAGGAAAGCGAGGTCGGAAAAGACGACCCTTCACTGGCGACTTTGCTCGATGATCTCTCCTACGGATATCATTGCCGCGGGCGTTTTGAAGAGGCGGAGGACTGCTATTTGCGGTCGCTGGCCTTGCGAGAGAGTACTTGCGGAGACAACGATCAGAGCTTGCTGCCAGGTTTGCACAGGCTCGGCATCCTCTATCGAATCCAGGACAAATTTGCCGAGGCTGAACCCTATTACTTGCGCGCTCTTTCGATAACTGAACGGCAAGTTGGTTTGGAGCACCCCTTGGTGGCTACCCAGCTCAATTATCTTTCGGGCCTCTATTTTGCCTGGGGCCGATATGAAGATGCAGAGCGGCTGGTCAAAAATTCCGCTTACATCTACGAAAAATTTCTTGGTCCAAATCATCAAGTACTGGCCGTTGCTTTCATGGGTCTGGCTGTGATTCTCATGCGTCAGAAAAAGTCCGAGCAGGCACTTTCATACTTCAGGCAGTCGTGTCAATTGAGCAAAACATTGCACACTGAAGAGGCGCCGACGAGCTTTCAGGACATTGCACACAGCCTTTTACTTTTAGCGCAGGGACATTTTCACAAGAAAGAATATGAAGAGGCGGAGGTTTTGCTCAGGCACTCGATGCTAGTAGAAGCGCGAGAGTTGTGGCCGGATCACCCTCTTGTCGCTAACAGTCTGACCATTCTTGCCGATTTATATCGCTGCCAAAAACAATATCGCGAAGCAGAGTTTCTCTACACTAAAGCTTTGAAGATTCGCCAGAACACTCTTGGCGCAGACCACCCTGATGTAGCTTCTTCGCTGTTTTCTCTGGGCGATATGATGGCTTCTTTGAAGCGAGACGAGGAAGCCTGCGAGCTCTTGGTGCTGAGCCTGCAGATCAGTGAGAAGGATCCGGGCGCCAACCCGACTCAATTGGCCCAAACTAAGGCATTATTGTCGGACCTCTTCAGCAAAGCTAAATTGCGATAACTGTAGCGAAGCAGTATACGGAGACATTGAGAGTCGCTAGCGGCGCTCGCGTAAGCGTTGAAGTGGTTTGTCTTGGTTCGACAGAGCCCTTCTCCATGAGGCGATCGCCGTTGCCCTACCGGTTTTCTGGCTGTGTGTTCGTCTCAGCCTGTAGTTTTGCTATTGGAACTCTCATATTAGAAACACTTGCCTGAGTTTAAAGCCTTCTGTAAGTTCAAATTATCAATCAACCCACCAAATATCTCTGTAAAAAGCCTAAACTCCGAAAAAAATAAATCTCACGCGCGTAAAAGCCCTGCACATCTGTGCATGGACTCATGCCGCCTAAAAAGAAAGTAGAAAAGTATGAGTACAAAACGAACAGACGTGCGAGCAGGAGGGCTCAACGTCGCGGCTGCATTGCCGTTCAACCCTCATCTGCTGACTCTGGGACCAGTGCTTGTCGTCATGGACATGCAACCGGGTTTCAAAGCCAGCCAGGACGCAATCACCCAGTGGTTCGTCAAACAGGAAGTCACTCGCGCTCGCGAGGAAGGACGCCCAATCATCATCGTCGAGTACGACCCGCACGAAATGGGCGAGACGTACGACAGCATCAAATCGCTGATTGAGGGATACGACCTTGCGAAAATCATCTCCAAATCAGGCGATGACGGGTCAAGCGAAATTCTCAAAATCTGCGAGGCGAAAGGCTTTTCGACCCAGTCGTTCCGCATGTGCGGTGTCAACAGTGACGCCTGCTTGCTGGAATCCATTCAGGGGCTGGCGGAAAAACTGCCTCAGTGCCGCATCACCGTTGTGCAGGATGCCTGCAATTGCCTGACCGGCAAAAACAACGATGTCTGGTACGAGGACTATCCCGCCATCTCGCAAGTGACAGTCGAACTGCACGGACACATGCACTAGCTGAACCCATCCACGCTCAGGGAGCAAGTTGGAAGTAAGCATTCGAATCTTCGGATGCTCTTTTCCTACTCGTTTCTAAGACCGTAGATATGAAAGGACGTAGCAATGAAGACGAACAATGACGCTTCCGTCAGGGGGCGTGAGCTTTATCACGCCATCTGGGAGATGGTCAACCTCGCCTTCTTTGACACGAAGCGGCTTGCCGACTGGGGCTCTTACGAGCACAAGTTCGACGAGCAGATCGTGGATGAGGAGACGGCGTTGCGATTGGCAGACGAGATGCTGGCGTCTTTGGGAGACACCTACACCGAGCGTGTAGTGGCTCCCCAGGCGTTCGTGTCTCAGTCCAGTGCGGATGACTCGCCTAGTGGTACTCTTCCGGACACACCTCCCGATGTGGAGGCGGTCCTGGCGCCCAGCGGAATTGCGTACCTGCGCATCAGCACCTTCGACAAGGAAGGTGTGGTTGACGAGGTGGCTGCGGCGGTCGAAAAGATTGCTTCCTGCAAGGGAGTGATTCTCGACCTGCGTGGCAACAGCGGCGGCCGGATGTTCGAGGCGCTCGAGTGTTGCGGCTTCTTCCTCAATGAGGGGTTGCTTGCGACAATCAAATTCCGCTGGGAAGACGGCGACGGCATCAAGGTCAGGCAGTACTTCGTCAATGAAGACCAGTTCTTCATGCGCGAGGAATTGCCGAACGGCGAAAAGAGCAGCGACGTAGGCACTCGCCGACTGCCCACGCTTGCCGGCAAGCCGCTGGTCATTCTGATGAACCGTCGCACAGCAAGCGCCGGGGAGTTGATGATCTGCGCGCTCGTGCAAAACGGTATCTCCGGCCAGGTCACCATCGTGGGCAGCGGAACGACGCCAGGCAAGGGCATCGGTCAAGCTGAATACGACATTCTCGACGGCAAGGCCAAGCTGCGCATCACGCGCTGCCACTGGTTTGCGCCGGGCGGAGAGTGGCTTGGTGACTGCGGTCAGACCGAGGCTAACGGTATCGAACCTGAGACAAATGTCGAAGGCGACCGCGGTCCGGAAGGACTCAAGGTTGCTGCCGACGAGCTCAAGAAGATGCTCGGCATCCCGCTGAAGAGTGCCGCTGAATGAACGCTTGCGTTCGGATGATGCATCGGAGACTGCGCGTCTCCCTTGCATCATCTTTTTGAAACCCTTGTATTAAACGTTATAGTAAAATTGGTGTCCGTTGTCGACCTGGCGTTCGAGTTTTGCTATCGTATTGCCCATGCTTTCCAAGTTCACAAATTGGCAAAAGAGTTCGGCAAATCAGAATGCCGAGTCTGAGAAGGGTGCTGTTGGCGCAGGGGTTATTCCACCGCGCGAAAGTCTCGACTGGAATCAAATTTTTCAATTGCGTGAGATGTTGTTTGGCGAAACACTGGTGCGCGAAGCGATAGCAAGAACGCCTGAGGGTGTGTTTTGCTTTGATGTTCGTGACAATGTAGTCGGCTGTTCGATTGCATATGGAAGTTGGGAGCCGGTTGAAACCGCCTGGATTAAATCTATTTTGACGCCCGGAGATACGGTTGTTGATGTCGGTGCAAATCTGGGATGGTACACGGTAGTTATGGCTCGGCACGTAGGTCGAGAAGGGCGCGTAATCGCTTTTGAACCCGACCCACGAAACTTTGAATTGCTGTCGCGCAATGTAAAAGAAAACGACTTTCTGGAACAATCCACATTGGTTCAAACTGCTCTTTTAGAGCGTTGCGGCAAGGTTTTACTTGAGCAGTGCCTCGACAATTTGGGTGACCATCGCATACGAGTGCGGGCTGCAGGAGAGTTCCAAAACAACCTGTACGGTGAGGATGAGAGGCAGCAGATTGAAGTCGATGCAAACACTCTTGATGCCGAGCTTGCAAAAGCAGGACTGGCAGACAGGCCTCTCAAGCTTATCAAGATCGATTCGCAGGGTTCGGAAGTTTCAATTTTCAATGGTGCTGAAAAGGCGCTGTCCAATTCAGAGTACGTACTTACGGAGTACTGGCCTTACGGATTGGAGCGAGCCGGTAAGAACTCCAATGATTTTTGCAATGCAGTGAAGGATCATTTTTCGCAATTCAGCCGCTCGGACAATAAGTTTCAGTTCCAGCCTATGTCTGGACTTCTAGCTGATTTGAGTTGTCCGGCCAAAACGCATTGTGGGGAAACAGTTTACGTCTTCAGGAAATAATTCGCACAACATGCCGGTCAAAGGAAAGCTGGAAATCCTTTACTACACGCCGTATTTTAGAGAGACTCTGAAAGACGCTATTGGCTTTGCTCCTGAAGTCGCCGAAGATTTGTGCGTCGTTACTCTCGATCACACTCGTTTTTCCCATGCTGACGCGGTTTTGTTTCATCTGCCCAATATGGCAATGGATTCGATTCCTCCTGTAAAGCCACCGGGTCAGATTTGGATCGCGATGTCTATGGAGTCAGATGCGAATTATCCGCTGCAGTGCGATCCAGAATTCATGCGGCATTTCGATGTACGCATGAATTTCCGGCGCGATTGTGATGTGCCGCTTCTCTATTTCGATTCGGCTCTTATTCCTCATTTGCAAAACAATCCGACTGAAAAAAACATGCGGGGCAGGGCTGCTTACTTTGCGTCAAACGACTTTGCTTTGAACAATCGATTTGAATGGGCTGCCGAGCTGATGGAGCATATGCCGGTTGATTCGTACGGCAAGTCGCAGAACAACTGCCAATTGAAATTTACTGACAGCGGACGAATGACGAAGTTGGAGACGATAAGGGAATATGACTTCTACCTTGCTTTCGAGAATTCTAATTGCATCGACTATGTGAGCGAGAAGATGTTTGATGGGCTAATCTCAGGCACAGTGCCGGTTTACCTCGGTGCTCCCAATGTTGATGACTACTTGCCGGGAAGCAATTGTATAATCAAAGCAACGGATTTCGCCAATGGAGCCGATCTTGCCAAGTTCCTTCTAGAAGTCTCGGCTGATCGCCAGAGATATTCTGAGTATCTAAAATGGAAAAATGAGCCGTTGCGTCCGGATTTTCTCACGTTGGTTCATGAGCGAGATGATGAACCCTTGAGGCGACTGTGCGCGAAGCTTCTGGAATGGAAGCCGATGGCAACGCAGCCTATCGGGCCACCGTCGATTGGGACGCCGCAGCAAGTTGATGTTTTGCAACGAATTAAAGGCTTGGCCAAGCGCTTTTTGCCTCTTTAGACATCCTAGCGATCGGCGTGGATGATTTCTAAATGCGGCAATCCCCAGCACTGAAAATTCATGTCGCTGGCTAAAATTCCCAGACCTTCGGTTTCCACTTCTCCTTCTTGCCCTGGCATCGAAATGTCTTCTCTCGAGCGCACCTTAGCGTTTCTCTTTCCGTAAAGAAAAGGTGGAAATACCAGTCCGTCGCGGTGGCAATCGGCTTTGATCAACAGCATGGTTCCACCGACTGCATCAATGGGTATGATTTCTCCTTCGGTGCGCAGATCGTGCATGAACAGCCGCCCGTGATCGCGCCAGGCATTCAAGTCAAAAGTAGGACCGCCGTATTTCTTGACGCAGTGCGGTTGAACGATGTCCTTGTTGTACGACAATAAGCGTTGAATGATATCCGGCGGAAACTCCAGCACATCCGAATCGAGCCAGAGCACATATTCTTCATCATCAAGCGCGTGGAAAAGCAAATGATTGCGGCTTCGTGCCAGTGTCGAGCGCCGTTGGAATTGTATGTTGGGCTGCCACCTCGGAGTGCCATCGGGGATGGCATAGCCGAAGTTTTTCTGCCAAA
>PNLN01000162.1 GCA_013823055.1 Cyanobacteria bacterium DS2.3.42
GTAAAAATCATCGATTTCGGCATCGCCAAAGTGGACGAAGCTGACAGTCAGCGATTGACGGAAACAGGTGAGGTCTTCGGCAGCCCTTTGTATATGAGCCCCGAACAGTGCCGTGGCGAGAAGCTCGACGAGCGCTCCGACATGTACTCACTTGGCTGCATGTTCTACGAACTTTTGACCGGCACTCCGCCATTTGTCGGAGTTGATTTCGCCGACACGGTAGGCATGCACTTTAATGACAATCCAAGACCTCTTACAGAAACGCGACCGGATCTTGGATGCGCCAAAGAACTCGATGCCGTCGTCAACAAACTGATGGCAAAGGCACGCAAAGATCGCTATCAAACCATGGGCGATGTCGCAGAAGATCTCGGGCCGATTTTTGAAAAATTGAAAATTGCACAGCAAGAATCAAAGGCAAAAGAAGAGGCAGAAAAGTCCATTGTCGCTAACGCAAAAGCCTTGGCTGCGGCGACTGCGCAAGAGTCAAAAACCGCGACAGCGGCAAGAAGAGCAGCTGAGGCAAAGAAAGCGTTCGAGGATAAGAAATCAGCTGGAAGCAGGCCCGGCGAGGAAAAGAAACTTGCCACAACACTTCAAGAAAAGTCTCCAGGTGGAAAACTCCCTCTCAGCAAGCGTAAAAAATTGGCTGCCCTGGCACTTCTTTTAATTGTTGCGTTCACTGCCAAAGAAATCTATGACGTCTACTCCGGCATAAAAAAACAGGGCTGGGAAAAAGACGAGCCCATCTCAATTTCGACTTTGTCTCAAACGTCAAAAGAGTTGGCGTGGTGGCAAGAGGATATGGATCGCGCTGAGAAATACTTTGACCGTGGAAATTATTTTGCAGCTTACGAGCACTTCCGCAAAGCGCTGAGAACAGCTGAATCGCTCAAAGACGACAATAGAAGCCAGATTATGGGCACCACTCTCGAGCACATGATCGATCTGTCTTTCGTGATCACAAAATTGAACAAGGGAAAAATCTCTGAAACAGAAACGTTTGAGGACAACAGCAACGAATACAAAGACGCGCTGGCAAAGCTGCAACCAACGCCGAGCAGGGCAGAAATGCTGGCGCAACTGCAGCAATTCACGAGTGCAGAAAGTCCTGATGCTGCAACTTCAAATCATCTATCTGAAGATCAGAAAATGGCAGCTGTAAAAATTGCCGCTATATCAACCGATCTTGCACTCTCTGCTCCGACGCCAGCCGAAGCATTGTCACTTTTCGAGCAAGCAAACAAACACATCAAAATGTTGATGCGCAATAAGGTGCCCGACTTTGCTGAGCTGCTCGTAAAACAATCACAATATTTGGCCGGCATCGGGAAATCAAAAGAAGCAGCAAACTTGCTCGATGCAACCAGCAATGCACTGAGTGCGGAATCCGACACCCTGACTCGCGATCGAGCGATGCTCAAATATGCTCAGGCGTGTTTGTTCTGGCAAATGAACAACATAGAGAGCGCAAAAGAAACTATTGAAGAGTCAGCGAAGGAAGCTGCTGTGTCAGGTCCTGAAACGCTCAAAATGATAACCAGTGCAACTCGCGAACTCATGAATCAGAGACAGAAAAAGAGCAACCGGGAAATAAATGCATTGATGCCCATTTTGCGCAATCAGCTGCCCAGACAATATTGGCTGATTGCTCAATCGCTGCGCCTCTCAGCTGAAGGTGACCTGACCGACATTCTTGCCATCGTGAAGTTCCAGCAAGGTCTGACCTACGATGTCGGCGCGTCCGGACAACTCAAGGAGCTCAGCGATGACGGAGAATCCAAATTAAAACGCTCTATTGCAGTACTTTCGCGCTCGCGTCCATACGACAAGCGCGAGATCCTCAAGTCATACCAAGATCTATCCGAAACATATCTTGCAGCCAGGCAATTCGACGATCTAGAGGACCTCTTACCGACAGTGATCGCATATGGAGAGCAAATTGCCGACTTCAATCAAAAGGAGCATGCCGCAATCACTCATAACCTTGGTTACTTGAAACAGAAGAAGAAAGACTACGCAAAGGCCGAAGTACTCTATCGAAAAGCGATCGCAATTTTAGCCGCCGAAGGCACTAACTCCCAGACTGAAGCATTGAACAAAGTGGTGCTCGCTGACTTCAATTCCTTGATGCAGGAGACCGGCCGAGAGGACGAGAAACTTGATGCGATACCTGTCAGCGCCAACAAGTAATAACATCAACCTCAAAAGCTACTTGACAGAGGTGTTTTAAACAGCAGATCATTACGTCTGTAGTTTATGTATTTTCCAATATCGGAAATTAAATCCAGATGTTAATCGGAATCGCCTGTCTTGCCGTCTTTGTCGTCATGGCGATGCTGATGTATAGCCGTCGCATATCCGCACTTTTGGCTTTGCCGGTGATGGCAATCGTTATGTCGATTTTGGCCGGCATCCCGGAAAAGGAAATCCTTTCCGACGTGATCAATAAGGGTGCGACCATGATGTACGGCGCATACACAACGACAATGTTCGGTGCCGTGCTTGCTGATTTGATGAACAAACACGGCATCGCCAAAGCGCTAATTCGTTGGGTCGCTGAATTCTCAGGCGACAATCAATTCGTCCTCGGTCTGGTAATGACACTTGTCACGGCGCTTCTATTCTCCACACTCGGAGGCTTGGGTGCGGTGATCATGGTTGGAACAATCGTACTGCCGGCATTGCTTTCACTGAGCATCTCCAGTGTCACGGCCGGTGCCTTATTTCTCTTCGGAATAAGCCTGGGCGGCATGTTCAACATTGCCGGCTGGCAACTGTACATCTCGGTTCTCAACCTGCAACCTGCAGCGATTATTGGTTTTGTGGTTCCGTTTGCTGCAATCATCGCTTTGATTGTCGTCATGTTTTTGGTCATTGAGCTGAAAAACTGGAATAACCTCAAATACCTGGCACTGGCAGGCGTGCTCGAGTTTTTCGCATTCCCACTGCTTTCTCAGAAGAGCGCCACCCAAACGGCAACAGCGGCACCACCTGCCGAGCTCGTTGGTACGACAATTGTCTCGGTTATGTTTCTCGCATTGATAGTTCTTGCCATTTCCAGACATATTGGCAAGACAGAAAAAATCTCCGGACTTGCTCTGCTGACACCAATCACCCCTTTAATTTTGGTTTTGGTTTGTCACTGGGATTTCATTCCGGCATTCCTTGCCGGCATCACATACGGCGTTTTGACGACCTGGAAGCGTGACTCAGTTACGGTTTTAACGCGTTCAATTATCGACGGGATCAGTTCTGTAATACCCGCTGTCGTGCTCATGGTCGGCATTGGAATGCTGATTACTGCAGTGAGAAATCCGGTCATTGCCAGCGCAATCGAGCCGATAGTGAAGCAAGTAGTGCCGACAACGGCAATTCCATATGTCATCATTTTTACTCTTGCTGCACCTCTGGCTTTGTACCGCGGACCGCTCAGCCTCTGGGGAATGGGCAGCGGACTGGTGGCGATAATTCAAAAATCCACAAGCCTGGCATCAAGTGCAATCATGGGGATGCTGATGTCGGTCGGGCAGATTCAAGGCATTTGCGACCCGACCAACACACACAACATCTGGATTGCAACCTATCTCGGTACAGATACTCAAACGCTCTTGAGAAAGACAGCTCCATATGCGTGGCTGGCTACAATAGCCGGACTTTGTCTGGCTGTTGCGTTCAAGTTTGTTCCATTCAGTTAGGTGGTGCATAAATGACGCAAGAGCCAAAATCAAAAGCTAAATCTACAGCCAAAGCAAAATCAAAAGTGCGGGTCGGTATAGACGTCGGCGGTACATTTACACATGCTGTTGCGCTGGATTCAGAGTCGCTCGAAATGATCGAGAAGGTCAAAGTGCACACCACGCACACCGCCAAGGAAGGCGTAGCAAAAGGCATTATCGACGCGCTTCAGCTGCTTTTGGAAAAGGCATCGATAGAGCCGGAGCGAGTAGCTTTCATTGCCCATTCGACCACCCAAGCAACCAACGCGCTCTTAGAAGGCGACGTGGCAACCGTAGGCGTCATCGGCATGGGCGGTGGGCTGAACGCGTTTATGTCCAATCTTTCCACGCAAGTCGGCAAAATAGAATTGGCGCCCGGCAAGTTTTTGAAAACATTCCATCGCTTTATCGACACAACCCATTCACCTAAAGACGAAATATTGAGCGCTGCCATAGACGAACTGGTCAAAGACGGCGCGGTCGCAATTGCAGCCAGTGAGGCTTTCGCTGTAGACAATGCTGACAATGAAAAACGCGTCGTCGAACTGGCGAGAAGCAAAGGTATCCTTGCTACCTGCGGCTCGGAAGTGAGCCAACTTTACGGCTTGAAAGTACGCACACGCACAGCAGTTATAAACGCTTCGATGTTGCCGCGAATGCTCGACAGCGCCAACATGACGGAAAAGAGTGTGCGAGAAGCAGGCATCAAAGCGCCGCTGATGATAATGAGATCGGACGGCGGCGTAATGGACATCGCGGCCATGCGCGAGCGGCCGATCCTGACCATGCTCTCCGGCCCCGCAGCCGGTGTCGCGGCAGCGATGATGTACTTACACATCTCCGACGGAATCTTTCTCGAGGTCGGTGGAACCAGCACCGACATTTCAGCAATTGTGAACGGCAAAGCCCGCATCAAATCCGGCGAAATAGGTGGGCACAGAATCTATACCAACACGCTGGATATAAGAACTGTCGGCGTTGCCGGCGGTTCTATGCCGCGCATAAAGACTGGCTCTCCGGGCGAGATAATAGATGTCGGACCGCGCAGCGC
Source organism: Cyanobacteria bacterium DS2.3.42 (assembly GCA_013823055.1). Taxonomy (GTDB): domain Bacteria; phylum Cyanobacteriota; class Vampirovibrionia; order Obscuribacterales; family Obscuribacteraceae; genus QKMZ01. Next base: position 4,771 of record PNLN01000162.1, read on the forward strand.
TCACATCGCCGGACTAAAATATGTAGCCTTCGCTTCAGAAGCTATGGACTTGAAGTCTGAGCTTATTCAGCCATTCGAGGGCGATCCTAAAGACTATCTGGCACTGGCTGGTTCCGCAACAACGACTGGAGAAGTGAAACAGGAACCATCAACCCGATATACTTTAACGCCGACATGCGCTTCAAACTTTCTCGGATTGGTCGCCGATGACGATTCTGCAAAAGGTAACAGCGAAGCCATTTCCGCGGCGTTCGACGGCTTATCCAAAGAATTGAAAACGGAGCCCCAAAAGTTGGCCAACGATATGCTAACTCTCGCTACCGCTAAAGTTGAGAGTGTAGTTTTAGCTCTAATCAAGGACAATAAACTCGATCCATCAATGGTAACTCTAGTTGGTGGAGGCGGCGGCGCCGCAGCCATTGTGCCGTTTCTCGCCGAAAAGATGAAACTGAACCATAAGTTGTCGCAACATTCAGATGTAGTTTCAGCCATTGGTGTAGCGCTCGCTTTAATCAGAGAAACAGTAGAGCGACAGGTCGTCAATCCTACCAATGATGATATTTTGAAACTGCGTGATGAGGCTCAAACAGCCGTTCTTAAAATGGGAGCGGACCCGGCATCAATTGAAATTCATATAGAAATAGACTCACGCGCCAATATTATTCGCGCCACTGCATGCGGTGCCACCAGCGTAACCGACACGGACAAATTGAAGAAAGATCTCAGCGATGAGGAAAAGGTCAATCTCGCCGCAGAATCAATGCACGCACCCCCCACTGACGTTTCTCTCAAAGCCGGCACTGACCACTTCTCCGTGTACGGAGGTAAGGTCATGGCCAAGAAATTCTTTGGGCTGTTGCAAAACGAAATTAATCCGATACGCGTCATCGATCGCTCAGGAAATATTCGCTTGCAAATTAGAGACGGAGACTGCCTAGTCAGCACACCGTCAGAGTCGGGGCGCGCGATTAATCAACTTGTAGAGGCACATTCTCAGTGGGGCGACGCCGGCAAGGTAATACCCTCGATTTTCTTGCTGGCCGGACCAAAACTTGTCGATCTGTCCGGACTTATGGATGCCTCACAGGTGACTACTCTTTCGGCGCCGGAAGTAGAGAAGCTCCCTGCCGATGCCAAAGTCGTCGCCATAGCCAGCATTGATCGCTAGTTAAGTTCGTTAGTTAAGTTCGTCAATTAGATTCGTTGAGCAAGACCCGTTGATGCAAAATCCGAACACACCTCATCAACTACTTCTCAAAGGAATTGAAGAGTTCAACAATCACGAATTTTACGAAGCGCATGAAACTTTGGAAGACTACTGGAATACGCTTTCCGGCGATGAAAAGGAACTTGTTCAGTCAATCATTCAGGCGGCGGTTGCGTTCTACCATTTTGGAAGAGGCAACAGAGTCGGTGCGCGAAAGCTGCTCTTGCGTGCAGTCAAAAGAGCAGAATCAGTGGCGGAATGTACGTTAGAAATCGAGACAGCGCCTTATTTGGAGGCGATTAGAAACTCGCTCTTAACGGTCGAAGCTGATGAGCCCGCATCAACAATGCAAATGCCGACAATTCGATTTAAGGGGCACTGTATTTGATGCCACATTTTGGTGCAGGTAACGTTGAAACGATTCTCGACTTGAAAAGTGCATCCGCATAGCAACCAACGGCAGATAATCAATTGTGGAAAAATGCTTGAAAGCGGGTATCATCAGGGTTAGGTGTTGTTAGATCGAAAAGAGAAATCGTGAAGGAAAGCCCAAACATACTGGTAGTGGACGACGAGCAAGCCCATACCATTGCTCTTACTGACCTTTTGAAAAAAGCCGGCTATCAGGTGGCTTCAGCAAACGACGGTTTCAAAGCGATTGCTGCTTGCAAGGTCAAAGTCCCGGATATCATCATTCTCGACCTGCACATGCCTCTGATAGGCGGCGTGGAAGTGTTTAATCGCCTCAGAGCCGACGATCGCACCGTCAACATTCCGATAATCTTTCTGGGTTCAAGAGACCAGACTTTGCAAGACTTGAAGACGCCGACCGATATGGAAGACGTGCTTTTTAAACCGTTCGAGCCTCAGGAACTTTTGAGCCGCGTCAAGTCAGTGTTGCGTGAAAAAGCGCTGCGAGACGAATTGAGAATCAAAGAACAGCAGCTGAGAGAAATGTCGCTTACGGATCCTCTCACCGAGCTGAAGACAGCCCGCTATCTCAATGAGTTTTTGAAAACCGGCATCCGCCAGGCTAAGCGCTACAAAGTCCCGCTCAGCATTGTCGTCGTCGAAGTCGACCAGTACAAAGAATTGAATCGCGCCATTAGCCGCGAAGAGTGCGATGCAGTAATCGGCAAACTGGCGAAAATGATCGACCATCAAATGCGCGATTCGGACATCGTCGTGCGCACCTCTGAGTTTGAATTTACCGTCGTGCTCACGTGCACAAATGCGCAGGGGGCAATTGAGGTTGCCGAGCGCCTGCGCACCAAGATTGCCGACACTCCGTTCGATGCCAACAGCATGGAGCTGAACATAACCGTCAGCGTGGGCATCTGCCAGTGGGGAGACAAAATGGACGAGGATGGCAAGGTCCTCATGGCTCATGCCCGCGCCGCCCTTCAACAAGGGCATAACGGCGGCGGCAACGTTACATTAATGGCTCAATAAAAACCCAAGTAAGTCCGTCCCCATGGGCTTTTGGGGACATTAAACAGGCTCTGTTAATCTCGTTTAGAAGACGACCTGGCCGCCCGGGTCTTATGATAAAATCACCCCATATCGGGGCGTAGCGCAGCTTGGTAGCGTGTCCGTTTCGGGTGCGGAAGGCCGGAGGTTCAAATCCTCTCGCCCCGATATCTCTCTTTCCCTTACCCTCAAGAACAATAAAGGCAAATCAAGTCACATGCTTGCCTACCTTAAGGGTGAAATTCGCGAAAAAGAACTAACCTCCGGACAAACGGACCGCATGGTCCTGGATGTCGGCGGCATAGGCTTTGAAGTAATGGTTTCGAAACGAACCTTACTTACCCAAGGAGCGGTCGGGGAGCGAACCATCATGCCTGTTTCTTTGATCATAAGAGAGACTGAATGGACGCTTTTCGGCTTCGGAAACCAGGATGAACGCGAGCTTTTCACCATTCTCCAAACCGTAACCGGCATCGGTCCTAAGCTGGCTCTGGCTGTTGTCGGCACCCTCGGAGTTCAGCAGATAGTTGATGCCGTTCTCTCTGAAAACCAAAAACTAATCAGCCAGGCGCCAGGCGTGGGCGCTAAAGTGGCTCAGCGAATCATTTTGGAACTAAAAACCAAAATTGAAGAGTGGGTAAACCGCAAAGGCATTGGCGCCAGCACTGACGAAAAAGCAGTTTCCAAAGTGGAAGAAGAAGTCGAAGCCATATTGGAAGGACTTGGATATACCGCCACGGAAATCAATATGACCTTGAAGAAAGCCAGAGAAGAAGCGGCGATCGAAGACGTCGAAGAATTGGTTCGCTTCAGCTTGAAAGTTTTGGGTTCGCATCAATTAACATGAGCTGATAGTTTGTATTTAGTGCAAACTGATCTCAGTAGTCGCTGAACCTGCCCATTTTTTCCAGCCGGAAATAACCTTGAAATTCGGATTGATCGATGGTTTCGCAGACGCCAAATACTGGCGCAGCATTCTGGGCGGACTCCTCTGCGCCGCTATAACCGTGGCATTTCCGATTATCTCGATGACTAAGGGCGCGCTGAAAAACATCAATCTCCTCAGCTGGGACGAGCGCATTTTGATCAATTTAGCGATAGTCTTTGGCGCCATTACTGCAGGCGCCGCGTACAAAACAGTCTCCCGCTTTCCTCAGCCAGTAATTGAAAAAAAGAAAAGGCCAACCAATTTGAAGGAAGTAATTGCCTGGGCGAAGGCAATTGTGGAAACCCACAAAGCTTTCTTGCTGCTGCAAGCAACGGTCCTTCTCAACACCGCTGCTGCAGTGCTCTGCAAACGAATTTCCATGATGCAAATTGGAAGAAGCGGCGATGTAGAGCTGGTTGTCTCGACCGTGGGTCTGATTATCTTTGCGTATGGTGGTTTGCTTCTGGGGCTAAGCGTCATTTACAGACCGCTCAAAGCGACCGAGAAGGTCGTAGAAGCGACACATGGACACGCGGGCGGCAACGGTTCTGGAAATGGTGGAAACAACGGCAAAAGCAATGGCAATGGCAAAGATCCAGGACATTCGGCAAATGAAACCAAAGCAGCGTTGAGCAAGCCACTACCATTGGTGCAATATCCGGAACTTTCAGCCTGGCTGGTCATAATCGCTAGTATTTCCCTGGTCGAAAACGCCTGGATGCCGCTCTTGAGCTTGCCTGGAATTCTTGTCGGAATGAAATGGTATTTGGCCGGAAAAGCTGCCACAGCGCAATTTGCCGGCGACGGCGAAGAGCTGGACGTGTCCACTGCGCGCTGGAAGATCGTTCCTTATGTCTATTGACCTAACTCAAACCAGGAGTTTCTTCCCAACCTTGTAGATTGCTTCCAGTTTCAGGGCTTAAATTGCTGGTTACTGGCAGAAACTCATCGTCGCCAGTCTTTAACTCATAAGCATTCTGAGGCAGGTAAAGAAGCTCCTCCAACGTGAGCATTATGTCTTTTGGCATCCGCTGAGGGTTTAGGAGAATGTCATCAAAATATTCCTTCCCGCTCGCAACTACATAACAGCGTTTATATAGAAATCCGTCATTAGAAAAGAAGTCTTCTTCGTTCTCAAGGCTCTCCCCAGCGTGCACCCGCGTATCTAGAGCAAATAGCTTTTCGATCAGAATTTGCTCAAACCTCTGAATGTCTTCAATACTCAGCTCTGCAAGTGCAGCCCGAGCAGCGCCAACGTCACCCTCATCCTCCTCATTTGGCAGCTTAATCAGTGATAGGAGGTCCCAGAACTTACTTTCGTCCATTTGCACTAAACCCGAGGGTGAGAAACAACTACATAGTAGTGGCTGAAACATTAACGCAGTCCGGGTTTCAGCGTTCAATTCTGAGACGCTGCTAAAGAAAACGCGAAGTCCAGTGCGAAAAACTCAAAAATGCCACCTGCGGAGAAGTGCATGAATAAAGCGTCTATGCACGCTCAATTTTCGGATGAGCTGATTATAAGCCGAAAGACAGAATGTCAAGTATTGATAACCACTTGGAAGCTCTCATAATGCAGTTATGAACATCTGGTGGCGTCGCAATTCGGCTCTCCGTCTGCCACTAGAGAACTTGGATCAGTAAGACCTGCCCAATATGTCCGGCAACGTCTTATCGCCAGCGGTAGTTAAGACACCGCAGGGTTGCCAAGCGAATCACTTCCTCAGACCCGGAAGAAGATTCCTATGAATTGAAGCCGAAACAAGGAGATTGCTATATGTTCGAAAACGACATTGTTCTGTCAAATGAAGAAAGAGAGTGTCTCCGCATGTGGTTTCGGCAGGCGATTGCCCAAGTCGAAGTAGAGGAGGCCACCGCTGCGATTATCCGTGACCGAGCATTCTTTGAAGGCACAGAGAGCCACAGAACAGGTGCCGTTACGCGACGACGAACCGCGCGAAGCCGCACAGGCACACATGGTAAAGGTGTATTGGTATAAGCAAGCTTTCCAATTTTCCAACCCCAACCAAGAGAGAAAATCAAAAAGGGAGCGGCAACGCTCCCTTTTCATTTAGGCAAAAACGACCCAAGCATATCTTTTATATATGCATTGAACTTTTTCCCGAACCGCCACGTCTCTATATACAGAACAAATAAACAGGCGATATATAGGCGACTCGCCATCAATAAAAGTAGAATAAAGAGTATCTGGTCACAGGGTGGCTGGGACTTGCACACCTATTTGGGTAGAACCTATAGGTCGGCAGGAGTTCTGGTCAGCATTCAGATTCATGCGGTGCGGCTAGGTTAATCCGGAGGAGACAAGAAGATGAGTCCGCGTCCATACGTTCCTCTTCATCTTCATACTGAGTACAGCCTTCTTGATGGCGCGACGATGATCAAAGATCTCGTCAAAAAAGCCAAGGCTGAAAACATGCCTGCTGTCGCCATAACT
>PNLN01000124.1 GCA_013823055.1 Cyanobacteria bacterium DS2.3.42
TTGGTCGCGTGATTCGCCGATTGCATAATCGGAAGAACCGAATGCGATGATGCCGACTTTGGCATTGTCCTTTTTGTCGATGATTGGTTGCGGAATATGCTTCTTGGCTGTTTCCAGTTTCTTCAAGAGACGATTCATCAAGTTGACGTAATCGTCCGGACGCTCTGTATATCCAGCTTTTTCGTTGTGTCCGGAGCCGCGTGTGAAGTATGCGGCGAGCGGATGGTCGGTGCCAGGCAATGTGCGGTACGGAATTCCATCGCCGTCTACGTCGCGATAGCGCTCGAAGATGCCGGCTTTTTCAAGCATTTCCTTGGTCATCACTTTGCCTCTGTCCATCGGCTTGTCCGGATAGACAAAAGGATCGGACATCCAGTTGTTCATGCCGAGGTCGAGGTCGGAGAGAACAAAGATTGGAGTTTGGAAACGCTCAGCGAGGTTGAATGAATCCAGTGCCATTTCATAGCATTCATTTACGGAGCCCGGCAGAAGCACGATGTGTTTCGTGTCGCCGTGCGAGAGATAGAATGCGCTGATCAAGTCTGCTTGCGATGTTCTTGTCGGCATGCCGGTTGACGGCCCGACTCTTTGAACGTCGAAGATGACCACTGGAATTTCTGTGAAATATCCGTATCCTGCAAATTCAGCCATGAGCGAAATTCCGGGACCGGAAGTGGAGGTCATGGCGCGAGCGCCTGCCCAACCTGCTCCCAGAGCCATACCAATTGCGGCCAATTCGTCTTCAGCTTGAACGATATTGAATGTTGCTTTGCCCGATTCTTTGTCGATGCGGTATTTCTTCATGTAGTCGATGAGCGACTCAGTCAAACTCGATGAAGGTGTAATCGGGTACCAGGCGGCTACCTGGATACCGGCGAACATGCAGCCGAGGGCGGCAGCGGCATTGCCATCAATGATGATCTTGCCGGCTGTTTTATCCATTTTCTCGACGTAATACGGATCATCTTTTTTGAGATTTTCTTTCGCCCATTCGCGTCCAGTCAGCGATGCGTTGATGTTTAGAAGGGCGGCGGATTCTTTTTTCTTGAACTGACGACGAATGGCGGCATCAATTTCGGCTTGCTCGATGTCCAAAATTTCAGCGACAACACCAACGTAGATCATGTTGGTGACGAGCTTTCTCAACTTGATGTTTTCGGTGGCTTTAGCTGCCAGCTCGGTGAACGGCACTGCGTAGTGCTTCACGTCTGAGCGTACCGCCGACAAATTGAGTTCTTGAGGGCTGACGCAAACAGCGCCCGGCTTGAGATTTTTGACGTCTTCCATGGCGGTTTGTGGATTCATCGCCACGAGTATGTCGATATCTTTTTTCCTGGCAATATAACCGTCTTTGTTTACGCGGATGGTAAACCAGGTCGGCAGACCGGCAATATTGGAGGGAAACAGGTTCTTGCCACTGACCGGAATGCCCATCTGAAAGATGGATCGCATCAGTACGGTATTTGAAGATTGGCTTCCAGAACCGTTTACAGTTGCGACTTCAATTGAAAAGTCGTTAATAATTCGCCCGCTCTCTACTTTCTGAGCGGCGTTCGCTTCAAGTGTTTTCACCGTTTGAGTACCCTAAAAGGTCGCAAATACACTTGAAATTTTATCAACGGAGACGCGCCGGCAGCTCGTTTCAAAAGGAATCAATAAGAATCTACATGTTTTCAACTGTTGGATGCCGCACTTGCCTTGTCAAGGGATTGCGACTGTTGTAGTCCGTCGGCAATGTGTACATCTAAAAGGAATGGTCCCTGGGTTTCGAATATGTGCTGAAGAGCAGGCTCTAGTTCAGCCATAACGCTGATTTGCGCTGCCGGAACTCGCATTGAACTGGCCAATTCCTTGAATGAGACAGGCGGATTGTCGAGCTGGACACGCATCGGGCTGCCGGGAGTTGAGAGCAATTGCAGGTTGTATGTGCTTTTGCCCAGATTATTTATGACAATGTATTTTGTGTGCAGTCCGTAATGAGCCGCCGTCCATAAGGCTTGCGGCGCGACCAGCGCACTGAGATCGGAAGTTAGGGCTATGACTTGATGATCCGGACTGGCCCACTGGATACCGAGACTGGCTCCCAGACCGTACCCTTGTACTCCGGAATTGAGCGAGAAAAATGAAGAGCTACTCTCTAAATTGAGCACCTGCACCGGATCACAGAGGTCATTGACGAGGTCACTGACGATTACAGATTTCTGCGGGCGGCATGCATCGATCATGCGCAATAGCCAGAGCAGCGAAATTGGGGCATTGGTGCCCGGATAAGCAAGTTTTTCTTCTAATTCTTGCTTGCGTCCTGATACCCAGGCAATCGTCTGATGCGCACGCCTTTTGGTCGTATCCACCCAGGCATTGTTGGAAATCAGTTGTATTTCGGCGCGAATTCTCGAGAGACTTTCGCCGATGTCGGCAACGGCGGCCAGTTGACAAGGAAGAGTTTTGCCGGCAAGACCGGGTTCGACATTGATTTGAATAACAGAGGCATGGGGCGGAATCAAGGGCGGTTCATGGACTTTGGCTGGAATTCGGGTCTGCATGCCAAGCACTAATATCACGTCAAATGGGGACAGCAAGCGATTTGCAGCAGTAAGGTCGAGAGGCAAAACACCGCAGAACTGCGGGTGGCGGTTTGGAAAATTGACGCCGGTCGGCATCGGCTCACTGAAGGCGGCGCATCCGAGCACCTCAACGAGGCTGACTGCCTCTTTACGGGCGCGATATTGAGAGACTTCATTTCCGAAAATGATGCAAGGATTTTGTGCAGAAACCAGAGCTTTAGACGCTTTCTTGAGAAAAGCAGGGTCAGCCGAGCCGAGCGGACTGATTTGCGGAGGTACGATCGCCTGTCCTGCCGATGGTTTGAGCAACAGGTTGTGAGGCAGGCTTAAGACCACAGGTCCTTTGGGCGGTGAGTTTGCTTCATGGAAAGCGCGGCGGAGCAGACGCGGGATTTCAGCGGCTGTCTTTAATTCGCAAGCCCATTTGGCCAGCGGTTTTGCCATTTCAAGAAGGTCGGCGGCCAGAGGAGGCTCGTCGGAAAGTATCTGTGAATCTTGCTGATCGACCAAAACTACCAAAGGAACACGGGCTTTTAGCGACGTATAAAGTGCCGTCTGAACACTGGCCAGACCCGGTGCAGCAAGAACTGCCAGAACTCCGGGACGTCCTGATGCTTGCGCATAGCCAATGGCCATAGAGCCTGCCACTTCGTCATGCAGGGCAGAGAGGAAGTGAATGTCGGAGCGCATCTCGTATGTCGCCGTGATTACGGGCGATTCACCCGAGGCAAGCGAGCCGAAAATAAAGCGCGTCCCTTCTGCTTGAAGTTGATCAAGTAGTAAATGGCTTGCCAGGTGGTCGGACATCGAAACTCCCCGCGAGGTTGAGCATATTCTAGCCGTGCTAGAGGAGAACATACCCAGTCATACGGAAATCTGAGACACCCTTTTGGGTGACCCAATTGCGTTTATGGCAAAAATGATTCCAAATCTAAAGGTGGTCGAGCTCGACAAGTGGGCAGGGCGCGCTCATATGGAGATCCTCAAGCGTGTCGACAAAAGGCAACAACATGCCTCTTCCCCAGCTTCGATCGTAGTAATTGAGTTGTCCTTTGAAGCCTGGAGGGAAGACTTCTTCTAAACCTGCCGTTTTTATCAGCTGCTTGAGGTTGAAGCCCGGAGCGAAGTCGGCAGCCAGACCTTCCCAGGCACGAATGCGCATCATCTTCTGTTGAACGGAGCGCACCAAAAGTGCCGCCCAAATCGCTTCTCGCGCGCTTCTTGGAGCGACAATTTCCAGGATACGCACAACGCCGCCGGCACTTTCTGTAACTGCATAACCGGCAGAAGCATCTTTTGTCTTCACCGTCATGATGCTGAGAGCCGGCCAGGCAAGACGTGAGTGTGTGTGCAAATAGTTCTCGCGCATCAATTTGTAGGAAAAATATTGCTGATTGCGAGTGATTCCGTAAGACTGGCGCCTGAGCCACTGCCTGTAGTGGCGCGATGTATAGTCGAGGTGGTCAGGAAGAAACTTTTCCTGGCTCAGTTCGAAGCTATTTCCTTCTATCTCAATGGTCATCGTGACGTCATCGTCGACATTTATGTGGGCAGGAAAAACAGGCGTGCCTTTGATAAATGGCAAGTGTATGAGCAGATCGGCGGCACCGATTTCTTCAAATCCAAAACGGGTGTAAAAACCGCAGTCGATGTCGGAAAAGAGAAGCAATCCTTGAAACTCTTCGTCTTTTGCCAGTTCGATTGTTTCTTCCATGAGTTCGGACGCATAGCCCTTGCTGCGGCAAGCAAGCTGCGTATAGACTGCGCCGATGCCACCTATTTTGTAGGTCTCTGCACGCACTTGCAGTTCAATTGTGGAGAATTTCAGGCTGGAGACAATTTTTCCTGAGCTTACCAGGGTCAAATGCCTGAGATTGCGACGCGCCCAGGGATGATTCGCCTGCTTAAACTGATATTCCAAGTAATCCCGCCGGGAGAGTCCAGGGGACCATATCTTGAATGTTTCGCTAAAAACGGGAAGCAGCGCTTGCCATTCGGCGGATTCAAGCTTCATTTTTGCTTAGCTGCGAATTTCATTTCTTGATTGTACTCAGGATTTCACTGAGATGATGAGGACAGCTGTGCTTCGGGCGGATTTGCGAATCTATCCTTTCCTCTAATGACAAGTGTTTCAGTTTAAGGCGTTGCCGTACAATTAATAGATTCGTTTGAAAGACCGATTTTATAGGCAAGAGTGAATGTCCGGCTCATCCACTAAGAACGGCGGTGCCCCGACCGTCTATCTGGGTCATATTGTTGATCCGATGGACGAGGACACCTATCGTGACATCCCCGAAGGAGCACTTGTTGTTTCTTCCGAGGGGCAAATCGAGGTGGTTGGCAAGTGGTCGGATTTGTCCGCTCAATATTCAAGCGGCAAGCTAGTGGACTGCGGGCGCAAGTTGATCATGCCTGGAATGATCGACATGCATATCCATTTGCCGCAAGTCTCTCAAATCGGCAAGTCCGGTGATACTTTGCTGGGCTGGCTGGAAAAGTATATTTTCCCTGCCGAAGCGCGTTTTAGCGATCTCAGTCATGCCGAGAAAATTGCCACCTGGTTTTTCGATGAGCTGGCAAGAAATGGCACCACGTTGGCTGTGGTTTTTTCAACTATCCATAAAGAAGCTACCGATGCCGCTTTTTCAATTGCCGCAGACAAGGGCATGCGAGCCATCATGGGAAAAGTGATGATGGATAGAAATGCGCCTGCCAGTCTCCTGGAAAACAGCAAAAATTCGCTTGCCGAATCCGAGCAGCTGGCCAATAAATGGCATGGATTCGACAACGGGCGTTTGCTTTACGCTTTTACTCCACGTTTTGCAATAACATCTACTGACGAGCTTTTGCATGATTGCGGCAAACTCTGGCAAAGCAGTCCCGGCACTTATTTGCACACTCATTTGTCCGAGTCTCTGGAAGAAGTAAAAAAGGTGGCATCGCTTTTCCCCTCTTCGCGTAGCTATTTAGATGTTTACGATCAAAGTGGTTTAGTGGGCGCGCGGTCTGTGTTTGCGCATTCCATCCATCTTGATGATCAGGACTTGCGGGTGATGCATCAAAAACATTGCGTGCTCGCTCATTGTCCTTCTTCAAATTTCTTTCTGAAAAGCGGTATCTTTCCCCTCGACAGAGTTAAGGCGGCCGGAGTCGAATTCGGCTTGGGATCTGATGTTGCGGCTGGTCCGCAAATGTCGCTCTTTGGAGTGATGAAAGATGCAAATTTCATTCAACCTCAAATTTGGATTTCTCCTCGCGAGCTTTTTTACCGCGCCACAAGAGGCGGTGCAAAGGCATTGAAATTGGAAGATCGGCTTGGCTCTCTGGAAGCAGGAAAGGAAGCTGATTTCATCGTAGTCGATCCGACTTTGAAAAATGCCTGTCCCATGGATATTCTCGAGCACGAGACAGACGATATTCTCTCGGCACTGGTTTTCCTGGGTGATGACAGAATGATTGACTCTACCTATATAAGAGGGCGTCCGGTGTTTAAACGTACGAGGGAAAAAGAGGCGGCTGGAATTTCTTAACTAGTAAGAATTGAACTACTAAAAGTCAGGGGTGGCAGAATATGACTACGGAAACGGCAACTGCGGGCATCAAGGAAATTTACTCATCGACGCAAATACAGGCTCGCATTAAGGAACTCGGCCAGGAGATAAGCAAAGACTTTCGTCATTTGGAAAATCCGGTCGTGATTGGCGTGATGAAGGGAGCATTTTGCTTCCTCGCCGACCTGGTCCGCCAGATTAACGTTGAATCTCCGCTGCAAATCGAGTTCGTCCGCCTATCCAGTTATGGTTCTGGGACTGAAAGCTCCGGCAAGGTACAGGCACCTTATCTCGACCTGCCGAACATTAAGCGTCGCCATATTCTTGTTGTTGAGGACATCATCGACTCCGGTCGTACTGCAAAGTTTTTCACTGAATATCTAAGAGACCAGTTCGATCCTGCCACTCTCAAAATGGCGGTGTTTTTGGATAAGCCGTCTCGACGCGTAGTCCCGATGGAGCCTGATTACACGGGTTTTCAGATTGAGGATCTGTTCGTCGTAGGCTACGGCCTGGACTATGCTGAGAATTACCGTGAACTCCCCTTTCTGGGGGAGATGACCAACGTGGATGCATGAGATACTGAAAGTATCGGTAGTTCGGGCTTGTCTTAATCTCTCAGCCTGTTATCCTCATAATAGAGGGAGCCGACTTTCGCGGAGTTGCGGCCTTGGATTCGAGTGAAAACACTGATAATAAGAAGGTAGCCGGCCGTCCATTGGATAAGGCGGCGTCGCTGTTCATGGTCGTGGCAGCAGTCCTTTTGATTGGAAATGTCGCAGTTCTGTGGCTGGCCAGCGCCTACAATGATAAGGCTTGCCTGGATGCAGTCTACGAGGCAGGCAAAGCGTGCCTGGCCGGGCACGACCAAAGGCGTGTGATGAGAGCCGCTTACCTGGGTCTATCGAATGCGCCCACCGGTGCGTTTTTCTTCGAGCATCCCCATTTTACGGAATATCGCTGTGAGCAGGTCGAAGGTGGCAGAAAGCTGACCATTCAAACGTCGACTTTCGTCAGGCTTCCGGCTCCTATCTTTGTGGTGATGTCCAAAGACAACACCTCCGACGACGGTCGATTGGCCATTCATAAGCGCTATCAACTCGACATTCCTGATGCCGGTCGCACCTCAAACTAGACTGTTCAACTATATCGCTCGACTGTTATAGAAGACCTAACAGGGCAAGCAAATAAAGGATGCCACCAGACGCGATGGTGATCTTGATGCCTTGCGTAATCGAAATAATGGCGGCAAAAATAGAACCTAAGACGGAAGTAGCACCGTTGAGTGCCCAGAGCCAGGGACCCAATTCTTTGTTGTCCCTGGTGAAATAGTTCAGACCCAGGGGAAACGCCCAGCCCATGAAAAATCCAGGCAAAGATGCGACCATGACTGCCACTAAGATTCTCTGCACGAGCGTGGTTGAATCGAGTGCAGGCAATGCGTAATTGCAGAATAACGCGCTTGAAATAACGAGAACCGACGACGCCAAAAGACATACAAACATCAAACGTTTCGCATTGACTCCTCGATCGCACAAAATTTGCACCACGTAACTACCGGCTCCCGAAGCCAAAAGAAGTGAGAAGAGTACTACTGAAAGACCATATGTTGGGTTGCCCAGAAGAATCGTCAATCTTTGAATCAAACCAACTTCAACCAGCATAAAGGCAATGCCCAGACAGCTGAAATAAAGCGCAGACAAAACCGTGTTTTTGAATGTGCCGTGGTGCCTGCGGGTCATTACCCAGGCGGGTATCACGATTGTGAGAAGGACCAAGATCGTAGTTATGAGGAGAGTGAATTTAAGAAGGTCTAACCCGCGCTCCTGTGCTGGTTCTGCAAGAGAACTCTTCACTTGGCCGGTTTTTGTAGGGCTGAAGAAAAACGGTTTGTCATCGGTGGGCAAATCCGGATCGATCAAGGCGTCCGATTTCAGAATTGATGCAAACGGCTCCACTGCCGGGCCGCCTGGTATCAAAAGCTGCTTGTAGTCTTGCTCTTTGGCGAATTTTGTTATGGTATCAATGTCATTCTGCTCAAATGGGCTGAGCGAAAGCAGCATGGCACCGATTGAGTGCTCACTGAGAGAAAATGGTGCGGCGACAAGAATAATATGCTTGTCGACTTCTTTGACTCCAACGCTTTGAAGTGCTGCAACAGCCAATTTGAGCATGCGCGAAACCTGCGCGGGCTCTTTGTCGTCACCCCAGCGCAAGATTGAAAGTACACCTTTTGGAGTCAGATGTTTGACATATAGTTCAAACGCTTCCTTTGTATAAAGCACATTTTCCGTAAGCATAAATGCCCCGGAAGATGATGCTGCCCAGGTATCCACGAGAGAACACTGGATGACGTCGTATTTTTTGCCGGAGCGCGCCAGCCAATTTCGAGCCTCATCGTTGATTAGAGAAACGCCAGGTCTGCTGGCAAGGTTGCCTGTGAAGTCCGCGTATTTGACGCGCAGCATATCGACAATGGCTGGGTTGACTTCAATTCCGTCGATAGTTTTTTGTTTGTATTCGAGACCGGTCAAAATATCTCTGCCACCGCCCACGCCAATGACAAAAAGTGAGCCGGCCGGACGAAGGAAATTGCCTATGCCTGTGATGTCTTTTGCAATCACGTCAAAGGCTGCTTGACCGGCTTTGCCGTCGGTCATTATGGTCATGGCGCCCCAATCTATGTACAGACCTTTTTGATCGATAGGCGGAAGTTTTCGACCTTCCAGAGTGGCTACTTTCGACCATGTAACCGGTGCGCCTTTAACCTCGGTTGCAACCACTCGTCCAATCGGGCTCCATTTGACGTACTCGACAGGCGCACTGACGTTGGCAACTTTGATGGGCGGCTGAAAGAGAAGAGTAATTCCGTAGACGATTGCAACTACAGCCGCACCGCCAATAGAAATCTTGTCAGGCATGGACTTTCCGTGCAGCGAAAATAGCACCATAGCCAGTGCCGCTATCACACTTGCACTTTCAAGCAGCATGGGCGCATCTATATATAGAAGACCAATTGCCACCATTGGGCAACTGAGAGCTGCTCCTACCAGATCAAATGCGTACAACTTTCCGACTTCCTGAAAGCGCGTCAGGCAGATTGATATGACGCGTCCCGAGAAATAAAAGGGCAATGAATAAAGCAGGAAAGTTAAGAGCACCCACATCTCGGCGCCAATTGCGACAATGTTGTTGCTGACTTGAACTTGCACGCAATACGCAACGAGAATCGAGAGCGCAAAACAAAAACAGTTTCGTTTAAGAACTTTGTTTAGTTGTTCTTCTTGCAGTTCTTTTTCGCGTTTTATCCAAGTAAACAGTGCCCCGAGCGTCATGCCGAACATGGTCATTGAGACAATCATGAATGCGAAATGGTAGCCGGCGCTGGCGCTGAAAATACGAGTCAGCATCAACTCCAGAAGCACTGTCGACAGGCTGGCCAGGCATAAACCATACTTTATCGCCAGGGTGGGCTTAAATTGTGATTCCATCAGTTGCGAATTCCAGTTTCTAGAAGCGTCAAATCACATTCTCTTATAAGAGTCAGTGTCTTGTTAAGAGCCGGGATTGGGATCTGCTTTCGCTTCTGTGCTTACTTTGCCAGAGACGTCGTAGACATCCACTGGACCAAAGATTTGCAATTCTGGTTTAATCGTTTTTGCGTCACCAACAACTGTGATGGCCATATGTCCGAGATCGATGTGTTTTCTCGCCGCATTTCTTACATCATCTGCAGATACTGCCATGATTTTGTTTGTGTAGGTCTCCAGATAATCACGCGGCAGGTCGTATAGTTGACCTTCGAGAAGTCGCTGAGCGAGCCCTCCTTGGGTTTCAAGTCCAAGTTGGAACGAACCGGTCATATACTTTTTCGACTCGTTCAATTCTTTGTCTGAAACTTTCAGATTGCGGATGCGCGACAGCTCGTAGAAAAATTCTTGCAATGATGGAGCTGTTACTTCTGTTCTAACTGAAGCTTCAGCGCCGAATGCACCAGGCTCGCGTTGTGCAGACACAGCCGAGTAGGCACCATAAGTGAAGGACTTCGCTTCTCTCAAATTGAGAAAGAGCCTGGAGTTGGCTGCACCACCTAATATCTGGTTGGCCAGAGAGAGGGCATAGTAGTCAGGGTCGGTGCGTTTGATGGAGATATTTCCCATCTTTATATTAGACTGCACCGAGCCAGGACGGTCGACCAGGTATATTCGCTGCTCTGTCCGTGCCGGCATGCCTGATGCATCGATACGAGCGATGCGACCCGGCTTCCACTGTTCGGCGAAATCTTTGCTGATCAAAGGACGGATTTTGGCTGAATCGAAATCGCCGATAATCACAAGTGCCGATTCGTTGGGCAAATAATTTGCTTTATGGAAGGCTTCCAGATCCTGGCGAGTAATTGCTTTGACAGACTCAGGCGTTGGTGCAATTTGTGAATACGGATGGTCTCCGAAGATCACTTTTGCAAAACGCTCTTCCAAAAGGAAGTCGGGGTTACTGCGCTTCATTGCCAGTTCTTGAATGAGGTTAGTTTTCTTGAGGTCAAACTCTGCCTGTGGGAAAGTCGGATTGAAGAGAACATCCTCGAAGGCTGCGATCAGTCTGTCTGTATAACGCGACAAAACCGAACTGCTCACGATTGTAAAATCGTTATCGGCGCCTGCTCTGAGTGCACCACCGATGAAGTCGACTTCGTCGGCAATTTGTTTGCTGGTTCG
>PNLN01000113.1 GCA_013823055.1 Cyanobacteria bacterium DS2.3.42
TATTCAGCTAATCAAGTTTTCCCCCGCCAACGCCAGCCAGAGACCTCCCGCAAGGGGGGTTTTTGGTCATGAGGGTTTGTGAGATTGTGCGAGCAATATGCGAAGATGTGTCCATCGGAATCCAAATTTTGAGCCGGGGACACTTACCATTTCGCTGACGGAAGACCAGAAGAAAAAGTATCGCAAGCAGCTGGCCATGCCGGGAATGACTACGGACTGCCAGGCGCGTTTGATGAAAGCGCGCATACTGATTTTGGGCGCGTCCGAAACGGCGTTCGTGTGCGCGGATCATTTGATGCGATTGGGTGCAGGACATCTGGAACTTGCAGGCGCCAGTCATTACGATTTGCATTTATTGGCAGAGCGCCTTGACGCATTACATCCCGCTCCGGCTGACACTCATGTGGGAGTTTCGGAGCAAACATTCGATGCACACGACTCCGAGCAATTAATCACTTCATTCGATGTTGTCGTTGATGGTCTGAGCGACTGGCAGTTGAAATTGGTGGCAAGCGACGCTTGCATGCATTTATCGAAACCGTTGGTGCATGTGGGTGGTGAAGGTTTCCGCTATCAGCTTTATACGATGCGCCCGGGCCGCTCTGCTTGTCTTCGTTGTGTTTTTCCGCGCATTGGTATTGATGATTTTCCAAAAACACCTGATGAAGACGCGCTATTTCCGCCTGTTCAAGGAGTACTTGGATCCTTGCAGGCGATTGAGGCCGCAAAACTGGCAGCAAATTTTGGTGCAAGCCAAGGCAACGAATTGTTCAAGTTCGATTTCTTAAGCGGCGAAATGGAAATGATTACAGGACTGGATTCTGTTTCTGATTGTCCTGACTGTAGGAAACCCAGAAGGTAGAAATAAAGATCGCGAATTATCCTGCGCGATCGACTGCCGTTATATGCCGATGCGCACGCCTATATTGCCGCGCGAGGGCCCCGGGACACCTCGCGCGTAGGCGGTGCTTCGCGGCACTCTGGGCAGTTCCAAAGGTATAGCAAGCAAAAGTCCTACAAACTTTATTGTACATACATTTGTATGTGTGTCAAGCCTGTTTTGCATATACCGATGTTTATAAGTCAGGGACGAGGTCTGGCTTATCATCGTTCAAAATTTCGCTTGCCACTTTTGCTGAGCAAGGTGCTTGTGTGATTGCTGTGATTACATCGGCGCCGCGCTTTTCGGCTTTGTTGCGGATGAGCGTCTCCATCAAATTCCATTGTCGTTGCGATTCTCTAATCGCAAGTTCTCTAGCGATTTTGAAATAAGTAGTTCCGCTGACGGACTTCTTTCCTTCTTCTTGCGTAGGTGTGCTTTTGTCGACGTTTTCAAATTTCAACAATGTCCCGATTTTTGATTCATGCTCTTGCAGACTTGTCCAATCTGCAAGGTCCATTGAGTAGAGGTCGTTCTTGTACTGATCTTGTCTCAGCTCAATGTAATTAGAACGGCTGTAGAAATCCTGCAATGTGTGCAAGACCTGTCCGAAAATATAGAGCACGCGAGCGCGGGATTTTTCATCAGTGTCGGCGTTTTGCGCGTAATTGATCATTTTGCGCTTTTCTCTGTCGACCAGGGCCAGGCACTTTGCGAGATCGCCTGTTTTAAAATGCCGCCTCGGGTCTTTAGCACCTTCTGCACCGGCTACATCAGCAGCACTCGAACCCTTGAGAATAAGTTTTAAGTTGGCATCGCATATGGTGCCGGTCAAAGCTTCCTGGGTAATTTGCTCGTGAATATTTCCGCTTTCGTCGCTGCCAAATGAGAATGCCGCGCCCGCGCAGAGCTGCAAAACCCCGGCGAGAAGTATCGATAGACTTATTACTTTCCTGAAGGCGGAATTCATTCGAACTGAGTTTCCTTAAGGTTGCCTGGTGTGCCGATGATTTACTAAGTTGTCGCGCTCTGCAAATTCAATCTTAGCCACTTTGCCGAAAGCTAGATTGCTGCGGCTAAAACTCATTGTATCTGCCGCATATGCTTTTAGCTCTCCATTGTAGATAGCACCGGATTTTTTGCAGGAATTAATGGCGTAATGGCAGAGATTTAAAATGGCATGCGGACTTTCTAGTGCGACAATCGAGGCTTCATATAATGTTTTTGCCCAGGGGGTGATCCTAAGTGGTTGATTCGCTTACCAGAATTCAGGAGCCTGAGTCTGCTGTTGAAACAGCCGGCACCAAACTTAGCGATCTGGACTTCATCGCATTTGACGTTGAAACCACCGGGCTTTCTGCGATTGCCTGCAAATTGGTGGAACTTTCTGCCGTGCGCTTCAGGCTGTCCGGCGGCGACTTGGAAATTTTTTCAGAGCTGATCAATCCAGAGTGTGAAATTCCGCCTGAGGTGACTCGCATTCACGGCATCACCGATGAAATGGTCAAGGATGCCCTGACAAACAAAGAAGTAATTCCGAAGTTTCTCGAATTCATCGGTGGCAGACCATGCGTGCTCGTCGCGCACAACGCGCCATTCGACGTAGGTTTTCTCAAGGTCGCGGTGGCGCGACTGGGCATCGATGTGCCTGCGGTGACTGTGCTCGATACCCTTAATCTGTCACGTTGCCTGGTGGACGGAGTAACGGACTATAAGCTGAAGACGCTTGCTCAGCACTTCGAAATCGTCGATGGCGATTATCACAGAGCACTGGCAGACAGCCATCACGTCCGTCATATTTTCGGCAAAATTATGGCTGCCAATCCTGAGCTTTCCACGCTTGAGCAACTTCAAGACTTCAATTGTTTGCTCACATTGAACGAGAAAGAGAATTCCGTTGAGCCAACCGGCGAAGTTGCCTTGCACGTCAATGTCATCAAAGCGGCAATCGGCGGCAAACAGCAATTGAAAATGATTTACGTCGGCAATGGTCCGCCGCCCCGCTCCGGGCGCCTCGTCACTCCGATTGCGGTGCTTGAAAACCGCGGCAATCATTACCTTACTGCGTTCTGTCATCAAGTAGATGCGGAAAGAACGTTTAGAATAGACAGGATAAAGAGTCTCCAAGTCTTTTCCTGATGCATTTGCAAAATCAACGGTCCAACATTCGGTTCATGTTCAAAGCAGGATCGCTCGCGCTCACGGCGCCGGTGATGGCGGCTTTTGTGATGTCGTATGCGCCACAACCCGCATCAGGCTTTCGTTTTCTCAAGCTGGGCGAGTATCTCAATGGCGCGCCCAAGCCGGTCAAAAACGAAGATGCGGAAGTGTTCGGCGCGGAGCCTGCCGATCCAGGCGACATAAAGGCAGTAAGCGGCAAGGAAGAAACCACCAAGAATGCGGGCGCAAAGCCGGGGGGCGGTGGCAAGACCAAGGAAGTTGGCAAGGAAACTCTGCCTAATCCGATTAATGATGTTCTCAACGATCTCTCGCAAGACAGCGGCGAAATCAAAGAGGAAGACGCGGCTCTGCCGATTAACAAAGCGCGTAAAGTCGACAAACACATGAAGTACGGCGATGCATTTTTCGCCAGGCATGACTATACAAACGGTCTTCTAGAGTACGAAACAGTCATTAAGACGGACCCGCAGAATTACAAAGCGCATTTCATGGCTGGAAAAGTGCTCATGGCAATGTCTGATTTCGAGGAAGCGCTGAAGGAGTTTGAAAAGACTGAAATCCTCCGTCCCAACAGTGGCGACGTGCATTTCATTAAAGGCGAAACTCTAAGAATGCTCGGGCGCCATGAGCTGGCTTCGATTGAATATCGCCGAACCTTGAAAGCCAGCCCTGGGAATGCTCTTGCACGAGCCTATCTGGCTGAGTGTTACCGTATGAAGCAAATGTACCGGTCGGCAATAGATGAGTGTCGCCGCTCCATTCAGTTGGATCCCAAGTCGGTCATCCCGCACCTGATCATGGCTCAAGCATATGCTTCGTCGCGGCAGCCGGAGCAGTCGCTAGAAGAGTATAAAATCGCCCTTGCGATGAACGACAAAGACCCGGTCGTCCACGCCCGTTGCGGGTTGGCTCTGGGCAATCTTGGCAAATGGGATCAAGCTGTCGCTCAATTCATTCGCGCCACCGACCTCGATCCTCGCTATTCCGAGGGGCATGCCGGGTTGGCATATGCGCTCGCCAATTTGAAACGCCTGAAAGAGGCACTGGCTGAGGCGCGCATTGCTGTTTCCCTGGCGCCCAATGATCCCGACACTCACTCCAACCTGGCTTGGGTTTATGCCAAAAAGGGTGATTATCTCTCGGCTGCAGTGGAGTATCGGCTTGCTCTCAAGATTGATCCAAAGAATGCTGAGCGCCACAAAGCTCTTGGCATGGCGTTGAAAGACGCCGGGGATGTGGAGGGAGCGATAGCTGAGTTGCTTACTGTTACGCAGACTTCCAAAGATTTCGAAGCTGAATTGGCGCTGCAATCCCTAATGCAGAACCGGCGCTGAGCCACGCCGCCTCTCCTATGGGCTTTTGCGGGCTTTTACGGATTTCTCTGATGTTGTATCCTAACTAGCATGAAGCCGGTAATTGGAATCAATGTCGACGTAACCGCAGGCCCCCCTGAAGAGGCGCGTGTACAGGCGCTCTATTTCGACGCCGTGCGTAAGGCGGGCGGCGTGCCTTTGTTGATTCCGCCGATGCCGGATGCCGACCTCAAGATTGCCCTCGAGCGGCTTGATGGTCTGATGCTTATAGGCGGCTACGATTATTGCCCGAGCAAGTACGGCGAAAAGCTTGACGAAGAGACGAAAGCCAAGCTTAATGTGGAGCTCGCCCACGAAAGGCGTCAGGATTTCGATTTTACGTTAATGGGGCTGGCGCTTAAGAAGCAAGCACTGCCCATTCTTGGAATTTGCGCCGGCGCCCAGCTTTTGAATGTCGAATTGGGCGGAACTTTGATAACCGACATCATCCACCAATTGCCTGACTCTGATGTTTTACATGCCAGCAAGAACGGCTGGCAAGACGGTTTCAAGCGGCATGAAGTAGTGCTGGAAGAGAATAGTGCTATTGCTGCAATTTATAAGAGTACTCGCATCGACGTGCCCACCTCGCACCACCAGGCAGTGGACAAACCTGGACGGGGCTTGACTATCGCTGCACGCGCCGACGACGGCGTAGTGGAGGCGGTGGAATTGGAAGGTCGCAAATTCGTTATTGGGGTTCAATGGCACCCAGAGCGCGATTTCGAAGGAAACCGTTCTTTGTTTGAGGCATTCATTCAGCAATGCTCAGTGCCAGTCGCTCACGGACATTGAGTTTGGCTTGTTTTTGTGGATGCAGATTTTTTTGTTAGGGTAGAATTTGTCCGCTGAGGTAAGCAAATGGCACGACACATTCTGGTGACAGGCGGGGCCGGTTTTATTGGCAGCCACCTGATCGACAAATTGTTGTCGATGGGCGACACCGTCAGCGTGCTCGATAATTTCAATGACTACTACAGTCCGGAAAAAAAGCGTCACAACATTCAAGCGCATCTGAAGCATCCGCAATATCGAATTGTCGAAGGCGACATCAGAGACGATGCCAGTCTAGATGCGGTGTTCAATCACGGCACTTTTGATGGCATTGTGCATCTGGCAGCGATGGCTGGTGTGCGCCCGTCGCTGACTCAGGCTGCATATTACATGGATGTGAATCTCAACGGCACGCAAAAGTTGCTCGATCGCATTGCCAAACATTGTCCAAAGGCGCGGCTTGCTTTCGGTTCTTCATCGTCCGTATATGGCGGACGTTCTGGCGAAAGCTTCAAGGAAACGGACCGCGTCGATCAACCATTTTCACCTTATGCTGCATCCAAAGCTGCAGGCGAGCTGATTTGTTATTCCGCGCACCATACCAGTAATCTGCAGGTCGTTTGCCTGCGCTTTTTCACTGTTTTCGGACCGAGGCAGCGTCCGGACCTTGCTATTCATAAGTTCTGCAAGCTAATTTCGAGCGGGCAACCTATTGAAGTTTATGGCGACGGCACGACAAAACGCGACTATACATTTGTCGGTGATATCGTCGACGGTATCTTGAGTGCGCTCACATACGACACGCCTGGTTATGACATTATCAATCTCGGTCGTTCAGAGCCCGTTGTTTTGATGGACATGATTCGTTGTCTGGAAAAACACATCGGCAAGTCTGCTGAAATTGTGCACATGCCAATGCAGATGGGAGATGTTCCTTTTACTTATGCGAGTATCGAGAAAGCTCGAAAGGTTCTTAACTATGAACCGAAAGTGTCTTTTGACGAAGGTATAAAACGGTTTGTCGACTGGCATAAGTCCTTAACGCCGGCGGCACAGGCAGTCGAGCTTAGAGCGTAACGTGCCTTCAGTCTGTTTCCTATCTCAAGTGTCTTTCTGTAAGGGCGATGCCAGGCATCTCCCGGGCGATGCATGGCGTCGACCCTACAAATTATTACGCATGCTTTTAGCTGCATCACTTGCTGTGTTTTTGCTGCCGATCGCACTTCCGTGCGATCATCGTGCAGGCGCAGCTGAAACAGACAGCGTGGTGATGCAAGCGCTGAAAGAAGAAATGGCGCGATCATTTTCTCGTTTGAAAAATGCTGGTGACGCACCGGTCTATTACATTGCCTATAGAGTCTTTGAGCGCGAAGTCGCAAATGTCTCAGGTGACTACGGAAGCATCAAGGAGAAATTCGATGTTTCGAAAAGCCGCACTCTCGACGTCGAATTTCGCGTCGGTAGCCCGAAGCTAGACAACAGTCACAAGATTCCTTCAGGCAGCGATAGCGGAAGAGAGACATTCGGGTACGAGGTGCAGATTCCTTTTGAAGACGACAAAATGGCATTGCGCAATATCATCTGGTTGAAAACCGATGCCGCGTTTCGCCTGGCCCAAAAGAAGTTTGCGCAGGTAAAGGCAAATAAAGATGTTTTGGTAGCGGAGGAAGATCGCTCGGATGATTATGTGGTGGAGAAGCCGCAAATTCATTTTGCCCCCAAGCGCCCGATGAATGTCGACCATGTTTTGTGGCAGTCGCAAGTCCGAGAGTCGTCGGCTGTTTTCCGCGACTTTCCTTTCATTCGCACAGGTGATGTAGACCTAA
Organism: Cyanobacteria bacterium DS2.3.42; assembly: GCA_013823055.1. Taxonomy (GTDB): domain Bacteria; phylum Cyanobacteriota; class Vampirovibrionia; order Obscuribacterales; family Obscuribacteraceae; genus QKMZ01. The sequence goes on from PNLN01000113.1 coordinate 7,014, forward strand.
CGGCACAGAGGCTGCGCCGCTACCTTGTCACCAGCACCGGTGCGGCAATAGAAGATGAGAGGATCAGTTATGATGCCAGGCTTTACGCAGACACTGTTGCCAACGATGGCATGGTGCTCTGGCTTATCGACAGAGCTGAGGTCGATGACTTAAAGCGAATGCCTGATGCGGCAACACTAAAATCAATGGCGAGGCGGCTGGGTGAGTCGCTGGATCGCTTGAGAAAGTCGCAGATTGCCCAACCATATGCCGGGCCCGCCATTCTTCAAGGCAAAGCTGCTGCTGTCTTTTTTCACGAGATTTTCGGACATCGTATTGAAGGGCACAGGCAAAAGGACGAGAGCGAAGGGCGAACATTCACCGATAAGGTTGGTATGCCGGTGATGCCGAAATTTATTTCTGTTATCGATGATGCTAGCGCGGCAAAACTCGGAAAAAACATTCTCAATGGATATTATAAATTTGACGACGAAGGAGTCCCTTCTCAGAAAGTTGTTTTGGTGGATAAAGGAGTGCTCAGAAGATTCCTGATGAGCTCTTCTCCCATTCGTGGTTTCAAAAACTCCAATGGGCATGGGCGCTGCCGCGAAGGTCATGCGCCTGTGGCGCGGCAGTCCAATCTCATGGTTGTTGCTGACGCAAAACATCAGGTCAGCCCGCAAGAATTGCGAGCACTTCTGATTAAAGAGACTAAGCGGCAGAAAAAACCTTATGGGCTAATTTTCGATGATATTGAAGGTGGCTCTACTCTGACTCGTTCGTCCGATCCTCAAATCTACAATTTGTATCCGCTCCGGGTAACTAAAGTTTATGCTGATGGGCGGCCTGATGAACTGCTGCGCGGGGTGGATATCGTCGGCACGCCGCTTGCTTCGCTCGAACTTATTTTGGCAGCGAGCAACGAAGTGCAGACATTCAATGGTGTTTGCGGTGCCGAGTCTGGGTGGATTCCAGTCTCGGCTTCGTCGCCCAGCCTGCTTGTCAAAACCATCGAAGTGGCGCGCCAGGCTAAATCGCACAACAAGCCTCCATTGCTTCCCGATCCTTTGCAAGAAGCACGCCAGCGCGGGGTGAAACGATAATGATACCGGCGTGCGAAGTGAAACAATCGAACCCTCAAGTGAAGTCGAACCCTCAAGTGAAACAGTCAGGCGTCAGGCGCTTCGCATGGAAGAAATTTGCATTGCTTGTTCTTGCACCACTGATGGTGCTTCAGCCTTCGGCGCTTGCAGTCGGACTGGAGGATACCGTCATGAAAGCAATGGTCGATGAGATGGATCGCTCGTTAAAGCGGTTGCGCCTGGGTGGGCATCCACCGCCATATTTCATCAGCTATGACTCAACCGAGACCGACCGTTTTGAAGCGACGGCATCTCTTGGGTTTCTCACCGGACGCAGTCACACTCGCTGGCGCTCGCTCGAACCTACTGTGAGAGTCGGCGATTACGTCTTCGACAACTCGAAGTTTTATGCAGATGCGTCCACCGGAGTCGGCTCTGCTGGATTAACCATTGATGACAATTACGATGCTATTCGCAGAAAAATCTGGCTCGGCACAGATACGGACTACAAATCCGCAGTCGAGGTTCTGGAAGAGAAGAAAGCGCACTACAAGCGCAGTAATATCGACAATAAGTTTGATGACTTCTCGAAGGAGGAGCCGGTAGTAAGCGTTGGCAAGTCACGCCCTCTGGTTGTTGATGAGTCGGTGTGGGTCGACCGTGTAAAACGGCTCTCAGCAATCTTTCGCGAATATCCGAATATTCAATTATCGCTGGTGAACTTTAAGGCGAGTGTTTGCAATCGTTGTTTTGTCAGCAGCGAAGGTGGTCGAATAGTCGATGATACTGAAGATTGGGTTTTGACGCTGGCGGCCAGCACGCAAGCCAAAGATGGCGAGCGCATCAAAGATGTGGAAGTGATGGTCGGTCACAAAGAAGGACAGCTGCCGCCCTTTGAGGAGATGGAGAAGAAAGCCAGGCACCTTGCTCAGCGACTGGGTACTTTATTGGTTGCGCCAGTGATAGAAGACTACGATGGACCTGTACTTTTTGAGAGTCAGGCGGCCGGTGAATTCTGGGAGCAAATGATCTGCGACAACCTCGCGTCTCAGCCTGAATCGCTGTCGGCTGATACAGTTTCGGTGCGCTCCAATCCTTTTGCCGAGAAGATTGGAAAGAAGGTTCTTCCCCGGCAATTGAGCGTAGTCGACGATCCTTTCGCCACCGAATATAAAGGCATGCCATTGTTTGGTGGTTACCATTTTGATGTGCAAGGCGTAAAAGCTTCTCGCGTAAGCATGATTGAAAAGGGTGTATTGAAGGCGTTGTGCACCGACCGTTCGCCCACGAAATACAGCAAGCATTCCAATGGACACTCTAATGGTTTTGGCGGTTCCACAAGCCTTACTTTCATCACGTCGGACAGTAAACGCACCGCCGCAGATCTCATGGCTCGTTGCAAGGAATTGGCTCGCGATGCGGAGCTTCCATACTTCTTGATTGCTCGAAGGCTGCTCGATCCTACCGGTGCACCACTGTTGCAGATGCCTGATTCACAGTCGTCTGTTTCAACTTCTTCTGATGCCTCGATTTTGCCAAAACCGATCATTTTGGTGAAACATTGGGTCGATTCGGATAAGGAAGAGCTGGTCAGAAGTGCACGATTCGAGCCGATCACTGTGCGCGTCTTGAAGGACATCGATATGGTTGGTGGAGACGAAGAGGCCACTTTAATGGGGCGCGGCACTGATAATTTTACGCATCTGATTTGCCCTCCTTTCATCATTAAGTCGATGGAAGTTAACAAAGACACCGCCACAAGAGAAAAACCACCTTTGCTCGAAAACCCGCTTAGCGAGGCTAAATAATCGTGGAGACACATTGCAGGTGCTCAAAAAAGCAGTAAAAAGGCGGGGCAACCCGCCTTCAATACAGCTGTGATTTAAGCATCAGCTTAATATGTATTTTCGATTCTTACTTTTTCTTTGAACTCAGGGGCTACGTCGCTAACCTTGTTTTCGACGTAAGCAACTTTGTTATTCAAAGTCTTGTTGACGTCGTAGTTCAAGTTCGAGATAGCTACGAACGAGAAGAGCAATGCGGAAGCAGCTGCAACCACAGTCAACCGAGCTACGCGATTCATCTTCGCTTCCTTGAGTTCTTCCTCAGTCATATAGCAATATGAGGAATCTTTATCTGTCATACACTCTGCCATTTTCGGCCTCCTTGAGTTTTTCTCGTATCAGCTTTTCGCTTGCTTGTGACTGGAGGACGAGAAGCGTGCCAAGGAGTTCCATAACTCGGCAAGAATTTTATTGTGAAAGCTGCTAAACGTTAGCCCTTACCCTTTTCCAGCAAGTTGGCTTGAAACTCATTTGTCTCTTGTATGGATAAAAGTTGCCGTTTTAGTTCTCGCGTTTCTTCTTCGAGCGCGGCAATGCGCAGTTCGACATGGGCAGATTCCATCTCTAACTGTCTGTTCTTAACCTTGTCAGCGTAGGCAATGGCAAGAGGACGTCCGACGGTAACGATCGTAACGATTGCGATTAGCCCCATTACGACCAGGAACATTATCTCGAACACGAACAACATGCCTTGGGCTCTCCATTAATACTGTTTTCTATCCCAATTATTCCCACCAATTGGAATAGACCCGCCTTGACACTCAACGCTCATTCTTTGCATAATCAGAGTTCGGAGCAATACGTGGCACGGTAGCTCAGTCGGCTAGAGCGGGCGACTCATAACCGCCAGGTCGAGGGTTCGATTCCCTCCTGTGCCAATCTTTCTAATGTC
>PNLN01000121.1 GCA_013823055.1 Cyanobacteria bacterium DS2.3.42
AACTCGCTCTAGTCAGCACTGTGCCGTACTTATCTGGAGCGGAGAAGCCCTTGAGCAGAGCGTGAGGAGCGAAGCTGTTGAGAATCGCAATTGTCTCGACGCCATTGTCCAGGCACTTCAAGCAGCTTTTGATCTTTGGCAGCATGCCGCCGGAAATCGTGCCGTCCTCCAGGCAGACTTGAGCCTGCGCAGGAGTCAAATGCGCGATTCTTGATGTTGAATCTTGAACGTCGCGCAAAACACCGGGAACATCGGTGAGAAATATAAGCGCGTCGGCATTCAGATAAGTCGCGATCGCGAGTGCGGCGTGGTCGGCATTGATGTTGTAGAGCTGCCCGTTTTCATCTTTGCCGAAAGGCGATATGACAGGCATCCAACCAGCCCAGAGCCATCTGTCGAGTTTGGTGATGTCGACATCGACAATTTCACCAACCCAGCCAAGATCGACATCTTTTCCTTGCGCATCCTGATAGTTCATTTTTTTGCTTACAAACGGATTAATCGTCTTAGAGCAAAAGCTCAGTGCTTGCGCACCCTTAGCCAGGAATTTATCGGTCAGTTTTTCGTTTATCCCTGAGAAAACATCCACAGCAATTTCCAGAGTTTGATCGTCGGTGACTCTCAAGCCGCCAACTTTCTTGGTCTCTTTGCCGACGGCTGCGAGCGCATCGTTGACTGCCGTGCCACCACCATGGACCAAGACGACTCTCACGCCCTGATTGATCAGCGAGCAAGTGTCGTCGATTAGTTGATCGAGGACTTTCGAGTTCATGATGGCATTGCCGCCAAACTTGACGACAACAATCGGGTCACCATCGGTGCTCAAGCCAAACGTGGAGTTTTGGAGAGCATCGTAGTTTTCCTGTAATATCGTGCCTTTAAAAGTTGCCAATGTCATTTCGGTCACCTAAGTCCTGTAAGAGCCATTAATGCGCACGTAGTCGTAGCTGAGATCGCAACCCCACGCGGTCGCTTCCTCTTTGCCCGAGTTCATGTCGACATGAATGATGATGTTCTTCTCGGCGAGAATTTGTTTCGCCAGAATTTCATTGACGCAAACTGGCTCGCCATGTTTCAACAATTCGATTATTCCGCCTGCGCTCTCTAGTGAGATGGAAACATAGGCAGGATCGAATTTCGCTCCGCTGTATCCCATCGCGCAAATGATTCTGCCCCAGTTGGCGTCTTCGCCGAAGAATGCTGTCTTCACGAGGCTGGACGAAACAATCGAGCGAGCCAGCAATCTGGCATCTTCTTTCGATGCGGCGTACTCGACTTGAGCTTCCAGGAACTTGGTAGCGCCTTCACCATCCTGGACAATGATTTTTGCCAGGTGAGTGTTGACCTTCTTCAGCACTTCGCAAAAAGTGAAGTAGCCGGCGTCCTCGCTCACGATTTCTTCGTTGCCGGCCAGACCGTTAGCCATGATTGCCACCATGTCGTTGGTGCTGGTATCGCCGTCGACAGAGATCATATTGTAGGTGTCGGCGCCGCTGTCTTTGAGCGCCTTCTCCAACATGTGCGGAGCGATGCTGAGGTCAGTTGTTATGAAGCTCAGCATGGTGGCCATGTTGGGGTGAATCATGCCGCTGCCTTTGGCCATTGCGCCAAGTACCACTTTCTTGCCATCGACCTCAAACTCGACAGAGATCTGTTTCGTGTAAGTGTCGGTGGTCATGATTGCTTCTGCAGCGAGCTGACCTGCCAGCTTGGAGTGTTCTAGAGAAGTGCTGGTGTTGATGATGCCCTTGGTGATAATCTCCATCGGCAGTTGTACACCGATGACACCAGTGGAGCAGACGAGAATTTCTTCGGGCGTAACGCCGATGCATTCCGCATAGGTTGCCGCCATGATCTCGGCGTTTTCCAAACCTTCCTTGCCTGTGCAAGAGTTGGCGTTGCCGCTGTTAATCACAATGCCGCGCACTTTCTTCGAGCCGGCGACGACTTTCTCGTTCCAGAGAATAGGCGCCGCTTTCATCACGTTGGTGGTGAACATGCATGCGACAGTGGCAGGAACTTCGCTATAGATCAAAGCGAGATCCTTTCTTTTGCGCTTGACGCCGATGTGAGTACCAGCCGCCTTGAAGCCCTGTGCGCTTGTGACACTGCCACTAAAAGGTGCTTCAAGCACTTTGCCTTGAACGGCAAGAGCATGAGCATCAATGATGGTGGTGAATGAGTTCATTTCGTATCTCCTCAAATTCAATACGGCTGCAAAGAAAAATCCCCGAGTCCTTGAAGGTGGCACTCGGGGATGGATAGATCTGGCAGCGTTGTATTAAATCAACTGATGCGAGCAATCCCCAAGCGCGGACGCGCGTCGGGGGAATCGTCGGTTGTGGGTGAGGGATTTCGAAAATTGCATTTTGAAAAATTTCCTTGGACTACTAACTATACACGCTGCAAGAATTTTGTGTCAATTATTTGGGAGCTGCTGCAAAATTTGTTACGCAGGGAAGATCGGCGCGTGATTCAAACCCGTCGACTCCTGCCAGCCGAAGTGTATGTTCATGTTCTGTACAGCCTGTCCTGCTGCGCCTTTCACAAGGTTGTCTAGAGCTCCTACAATGATCGCTCTATTTGTTCTCTTATCTATGCTCAAACCAATGTCGCAATAGTTTGAACCTTTAACCCACCGTGTTTCAGGATATTGGTACTCCTCCGACTGAGGATCGAAGATCCTGATGAATTGCTCATCTTCATAGAACTCACTATATAGATCAAAGAGTTCTTTCTCAGTCATCTTCTTCTTTAAAGATCCATATGAAGTACATAAGATTCCTCTGTTCATAGGAACCAAATGTGGAGTAAAAGAAATGGCCAGAGATTTATCCGAGTAAGGATGCAGCGCTTGCTCAATCTCCGGAGTATGTCTGTGCGTGCCCAACTTGTAAGCCTTAATCGACTCATTGCACTCATTGAAATGCACTCCCAGAGAGAGGCTTCGTCCTGCTCCCGAGACTCCGGACTTCGCGTCGACGATCACAGTGGACTCGTCGACTAAGCCGGCACTCAATAGTGGAGCCAAAGAAAGAATAGAACAAGTGGCGTAACAACCGGGGTTGGCGATCAACTTCGCGGACTTGATCTTTTCTCTGTTCAACTCGGGCAGACCGTAGGCGGCAAATTCGAGAAGCGCAGGATTAGGGTGAGTGAAGTCATACCACTCGTCATAATCACCCGCGTTCTTCAGCCGGAAGTCGGCACCGAGATCCACAACCGCGCATTTGTCCAAGACATCTTGGTTGACCATTTTGGCTGCGAGCCCGTGCGGCAAAGCGATGAAGATCAGATCTACTTCAGTGCTAATAGCTTCTATGCTGTCAGAGCTACAAGTGAAGTCGGCAGTTTTCGAAAAGCTTGGATAGACGGAAGCGAATGGTTTTCCGCCCTTGCTGGAGGAAACCGCAGAATGTACTTTCACTTCGGGATGCTGAACCAGAATTCTGATCAGCTCCTGACCTGTGTAACCTGTGGCTCCGATAACTGCGACCTTCTTCATCTGCTCTTCCTGATTCCAAACAAGCCCTAAAACAAAAAACCCCCGGTCCGCAGACCCGGGGCTAAACTCGAAAATGGTGCTGTAACAGCTAAGCCATATCGGCGCCGGGCCTTATGAATAGACCTGGGCGGCGTCGGGATATAACTTGTTGGGCTTGTTGCTGCAGATGCACTGATCTTGAACCTAATGACTCAACTTATGTAGTGTGCGGCAAGGTTTCTGGATTTGTCAATAGGTCGTTAAGTTCTTTGTAGGGGCGACGCCATGCGTCGCCCGTTTTAAACCACCCAAAACCCCACCTGAGTCTGTTTCACCCCCCGGGGACTTTATGCCGGACCGCTCCATTGCTGCTCCAGGCAGGTTCCTCACTCCGGTCTGAACACCACGCCCTTCCCGACCTTCCCGACGTTTCTCCACCTTGCCCACTCTGAACATTTGCTCACCTGGGCACAATGCTCCGAATTGATCGTCATCAACATCCCTCGGAGTTTGATCGCGATCACCTGATCAACTGATCAACTGCAATCAAATACGGGAGTTGTGTAAACATCCAACAAAAAAAGGTTGCCATCTTAACCGTATGCAACTAGGGTGGTTACAGGTGGTGCGCAAAAAATGCGCGCTTCCAACTAGATCAAGAGTCCATTTACCAGTACAGGAAACTTTTTAAAACAGAAGAGAAACCGCGCAGGGCTGCGTAAAGCGCATGCTCAGGGTGCAGCTGGACAAGCTGACCTTTGCGGCGAGGGCACTAAAAACGGTGCACCTGTTTTGGCATTGGATTCGCGGAAGAGGAAACTATATATGCATGAATTGAAAGTGCACCAGCTTACGGGCATTGCCGGCGGTGCTAAATCAAAAACAAAACTAGTGATTACAGATGTGGATGGAACTTTGGCCTCCTTCTGGGATTACTTTGTACCGGCAATCAGAGACTTCTTAAAAGACATCAGCCAGAGAACCGACAAGTCCTATCACGAGCTTGCTCGCGATATCGGACACGTCATTGAGAGACGGGGTACTCACGAGTATCCGTGGCTCCTGGAAGAAACCGGGTTTGCCTGGGCAAACTTCGAAGATGAGCCGGAAGTGTTTATCAAGGAATTTGTAAAGCCTTTCTGGGAAGCCGTAGATGAAAACCGCAGCAAATACCTGCGTCCATATCCTATGGTGCTCGAAACTTTGGAAGCGCTGAAACGTAAAGGCGTAAAGGTTGTTGCCTTGAGCGACGCGCCAGAGTACATGGCGCGAGTGAGAAACAAACAGATATTCGACGGACTACTGGATGCCGTGTATTCACTGGAGACAGTAGAGCCCGAGAAACACGATCCTTTCCGTCCAATTTCGTTTACGCATGGTCGTGAGCGAGTGGCGCAACTGAGAAGGGAAACTGCCGACCTGCAGACACGTCTGCATATTCTGCCGTTCTCTTATGAGAAGCCGTGCCCAGTGGGATTGGACCAAGTTCTCAAAGACTTCAATGTCTATCCTCAGGAAGCGCTCTTCATCGGAGACAGCCTGGCAAAAGATGGAATCGTCGCTGCATCTCGCGGCATTCGATTCTTGTGGGCGCATTACGGCAGTAGCTTGCCTGCCGAGTACGAGGAAATGATCAATTACTCGCTCAAACCGGAAGTTCCCGGAGAAGCTGGTAAGAAGTCCCTTCCGCCGGAATTGATTACAGCAGTCGCAGCGCGCTACGACGAGCTGCTCAATTTCGTATAAGTGCTTCTACAACTCGCATTCATTTATCCGAAAGGATGATGAAGCGAGCGAGAATACCAGTTATCGTTTTAATGGTTTCGAGGACTGGTAGAGTGATTTCATACGAGAAGCAGGTATTTCACGCCCGACGGCGCCGCCGAAGTGGTCAAGCTCTAATGCTAACGGCAATATTGCCATTTGCATTCATTTGCACCGACCAGGGCTCTTCTGCGGCGCCTCAAAATAGTGCAAACGATGACAAGCGCTCCGACCAAGAATCTACCAATCCGGAAAAGAAAAAGAAGGGCAATGCTCCCGACGGACGCCTGCTGGCAAAACAGATGAATTGCAGAAGCTGCCACATCATCGAAGGTGAAGGCGGTTTTATTGGACCTCCGCTTGACGGAATCGGTCAACATCGCGACGCAGAGTCCTTGACAGACAAATTGAGCAAGCAAAAAAAGTCTCCATCCAACCCGCCTGCTTATCTCACTGCTTTTGAAATAATGTCTCACGTGCGTATCCCGCATTTGCAGTCAAAAGCAATTGCCGAATACCTGATACGGCTTCCAGAGGCGAAGATTGCCTGGGAGCTGAAAAACCACAAAACAGGAACAACCGACTCCAACTCCATTCCGCCAGGTTCGCATTTCGAAGCGCGCAAACCTGATGCAAGCAGTGCCAGAGGAAAAAAGCTGTACCTCGACCATGGTTGTGCAGCCTGTCACTCGATCAACAATCAGGGAGGACTGATAGGTCCTACTCTCAGTGGCGTAGGCGCTCTCAGAAGCCGCAATTTCATCGAAAGCAGAATAGCAAACGGTGCTCTCATTGGGCCAGATCGCAAAGGTGAGTACAAGCGAATGGGTTACCGCATGCCACCGGTTCCAGTTTCAAAGACAGAACTCTCCGATATCACAGATTTTCTTCTCACTCTTCCGAGCAGTTCAGCGAAGAAGTAGCCAGAAGGGATTATTCTTTGATTTTTTGGAAGAGCTTGAAGCCCAGTCGAAGGAAATTGTCCTCTTTCCGGTGCTAGATAAGTACCGAACAAAATGTCCCACAAAGGAAATATATTGGCGAAGTTCTTGTTGAAATGTCTTTCCTCTGAAGAGTGGTGCAATCGATGAAGCTGCGGACCAATCATGAATGGAGTGAAACTCCCAAATTCCAATCTCAAATTCATATGCGAGAAGGAAGGCAAAAGCACGCCTAGTGCAACACCAAATGCCAGAGGCGAAAACGGAAGATCGAAGAGCGTTACCAGTGGCAACAGCACAAATGGAACACGCAACAATGCTTCAAGAGGATGGTGCCTGTTGGTAGTAGTCACATTCATATGCTCCTCTTCATGATGCAATCTATGCATTCGCCAGAGAAAGGAGACACTATGCTCGACTCTGTGCAACCAGTAGGCAAAATAGTCATACAGAAAGAGTACGAGAATTTCGCAACCGACTTTTCCCTGCCAGGTTGACGGTGGTGCAACAGTAAGAAGCGGATGAAATGGCATTGGTGGCAAAACGCTAACCATAAGTCTCATCGTAATTTGCGTGGCGACAGTAAGAACGACAGAAATAAACAGATTGAAAACAACACCAGCAAATGGCTGCTTTTCTTCGACAGGACGAATCCTTTCCAAAATGAATAAGCAGGCAAAAACTGTCAGTGCGTACTGATAGTTCTCCAAAGTTGCGTGAATGATCTCGTTTAGCATCTAGAGCTTCGATATGTAGAACGAAAGGATCTCACCTACTCCAAAGGAGAATAGATTAGCCGCGATGATAACTGCAAAGTCACGAGTCATGACGTCACGAGATAGCATCGCCGTCCCATTTGGATTCGGTTGCAAGCGGCGGTGGAATATCATCCAGAAAATTGCACACTCTGCAATTGGAACAAGCGTTTCGGTGACAGCAAGATATAGCGTGTTGTGCAGATCAGGATTGATCAATCGCGGCATCACAATTATCACAAATGGGTAAGTGCACGCAGTCAGGAGAAGCCCGGCTTTCAATCTTGATTTGAACGAATGGCAAGCTGAAAGTCCGGCCATTAACACCGGAGTTTCCAGAATCACACCCAGTGTATAACCGGTGATCAATGCGAAGACGATAAAACCAGGATCGTACCAGGGTGAGTTCATTCGAAAACTCCTACTTTGACTTTTTAAGTTCTTTGTCCATCTTAGACTTCGGCACTGCGCCGTTTAATTCTTTGTCCTTCTTAGACTTCGGCACTGCGCCGTTTAATTCTTTGTCCTTCTTAGACTTCGGCACTGCGCCGTTCAATTCTTTGTCTTTCTTTGGCTCCGGTGCTGTTCCGTTTAATTCTTTATCTTTAGGCTGCACTACAACGCCGCTATTTCGTTCTTGTTCTTTCTTACCATTCGTCAGAGACTTCAAGGTTTTAACGTCTTTCGGATCGAGTATCAGGTCGGCTTGTACTGCGGGTGCACAGACCGATATCAACAAAATTGCGGATACTAGTCGCCTGTTTAACTTCATGATGCATTCATTCCTTTTTTGGTTTTTGTTTTTTGCTTGCTTGCACGACGTTGTTCTTTTCCTGAAAGCTCTTTTCTCCATGAGCGATGTCTTTTTCTCGTTCGATTCTTTTCTGTCCCGCAAAACGGTTTATTTTTTCGGCCTCTTCATCCGATGCAGGTTGATAGAAATACATTTGCTTAGGCACATTGTTTCGTTTGAAAACTGTTTTGGCGGTACTTTGATGGTCATACCTTACCGCAGGGTCTGGAACAAAAGGAGTGTTTGTTTGTTTTTTGGTAATTGCCTGAAACATGTCCGAAGTCATTTGCCATTTTTGCTCCGCAGTTAATTCACTCTGAACTGGCTTTTAATGTTCTCTTCTGTACTTCTCGCACCATTCGAGTTCTCATTGTGTGACGATCGGATTTGCAGAGGCTATCGTCGGAGCGAGCACCACTATTGTCGCTGCAACAACAAATAACACGCGTCTATTCATTTTCACTCTCTCCAATAATTGGTAAAGCTGACATTTCTGCCCCAGGGCTCCGAAACGAATAGCTCGGAACTCCACCATTACACAGAAGAATTGTGGCAATCAGCGGACTCAAGACTCTCGGTGGCAACAAAAATGGCCGAAAGGTCACAGCCCCCCCCTCCAGCCGCTAATAATTCTTAGGAAAGCCCTTCTTCTAATGCTTCCCGAGCGCGGGTCTGTTAACGTCCACTAAATCTCTGCGTACAAACGCCGAGCCTGACGCTCCCGTGAGCGTTTAAAGACAAAAATTCGATGAATTTCCAAGGAGGCAGTGTATGACCGCCATCAAGAAGGCAGGAAGTTTGAGACTTTTCGGACTTCTCGCACTTTCGGGTCTTATTCTTTTCAACCCGACAACCGCAGGCGCCCAGTTGCCAGGAATTACCCAACCCTTGCCTGCATCCACTCCTCCCAACAACCAAATTTTGACCGGCAAAATTAAGTCGGACATAATTCCAGCTGAACAGCTAATGTCGCAGGGACGCTATTCGGAAGCAGAAGACATGTTTCGGGAATTGCTCGTCAATAATCCTGCCGATATCGCCGCGACTGTCGGTTTGGGCACCGCACTAGCCAAACAATTCAAGCTCGACGCCGCCGACGACATGCTTGACCGCGTCCTCAAGTCCGATCCCAACAATGCGCTCGCGTTTGCAGGAAAGGCGAATGTCATCTTGAACCGCCTGCAATCATCGTCCGGAACAATTCGGGACAACCGAGATTCCTACCTTCGCCAGGCGGAAGATTATGCGAGACGCGCAACGGCTCTAGCACCTGCTTCAGGAGAAGCGCACTTCACGCTCGGACAAGTCTATAAAGAGCAGGGACGCATCGACGATGCAAGCACCGAGCTTCGCACCGCAGTCAGCCTTGACCCTATGCATTCGCAGGCACTGTCCACACTCGGTTCTATCAAACTCGATCAAGGCAGCCTCGCCGAAGCCGCCGAAAGCTTCAAGCGTGCCATCAATATCGCCTCCAGCAACTCCACTGCACACTACGGATTGGGCGCGGTTTACCTGAAGCAAGGTCAAGTAGACGACGCGATCAAAGAGCTCAACACTTCGCTCTACCAATTCCCCAATAGCTGGCCGGTCCGCATGGCACTAGGCGATGCATATGCGCAGCAAGGCAATCAAGTTGCGGCGATCAAAGAATATCAATTGTCCATTTTGATCAAACCGGAAAACGCTCAGCCCTATCTCAGAATTGCCGACATTCGCGAAAGCAGAAGCGATCTTGAATTGGCTCTTGCAGATTTGAGATCCGGCTTGTCGCAAATTCCTTACGACCTTGATTTGCGTCAGCGCATTGCAGAAATTTGTTTGAAACTCGAAAAGGCTGATGACGCAATCAAAGGGTTCCGCACCATTTTGCAAATGAGCCCCAACAATCCTCAAGCTGTTAAAGGCTTGAGTCAAGGTCTTTACTTGAAGGCGCAGAAAGCGGCTGTTGGTGCACTGCTTGCATCTAACGACTACGAAGCTGCGTTGAAGAGTCTCGACGAAGCAATTAAGCTCAGTCCGGACGATATGGAATTGCGTCTTGCTCAAGCGAAGTTGATGTCGCTTGCAGGCGCAAAGCCTGATTTGAGCAAAATGGGAGAGCCGCAGAATAATGGCGAAAAACTCGCATATGCTGAAGCTCTCATGGCGCAAGGTGAATTCCAAAAGGCGACTGCAATGATGCAGACAGTAGTTGGCAGCGTGAACGATCCCAAACAAGCATTCGCTGTAGCAGATGTGGCGATGCTCAATAAGGACCTCGACAATGCGGAAGCCGCTTACAAGAAAGCGCTTTCTCTTTCCGGTGCGCCTGAAAGAGCGCAAAGAGGATTGGATGAAGTAGCTCGTCTTCGCAAGGCATCTATAGAGGATGTACGAGTTGCGGACGAACTCTTCAAGAAAAACCAACTTGATGGTGCCATCGACAGATATCGTCACGCCGTAAGCACCAACCCAACATTGGCGGACGCAAGATTGGGATTGGCCCGCTCGCTGGAGAAAATGCAAAAAGCAACATCTAGCATGCTCTCGGAGTCTGCAATGCAATACCAAAATTACATGACTCTCAATCCCAATCAGCCGAGCAAGGACGCGGAAAGAATGCGCCAGAACATTGCAAAACTGCGCGACAAGGCAGCCAAGCTAGCTGAGAAAGAAACAAAAACCAGACGCAGCTAATTTGCTGAAGTTTCGTAGTGGCGCATTGCATGCGCCTTTTGTAGGGGCGACGCCATGCGTCGCCCGGTTCCATGCGTCATCCGGTTCCATGCGTCATCCGGTTCCATGCGTCATCCGGTTCCAGGCGTCACCAAATTTCAACCGCCACCTTAACGCGCGGACTTTGAACCAACGAGTGTTGCCACTGAATTCAGTGACCGCTCAAGCAGCTCGAACATCTCGGACATTTCATCATCCGTCACCGTGAATGGTGGCGCGATCATGATGTGGTCTCCGTTGATTCCATCAATGAAACCAGAACCCGGATAAACCAGCAATCCATTCTTCATCGCTTCCTGAGCGACAAGCTGAGACACTCTCACTTCGGCAGGGAAAGGCTCTTTCGTCTCG
>PNLN01000190.1 GCA_013823055.1 Cyanobacteria bacterium DS2.3.42
TACTTACCCACGTCATGCTCATCAAATTCAAGCGACTTACCTTGTGCTGCTGCCTTCCTTCTTTGTTCGTGTCGACTGATTGTCCTTTTTCGCAAGATAACTAATTCGTTTTCGTCAATCCATTGCGGATGAACAATACCGATACCTCTAATCCTGTAGGCTGTCACCTTTCTCTCACCATCGAGCCTGAAATCGAGATGATAAATGTTTGGTTCATCGCCGTGCTTGCTTTGAGCATCGAAAGTGTAGAATTCGCCTTTTTCATCTTTATACATTCGGGGCTTTCCCCACAGGTATTCGGCCTCTTCAAGATTAAGGCGTGTCCAACCAATTCCAGCTTTCAAGAAAGTCATGATGTCATTCCATCTATTGAATCGACCTTCGGGTTCTGAAGTTGGCGGACTTTTACGCGGATACTCAAATGAAATTATGCAGCTAGGGTAGATGTGTCCAATACTGAATTCATCGACCCTTACGTCGAACGCGGTAGGCACCTCATGATTTGAATTCAACAGGTCATCTTGGTACTGTCTGTAAGAGAGGTTCTCTTTGGTTAAAACTTCGTCTGAAAATCGCTTCGTGCAAACATTTCCTCTTGGAGTTGACCCAGGAGTATCTGTTCTCGAAGCGAAAATAGCAGTTTGAGCCGCTGCTCCAGAAACGCTCACTGCGAAAAGGGCAACTACTAAGACACTGCTACGCAAGCTTGCTCTTGCGACAAACCTGGAACTCACTCCTATTTTTCCGCTGATAAAGTAGTATCGAATCTGATTCATCTCCGCGTGCCCTTTAGCTGGTCTGCACTCCTACTCGAGACAATTTCAGTATGACATCGGATCATCTGTTTTAGAATAGGGTTTTCCCGTATCGACCTGATGCATGCAGTTTGTCTCTAAAGTAGCACCCTTCTATCAGCCCAGCGGAAAGCTAACTGTCAAACTCCGTATATCAACTAGGTGGCGAAAGTACTTGAATGGTCGCGATTTCGTTGCTGAAGAACAGCTAAGTTTATGGCTTTTTGGGTCCGACCTTTGGTCTCCTCTTTTGACGCTCCGCTGGGGTTATGTAGAGTTCCCTGATGATTTCTCGCAACGTGTAAATGACTTGCTCAGCCTGCTCCGTGGTTATGTCTTGCCATTCAGCATGTGCTGCATTGCGACCTGCTTGCCTTATATCATGAGCAAGTTGCACAATCTCCGCGCTCAGTATGTTTGCATTCTTAAGTTGATCAAGTCTTGAGAAAAGGTCATGACCAGACGCCTGGAATAGTCGTGCTATTTCATCAATGACTAATCTGGCAATTGTTGCAGTTGCATTGCAAGCCCCAATGGCAAAACAATCTTCGGTTTCGATCAAATAGTTTCTTACAGATTCAGGCACAGAGTCATGAACTTCTGCTCTGACGAGCGGATACCTAAAGATCACCTGGTTTCTGACATTCTCAAATATTGGCGCGAGATCTGGAATAAACGCGGTGCGCACTTTTTGCGCGTTCCGAACGAGGAAGTAAGTGTCCTCCTCACAGACAACACAACGATAGAGGAGATGTTCAAACTCGATCTCTAATGCAGTGGTTTCATTTTTTTCATTGAATAGCAATCTATTTGCACGGGGCTTCTCCTTCTGTATCGCATCAAAAATGATCTTCCCCTGAGAAAACTCCTGAAGTGAGATAGAGCCGCCTTTTCTCTTCACTGAAAATGGCTTATTAAATGAAACCCTTGCCGCTTTGTTTTGCAATGTGTGCTGTGTCTTTACCTTACAAACTGCACACTCAAATACTTCTATGTCTTGTCCTAACATTTGACTCTACCTTTCCCAGCTGATGCTACTTATCCAATGCAAGTCACTACCCTGAATGCCATTCGGGAATGCCTTAACCGATTCCTCCCGAACAATCAGGAACGGAACCAGAAGCTATTTCATACCACCTCGCCATTCTCAATTGTACTTGCTCTTGCAAATTCTCGCTGCAAATCCACCGAGGTAGCCCCCTTCTATTCTGCCCGGCGAAAAGCCTACCACCGAAACCCCAGCGTAAAGACCAAGCCCTAAAGGGTTCCTTCGGAAGTCTTGACGCCGGGGCCCCAGGTTCGGCGGTATTCCGGCAGAGAGGCAGACCGTGCGGGGGCGACTTATTTATGTTTCTCAGGCACCTCGCTGCCCCCACAAAGCGAAATTCTTACGCACCGCCTATGGTTCCATCTTTAAGTTAATTTGCTGCTCGTAAAACGCCGTGTAGATGGGTGATTTGCATGACAATTCATTCGCTTTGACATAGCTACATAGCGCCTGATCATGTCGCCCCTCCGTTGCTCACACTTCGCACAATGAAGCAGAGTAAGCACGTCAGCTAGAGCCGATACCCCAAAATTGCCGTTTTTTGAATGCCCATTGGAATGTGAGGCAGATAACGAAGGTAATTCGTTTTGCCGGAATGAGCTGTGCTGCATAGCTTTTGTGCAATTCGTTTTTTGAAGATGAGCAATTCACTTCGCCCGGATCAGTGCACAGTTGGCAAAATCTGCAATTCGTTTGCGAAGACAGCAGCTAAATGCAGTCTGGCTGCTGTTTAACAAAATTCCCCCTTCCTTTTGAGCGAATTATTTAGTGCCTTTTCCCGCACCAGATTATCTTTTGATATGGCGCATTGAAGACAATTGACCTTGGAAGTTACCTGCTAATGAATGCTTGTTTTAGCGATGACTTTCTAAATTGCCGAAATCGATCTGATTTGATTCCGAGATCTAGATGCAAAATTGCAGCAACAGCAACAGCAACAGCAACAGCAACAGCAACAGCAACAGCAACAGCAACAGCAACATACAAGCTACATTGGAGACCGGTGTAACTGCTACGTATACGTTTTATGTAAGAACTACGGACATAAGTCGCGTCGATACGAGGATTAGAGAATATCTGACACGCGTTGACTGATTTGGTGCACACATTTGTCAGAGCGATTGAAATCTTCGATTTCACAGCACGTCTTTGCGAAGTTGGTATTTATGTGTTTTCCCATTCCACGTATGGGTGTCAGCACCAACAGGCTGTCTGTGTCGTTTTCCATAACCCAAGTTGGCAATGAACACTTTCAAAACACTGCTTGAAAGAGGTATCGCTCTTCGTAAATGTATCAACTATACTGAAGTTAGATCACATCAACATGCACCTAGTGTTCGCGATGAATTTCTCCAGATTTACAATACCGCTTGCGGTACCTTTATTCTTAGTGTTTAGTACCGGCGGCAGTTCTCTTGCGACACCAGAAGTTCAAACCGCCTCAGAAATCAACAAAAGCAAGAGGACATTTTCCGCCGATTGGCCAGCTGAACGCCCAGCTGGTGAGTCTTTATCGGTCTTCAGGTCGCATCATTGCGGAGGAGGAAGCAGGTCGCATCATAGAGGAGGAAGCAGACCACCTCTTTATTTTGCATACTGGATTCACAGTTATTTTGAGCCAAAGAACCTCTCAGAAAAAGCAAAAGCACAGCTTCGGCTTGAGATAGAAACTAGGAATTGGAAAAACTGGTACAAGCTGTGGACAGCAAACTGCACACCAGCGGATGTTTTTTACATTGAACAGGTAATTTGGGAGGCATCTCGTTTTGCTTATACCGATGGTGCAACTTCACCAGGAAAGTGGCGTCTCAGCTACAAAGGAGTGGAATTCATAACTACGCATCAGCGGCGGGAAAAAATGTGAAACCACTTCACGAACCGATGATTGCAGGAAGACCAAGCCTAAGCCCGAAAAATAATGTCCTCGGCCGAATAAAAAGCGGAGAGGGTCTTTGTAACAACTTTTCTTGCGAAGCACTATACCGTGAGAAGCATCCAGAAGTTACAAGGGAAATTGCTGTGATGCACTTTATTCCCTTGAGTGCAGCACAATGCTTTCCTTCTGCAGTTGAGCAAAATGAATTGCACAGTCTCAAAAATTTGAAGGCTATCGAATCCGACAAGTTCAACTCAACGCAATTGGATGCATTTCGTGATGAATGGACAGAGTTTCTCAAGAGTCCTGCTAATACAGTGAGTCGGCAAATGATTCTCAGAGAAGCGGATCGGCTGGAAGCTAAATATCAGACACTTCTTGTGCAGTGACGAATGTTGGTTTCATCGTTGATTTTCAAAGCTGCTGAAATCACTCAGATTCCATTCCAGAATCTGCATGCAAATTTGCAGCGAACATTATTCACTTTTATCGAAAATTTGCGTGCTCGACGTGGAGCGACTTAAGAGTGCAGGTCGATTTGACGCACAGCTAAGTTGCCTCCAAGTGTTTCCGCGGCGCCGTCCGTGCTGAAAGACTCAACAAATTTACTGAGTAGAGTTTGATCATCCATGATGTTTGTGGATCACTTTGCGACGGTACTCACTTGCCCCAAAGTGGGTACATAGTGGGTACACAGAAAAGTCCGATCCTGAAAAACCTCGGGACGACAGGATTTGAACCTGCGACCTATTGCTCCCAAAGCAACCGCGCTACCAAGCTGCGCCACGTCCCGGCCATCAAATATATCACGAAGGCGTTGTTAAGGCCCTACAAGGCTCAACATGGGGCTGTTAAGGCTCCCTACGTGCCATTAAGGTACGAATGCCGGTGGCTCTTCGGCATGCGGCGTAGAGCGCACAGGCGCTGCTGGTTCCTGGGTTTTCCCGGGCCAGCGGTTATTGTTCCAACGGTTACCGCTTGACTGACGTCTTTCTTCACGTTCACGCCGGCGTTCTGCTCGGCGCTCTGCCGAGGAATTGGAGCTGGACTGGCGCGGAGTGGCAGCCTCTTGGCGCGGAGGTGATGTTTCGCGGGCAGCTTCTCCGGTAGGTTTCGAAGAGCTGATGATGCTCTCTGGGACGAAGCCTTCGCGCCCATTTGAGCGCACTTTGTACCAGCCGTCCCGCCTGCCGATGATTTCGACCTGGTCGCCTCTCGATAACCTCGTAACAGTTCTGTAAACGCCACTTGGTCCGCGACGAAGCTGAACAGTCGAGTCCCCGGAGGTTTTGATAAAGCCGGGAGTTGGTGTAACAGCAGGCGCATCTTTTATTGAAGGGTCGCGCGAAACAGCCATCCCTGATTGAGATTTAGGTGGTGTTCTGGGAACATCGGCAATTTGCGTCGCCGGTTCTTTCCTTGTCTTCTCAACAACCTTCTGTGTCTCAACCTTTGTTGTTATTACCTTTGGCGCTTCCACAACCTTTGCGGGCTCATTTTTGATTGGAGTCAAATGTTCTTCGACTTTTACAGGTATTTGTTTTTCACCGCGCCGCTCAACAATTGGTGCAGGTGTCTTGCTCAAATTTGTTGATGTTGTGCCGGTGCTTGTACTTGTTACAGAATTTGTTTCTGAGGGCACATTCTGAGGCGCAACTGAGGGCACCATCGCACTCGGCATTGCTTTTGGCTGTCCCGGCATTTGCGCGTTTTCAATTACATCTCCTGCAGTTCTAGTCACTGAATTAGCGACCCATGCCCCGGCACTCCTCCGGTCTGCGGGGGCGAGTTCGACAACATACGATGCCGCGGGCGAGAAGAGACCGTAGCGATTGGCGGTCTGACGCCTTCTTTTGGTCGTTGACTTAATCTTTGAAAGTGTGAATGCGGACGGTTGCGCAGATTTGAGATTTTTGAATTGCTCTTGAGCGTTTGAGGAAAGGTAAGTTTTATATTCTGGTGCGACTTCTCCAAACTTCAAACTGCGTGCCACCGCATGCAGTGCAGCAAGTTGTCCGCGTCCACCAGGTATTTCGCCAGTGAATTTTCCGTGGTCCCAAACGAATGTTGTTTTAAGCAACTCATCTTCGGCCGTTGCAGCCACATTGGACAAGTTGGTGAATGCACCTTCGGCTACTCCAATCGAATAAAGCGAAACCTCTATGTTGACGTCTTTGTTGTTTTTCGCGAAGGCTGCATTTCCCTCACCTTTGATCAGCGGCACTGATTTGTCTGACTGGTCGCGGATCGCATCGGGCATCAGCGCATAAACTTTGACGAGCGGGTGGCGGGGCCCTTGACCTGCAGTATGTCCGACTGCAATGAGCACCGGACCAGCAGTATCGTTGATCACCTGTGCGCCGTCACAAACCTCCAGACCCGGAATGTTTACGACTTTAGTGTCGGTTTCGTTTTTCATCACAAGGTAATTGGACGCTTGAAGCATCGTGTCGATTTCGACTATCTTCAATCCGCGCGGCAATTCAACGATGTGCACTTCATAGGTTTGAGTCGGCAGCGCCGTTTGCAAAGCAGCTACTAGGTCCGGGGTGCTCATTGTGCCGGCTTTGCGCAGATATTCTTTGATGGCCTTATCCAGGTCGGATTTCATTTTTTCCGCTTCTGCTGGATTCTTTGGTCCGCCTGCAACTCGTTTTGCCACTGCCGCAAGATCGCTTTGCGGATCTTTCTTGACGGTAATCGCAGCACCAATACCCATCAGCCCGGCGCCCGCCAAACCAATTACGGCAATCCCACCGAAGATAAACGGCATCGACGTGCGCTTGCGAGGCAATGCCTTGCCGCACTCGGCGCATTTGCGAGCAGCTACTGAATTTCTTACATCACATTCGGGACAACGCATTTGGATGACCTGACTGGTTCCACGGGATTCCGGACACTTGCACGTGCAAGTTTGTGGCTGACCAGCTATCTAATAGGTTGAGAGTAGTAGTCTACTCGATATAATAGCCTGCCATAAACTTTTGTTCAGATTGTTGTCAGGTTGAGGGGTGGCGGAAAGTGAGTAAATCGGTAGAAGAATTGACCGCAAGGCAGGCACTAGCCGAGGTCTCCAGACTTTGCTACCAGCGCGGATACATCAGCGGCACTGAGGGAAATTTTAGTATTCGATTGGCTGATAACCGGATTTTGACCACTCCCAGGGGGGTCTGTAAGGGGCGGATAAATGAAAGTGAGCTGGTTTTGACCGATTTGCAGGGAAATCCGCTCGACCCCCACTCCGCTTTACCTTCTACCGAGTTGAAGATGCATCTAGCCGCTTATCGTTTGCGGAAGGATATTGATGCTGTGGTGCATGCTCATCCGACCATAGCTGTTGGATTTACTGTCGCTGGCGTAAGCCTCTCTACTCCTGCCTTGCCGGAGGTCGTGTGTACTCTTGGTGGCATTCCTGTGGCACCGTATGCGACACCTAGTACAGACGAAGTGGTCGAAAGCATCGAGCCTTTTGTGAAGAAGTGTGACGCCCTGATGCTCGATCACCATGGCGCTCTGTGCCTCGGAAAGGATATCTGGGACGCGTTTTACAAGCTCGAAACTGTCGAGCATCAAGCGCAGACACTCATGGTTGCGCACCTTTTGGGCGGTCCGAAACCGCTGACCAGCGCGCAGATATCGTCCTTGATGGCGGTTCGTAGTGTTTACGGACTGACCAACGAACTTGATGTAGATTATTTGACGGAGGCATCCTCCAAATAACCGGTGGGGCGACGCTATGCGTTGCCCGGCTCCAAAAGTGTAGGTCTATGTCTTGCGTCGACCGGCACGAAATGAAATTGTAGGGGTGATGCCATGCATCGCCCGATGCAAGAAGATCGGATCGTAAAGTGAAACCAATGGCTGACAAAGCAAAATCCGAAATTGCCGGTGCAGGAAACACTGTTCCGAAAGCCACTGTGGAGAAGAAGGAAGTTCTCCATCCAGAGGAGAGCATTACTTCTCTTTTACTGATTCGCCACGGTCACACGCGTGCGACCGAGGAAGGTCGGCTTTACTCGGACCCCGAGGCTGAGTTGACTGATGAGGGTTTGAAACAATCGAAGGCGCTTGCTGAATGGCTGATGTCGCGCCCGCCTGACGTGGTTTTATCCAGTACGGCAAAACGTGTTATCGCCACCGCCGAATCCATATCCGGACAGACAAATCTTCCGATTTTACGTGCGGAAGGTCTCAATGAATGGCACGTTGGTGATTGGGAAGGGCGCACTTATCTCGATCTGAAAAAGAATTCGCCCGATGAGTATAAGGCATGGACAGCTGATCCGATTCGCATGCGCCCACCCGGCGGTGAGTCGATTGAAGACATGTACGAACGCACAAAAATACGCATCGCGGAAATTGTCGAACAATATGATGGCAAACGCATTGCTCTGGTAACCCATGCAGGCATCGTCCGTAGTGTCATTGTTCATGCGCTCGGAATGCCGCTGGATAATTTCTGGCGGATTTCAATTCCAGTCGGAACAGTTTCAAAAGTCGACATCAGCAAAAGTTTTGCCACAGTCCACTTCATGGCCATGCGCCCCGGTGCGGATGAAGTGTAGCCAGGGACTTTCGTCGACGCGAGCAATTTGTTTGATCTGTATTGCCGTGGTTTTAGTTATCGAATCTATTGGTGCTATTGGTTTTTGACTTCAAGTAAAAACTCCTAACTGAGGTGTTTTCCTCTGGTTAGTTTTGCACTTCGCCCGATGGCGTGAATTCGGCAACCTGAACTGTAGTCATCTCTAAAAGTTGAGTGGACGTGTGTTCAATCAAGGTATGCATGTGGAATGTCCTCGGAAGGGTGGGTGGATTGGGTAATCACACCTTAAACAACACTTTGGACATTCGTGGGACAGTCCCGAAAGGTAGGCTGGCGCCACGCGTCGACGGCAGTTGACAGCGAAATAAACGGGCGACGCATGGCGTCGCCCCTACAATTTAATGTTTCTCGAGGTACTCTTCGAGCTTGTCGAATGAGCCTGTCCAGCCCTGAGTCATGCCGTCTCTGGCATTGATGAAGGTTTCTATTTCTTCTTTTGAGCAGGTGCCGGATGGCTCCCAAGTCAGTGTGACACGGGTTCTATCTTTGCCTTCTTCTGTTAGTTGCACGACGGTCAGCATTGTCTCGGGCCAAGTTGCAGCCATCGGGTGCCGCGTCACGTTTTCCTTTTCATCGCAGAATTGTTGGGTGTATACAATGCGATCTGGTTTATGGAATTCTTTGTAGTCGCAGCGGCCGTACATGGTGACGTCCTTGCCGTCGGACATAGAGTAAAAGGACTTTCCGCCTTCCTTCAAGTCGCTGTGGATGTACTTCATAGTGAAGCCGGTTGGTGCCGCCCAATTTGCGACGTGCTCTTTTTCGCTCCACATTTTGTACATGTTATCGATTGGAGTATCGAACGAGCGATTGATGATGAATTTCTCTTTGCCGTTTACTTTCTTTTCCAGATATTCTGCCAGCCGATCCCATGTTGCATCACCACCGGCTTTTCTGATGAATTTTCCGGACGTTTCAGCTTGTTCTGGTGTACCGAAAGTCATCGTCATGTCGATTTTTGTTTTTCCATTTGCTTCGGAAAACAGTGCGGTCACTTTGAAAAGTGCATTTGTAGTTGCAGTGGCACCATGATCGTAGACCAGTGTCTTGTGCTTCTCAACGTCAATATATTTAGTGTAATTTTCGTAGTCCACACCATCGGGACCGTGCATCGTGTACTTCCAGGTGCCACCGCTTCGCAAATCTCTGCTGTGCGTTGTAATAGTGAACCCGCGTGGACCCCACCATAGACCCACTTGTTCCGGATCGGTCCATGCATCCCAGACCGCTGCCAGTGGCGCATTGTATTCGCGTATGAGCTTGATGTCGGCTGATTTTGTGGTGGTTGGCATATTCCTATCCTTTGCGCGATTTCCAAACTGCTATTCAGGTTCTGTAATGGTTTTCGACTCGGCCGTGACGATCCACGCTTTGGCGACGTGATCCTTTGCGACCAGCACCTTTAGATGGGCCTTCTTGCCCTCTTTGTGGTCTTTGCCGGTTTCGTCTGCCATAGGATAATCGTATTCGTTGCCGATTACATTAATAACCGAATTTAGCCACTACTGCGCTGCTGGAGCGGAGCTGCCTTCTTTCATCATGCCGACGAGTTTTTGTTTTTGCGCTTCGGTCAATTGTTTGCGAATAGAGAGCAAAAGTTTGATCCTGTCATTTGCCATCTCGGCAGTGACAGAATTGATTTCGTCTTGTTTTGCCAAAACAGCTTTTTCGTCAGGATCTAATTCGAGTGAGAGCTGGTGCATCTCTTGAATCAAGCCCATCATGCGCTTCGCTTTGACGCGCGCTTGATCTTCAAACTCTTTCGCTAACTGACGAATGCGCATCTCCTGCTCTTGGGTGACGCCCGCCTGTCTGTAGATTGTCATTGGATCGCTTGCGGCGCCTGTTGCACCGGCCTGCGCTTGAGCGAGTCGTCGCTTCCGTTGCTCCAAATTTTGTAGTGCCGGAGCCATTTTGCCTTTCGTTTCCGCTCTGGTTGAAGACGACGCCGGCTGATCCAATTGCGTCTGTGCTTGCACCGAATACGATGCCAAAAGAGCCAGACAACAAATTGCGGAACCTTGCGCAATAACTTTCAATGACATCATTCAACCTCTGAGGCCGCGACCCAACAGGCCTAATGATATCAATAAGCTAGAAAGTGTTCCCGATTGAGAGTTAATCCTAATCTATGCCCATGTGGATGAATGGCGCCCATGCATGTATCGGGTGCCCGTTCTGCAACGCTTGAATTTGTGCTTGTCGCAATGCTTCGTATATAGGCATTTTTCCACCCTGCCAAGCTGCGTGAAATTCTTTCATCAGCGTGGCGGTCGAGCGATCGGCGACTTCCCAGAGGCTGAGGACGAGATTTGGCATGCCTGCGTACATGAGAGCGCGGGCCAGACCGAGGATTTCGCCGCCGGCTGTGACTTTATTGACGCCTGTTTGGCAGGCTGAGAGGACGAGGAGTTTTCCGCAATTGGTTCTAAG
>PNLN01000181.1 GCA_013823055.1 Cyanobacteria bacterium DS2.3.42
ATTGGCTCAGACCAAGTGAAAGACTGGGTTAAGGCGCAGGACGAGGTCTTTTCCAATTGCGGATCGCCAAATTACTCTGAAAAGATTCCAGCCACCGCAATACCGGCCGCACTTCCGGAAAACGCAGACCCGAATTTGAAACGAGAACGCGCTTATCAAATTGCTGCAGCGCATTTCTATGCGCAAAACTTTGATGCTGCAATCAAGGACTTTGAAGCCATCGCAGCGGACGGCGGCTCACGATGGAAAGAAACAGCAGGATATCTTGCTGTTCGTTCAATGATCCGCCAGGCGACGCTTGCCAAGCAAATGAATGCTAAGTTGCTCGAACAGGCTGGTGAAAAAATTCAGCATCTGCTTGCAAACCCGTCGTATGCAACTCTCAAAGACGATCTAGTTTCGCTCGCAAATTTCGTTGCAGTGAGGGTAGCTCCTGAGGCGCATTTGAACAAACTATCCAGCGATAAGTTTGATCAGTCCACGGTAGAAGAAATTACAAAAACTCTCGACAATTATATCGATCCGGACAATTCAGCAACTGAAGTTAAGTATACGGACGTTCCTGCGGTCCTGAAGAAAAACGAGATGATTGACTGGATCCTGACCTTCCAGGCGACCGATGAAGCAAGTACAAAGCACGCAATCGATCGTTGGAAGCAAACACATTCCTCCTTGTGGCTCTTAGCTGCAATCGCTGGAGTAGATTGGGACGACCAGAATACAAATGCATTAATCGCAGCAGCGCGTGCCGATAAATCGAACTATGCAAAATGGACTCTCTTCTATCACATCAATCGACTCGAAGATGGGCAAAACAAGAAAGCAGCGGTAAAGGCTGCGCTCGACAAAGTTCTTTCTGCACCGCCTGCGGACCTTCCCGCCGGTTCCCTGAACACACTCAAAACTCTAAGACTGCCGTCTTCGAATAACCTGGACGAGTTCTTGCGCTTTGGAATTCAAAAGCCTCTGGCAATTTGCAGCGATGGCGGCGTAGCACAAGTACCAGACGACGAAGCGGATATGGAAGGAAAAGGAAAGACACCGCCAGAATTCACGCCACTTGCCGGTATGGTTATCAACAACAAATTTCCACTGACAGTTTTGCGCCAGGTTGCGACCAACAAATTGGTACCGGCAGACTTACGCAACAACGTCGCATGGACATCATGGGTGCGAGCGATTCTCATTGGAGAAGAAACAGAAGCTAAAAACCTTGCAGTGGTGGCACAACCGCTGAATAAAGCCAAATCAAAATACTTCGCTACTTATCTGGCAGCGACGACACCTGAAGACCGAAAGTTTGCAGCAGCATTGCTGATGCTTCACTTTTCCTCCGCACAACCGAACGTAACCGCTGAACAATTGACTGAAGACGACTATGGTGACGCGAGCGGCTGGTGGTGGGGAAGCAGCCCAACATCCCAGCCGACACGAGATTCTGATGATGATTCCGTCATCGTGATGTTCGATCCCTCATTTGTCACACCGGCGCAGAAGACTCAAGCGGCTCAGCAAGTCGCAAAGCTAGCGAAGGTTGAAACTGCGCCAAACTACTTCGCAAAGATTGTACTTGCATATGCCGAAAAGCACCCTGCTGACCCGCGCGTGCCCGAAGCCTTACATTATGCGGTGAAATGCACGCGCTACGGTTCGACCGATGACGCAACAACGAAATTATCCAAGCAAATGTTCAGCGTGCTCCATACGAAGTACAAAGGAAACACTTGGACGAAACAAACGCCGTACTGGTATTAAACTGAAAGGGAAACATAAGATGGTAGTTGTCGAACATAGCGTCACATTCAAAGGTGATTTGCAAAGCGCCTGGGACAAGCTTGTCGACTTGAGTCGAATGCATGAGTGGGATATCTTCGTGGATAGCGTGCAGTTTGATGGACCGCTGAAAGTAGGAAGCGCCGGCAACCTGAAATCGCGCGACGGGCATCATTATGTTTTAACCGTGACGGATTTCAACCCGCTAGAAAATTACAGTGACGAAATTTCCGTGATGGGGTCGAAGTTCATTTTCTACCATGAGCTTTCGGAAAAAACACCCGGCGAGATTACCATGCGTTTCACCATTACCGCAAAAGGCTTCATTGCCTTTATCTTCCAATATCCAATCAAAAATGCGTTCGAACAAAAACTTCCCATCTTGATGGACAATTTCAAACGGCAGTACGAAGAAACAGCACAGAAATCAGCAAGCTAACCGACACTGGTGCAAACTAAATCGAACGCCCTTTCACTTAACGGTAGTGAACTGTGAGATTCACGCGGCAGGAATGATTATTCTAAATCTCGTGCCTTCGCCTTCTTTGCTCTGACACTCGATTTTGCCGTTGTGCGCATCGACAATCTGCTTGCAGAGAAATAGACCTAAGCCGGTACCAGGAGAATACTTCCGCCCGGCTCTTCCTTGTGCGAATCGATTGAATATTCTGGCTAATTCTTCATTGGACATTCCCGGACCGTTGTCAGAAATCTCAACGCAAACTGACCCGTTAGTAGGAGCGATGTTCAGAGCTATCTGACCACCCGCAGGAGTGAACTTCAAAGCGTTATCCAGCAAATTTTGGAAAACGCGACGGATCGCAAAAGCATCCGCATTTACAAGTCTTTGAGCATCCGCAAAGTTGGTCTTTATCTCGATTTTCCTGCTCTCTGCGATTGGCTCAATTTCCCGCAGGCATGATCGAGCAACGTCGCTCAAATACATGTTATCTAGGACTACAGCATCGACATCTTTTTCAAATCTATAAACGTCGAGCACATTCTGAATCATCAGTAGCAATATTTTATTACTGTCTCGGATCTGCAGCAGCAATTCAGCATGGTCATCAGTAATCGTGCCCATCGCCTGCTCAGCCAAGAGTTCCAGCACTCTATTTGTTCCAATCAGCGGATTTTTCAGATCGTGCGTCAAGGTCGCCATGAATTCCTCACGCTGTTCCAAAATCGCCAGCCTTCTCATATTCTGTTCGGATTCGTGTCTCTCTATCGCGTATCGAATACTGCGCTCAAGGAAGGAAGCATTTACTTCACTCTTCTGTATGTAGTCTTGAGCTCCCAACTTGACGCACAGAAGCGCAGTATCATCATCGTTTAAACCAGTAAGAACTATTATCGGAATTTCTAAGTTTCTTCCTTTCATCGACTCCAGCGATTCTAAGCCTTTCGCATCCGGCAATGATAAGTCCAGAACTATCACATCAAATTTCTTTGTCTCCAATTCGCAAGCAGCATCAGCCAAGCTGGCTACGTGCGCAAGGTCATATGCCTGCGGTCGCAAAAGCGTCCGAACAAACTTAGCATCGGGTCTGGAGTCTTCAACAAGCAATACAGAAGTTTTATTCAACATAGCCTCGGCTCAGGTGGGAACTTAACAGCGGAAAACCAAAACTCATCTAGAGACCGAATCACTTTTACAAAATGCTCGAGATCGATTGGCTTCGTAACATAGCAACTTGCATGGAGTTTATAGCTTTTTATGACGTCTTCTTCAGACTGCGACGTCGTCAGAATGATGATTGGAATGCTGCTGAGCTCCGTGTTTTTCTTCACCTCTTCAAGCACTTCACGACCATCCTTTTTCGGCAAATTCAGATCGAGCAAAATCAAGTTTGGAGTAGCAACATTCGAAAACGAGCCTCTTTTATAAAGAAAATCCATTGCCTGCTCGCCATCTCGAACGACTTCAATATCAACGTCAACTTTTTCTTCTTTGAACACCTCCATGATCAACCGTGCATCTGCACGGCTGTCTTCCACAAGCAAGAGCAATAGTCTTTGCGCCACTTCACTCCCCCTTCATGGAATCAGTCTTGGGCAATGTGAAATGAAAAGACGCACCATTGCCGACCGTCGATTCGGCCGACAAACGTCCGTTGTGTCTTTCCACAATCTTTTTGCAAACGGCCAATCCTATGCCGCTTCCTTCGTATGTTTCTCTCACATGAAGGCGCTGAAAAATGATAAAGATCCGATCTGAATATTTCATGTCAAATCCAATTCCATTATCAGAGACTGTAAATCTGTGCATATCGCCCTGAGGAGATGAGGTTATACGGACTACAGGAGGCTTATCAGAACGAAACTTCAATGCATTCCCGACCAAATTTTGAAAAAGCTGTATAAGCTGAGAACTATCGCCTCTGACTGACGGCAAATTGTTGAATTCAATTTTTGCGTCGCATTCTTGTATTGCAACGCTCAGATTCGAAAGCGCCATTTCCACTATTTCATTCATGTCGACGGTGACAAAGCCCCTTCCCTTGGTCTCGACGCGACTATACAAGAGCAAGTCATTTATCAATTGATGCATTCTCTTAGTGGCATCTAAAGTGAAGTCAATGAATTCATGAGCGTCTTCATCGAGCGTCTTGCCCATGTAGCGCTTTGCCAGAAGCTGCGTGTAGTTAGAAATTACTCTCAATGGTTCTTGCAAATCATGCGAACAAACATATGCAAACTGCTGAAGATCTTCGTTTGACCTTTCCAATTCAAGCAGCTTCTCTTGCAACAGTTCCTCTGCTTTTTTCCGTTCAGTAATATCAACAATTGACGCAAGAACAAAGCGTTCTCCTTGTGCCATCAATGGATTCAAGCCAATTTCAACAGGCACTTCGGAGCCATCCTTCCGAACACCGTAAAGGTCTCGACCGACTCCCATTGCTCTTGCGTGAGGATCCTTAAAAAACCCTGTCCTAAGCTCGGGATGCTTTGGACGCACACCGGCAGGAACCAAAATTTCAATGAGCTGTCCGAGCAACTCTTGCCTTGAATAGCCGAATAAACGCTCCACCTGGGAATTTACAAGGACGATTTTGCCTTGATGATCAACCATGAGCATTCCACTTGGAGCTGCTTCAATAGTGATGCGCAGCCGCTCTTCGGCACGCTTTCTTTCCGTAATATCGACAACGGAAGCTAAAACGAAATGAGTACCGTCCGTGATCATTGGATTGAGTCCAATCTCAACTGGAACTTCAGTTCCGTCTTTGCGAAGTCCATATAGATCGCGTCCAACACCCATAGCACGCGTATGAGGATCCTCGAAAAAGCTATTGCGATAGTCCGGATGTTTGCTGCGCGATGCATGCGGCACGAGGATTTCGATAGACTTACCAATAAGCTCTGTTCGTTCGTAACCGAACAATTTCTCAATTTGTGTATTGACCAGGACAATCTGACCGTCCTGATTCACCATGATCATGCCGCTTGGAGCGGCGTCAAATATTTGGCGAAGTTGTTTCTCGCCTAACGAAAAAGGCTCGGGAGCCTGCACGAAGTCGGCTGGCATATCCAGATTCTCTCAAATGGAATGATTCCAAAGATTCCGGGAAACCAGCAGATGCCCACCAACTGCAAGGCCTTATTCTATGGCAAGCAGCACGACAGTCAAGCTAATTGCAGCCAAGAATGACAAATAATGGAAACTTTTTAAACATTTCTCAGACACTTACACAATTTGTTCTACTTTAATACTGCTTCTGATTTGCCATCGCTCACATCGCTCAACTCTTGCTTGCAAGCATTGTAGAGAAGCTAAAGTTTCAGCGCTCCCATTCAAACTCGATTTACCCGAAAGCATTGTCTTTGCTAGCTTCGCGGCTTTTCCGCTACCGCTAATCTTCGAGAGTTGGGTTCTCAATGCTTCATGTATTTTAAAACCGTGCTCGATCTGAATTTCAGTAAGCAATTCCAAAAAGGGAATTTGTTGTGTCGAATTGATCGGCGCTTTCTCGATCAAAATACCAACTGATTGCCAAACGAACCACGCATGTAAAGCCGAAGTGCGCGACATATCGCGCAAGCCACGCGTCCATCGTACAGCGGTGATCACACCGGTAGGCAAAAGCTGCGACATTGCTTCGCCGTACCCAGCGGCAGTGATCCGGCGTTCTGCAACCGCGGCAATTAACGCATCGACAGCCAATCTCGAGAGATCATTGTTCTTCGATGACATAGCAAAACACAAGAAGTAACGTCCATTTTCAGCAAGGCTTATGTCCGGATCGAAAAGCAATTCGAAATCGCCATGCCAATAACTTCCGACGCTCTCAATGTTCAAAAGCATTCGCTTGGCATATAAGGCGAGCAGTGATTCGCGATTGTGCAGCCAGTTGTATGCTTCCGAACCGGCAAACCAGCTAACCGCGTTATCGTGCAGCAAAACTGTCGGAAATAGAGCATATCTATTTCTGCAAGCCATTCGCGCATTGTACTGTGCGGCGGTTTGGAGATAAGAGCCTTGAGCAGCTTTGCTAATTGGGAAATCAGGATCAGCGCTCATAACAGGCAGGAAGTTCGGTAGCCCGCCCTGGGAAGCGAACCGATCGTTTGCAAATGCACTAACTTCACTGAGGTCAAATCCGTAGATAGCCGGTTCATGTCCATCAGGACCAAACTTCGGCAGCAATTTGCCAAGTTCGCCATTTGTTCCTTTCGGGTCCCTGGCCCGAAATGCAGCTACCCAATACTCTGGGGTGATTACACGTCCCATTCCACTTCCTAGCGCATAACGAAGAGCCTCGCCAATCTCGCCCTTAATACTGGCAGCAGCTTCCAAGGCCTCGGTTCTGTTGTCCGGCGCGATGCGCAGCAAAGCTTGAATGAAATCCACTTTGTCCGGCTCCAGCTTAATCCAGAAATATTCATTGATACGCTTCACAAGCACCATCGGATCAATCCAACCGCCGGCGTGCGTTGGAGCACACAAAAGAGGTGCGGCCTGCTTAGAGACTATTCTTTTCGACAAGGACAAGCATCGACGTGCAAATATCGAACTCGGATCGGCAACTATCACTTTCCCTGTCGCATCCGCTGCTCGCGAGTCGCCGACCCAGGATGCAGCTACCTGCGCTAGAGTTCCGGTCCAACCCACCATGGAAAACTCTTGATCACGCAGCTCAGCTTTCTGTCTTAGTGCATCCGTCTTCTGCTGAAAGTCGCTAGGTCGCTCGTTGCAAAGCCTGGATACGCCATCAAGCACGCACTCCAATTCCATTGCAGTACATTTCCCAGACCAAACCTTCATAAACATATAAATAAGATCGTCTAGGCTACTAATCGGCTTAATCGCGGTCGCCGGATTCAGTCGCGGGAAATTCAACGAGTCGAGCATTACAGGAGTGTCGCAGACTGTTTGCGCCTTATATGCCTCTACGGCACAATCAATGCAAGAAAGTGTGCGCAAACTATCATCGACTGTTTGGGCTCGTTCAAGAATCTCTGCCTCATCAATTGAACTCAACGCTTGAGTGGGAAATTGAGGTGATGCACTTGAAGATGCGGCAGAATCGCTCGAACTCCCAAGTGCGCCTTCCGAAGTGTTTTTGTACTTCTCAGCAAGTGCCATCGCTTTGGCTCTCTCCATTCCCTGAATCATATCCACACGCTGTGTGAATTCCGAAAAGACTTCCGGCAATTCCAAAACTTTGGTGGATTCGACCAACGACAAAGCCTTTTTGTGAATATCTTTGCTCGAATGACTAAAGGCGCTGATAATTGCGGGACCATAGCATTCTCGCTTCTCGGGGAAATTCTTTGCCAAACAGCTCAAAAGTTTCAATGCAGCCTCGGCAGGTTCTTTGCTTTTGGTCAGAAACGCAGGTCCAATCTCTGCGCAAACATCCTCAACGCTCAGTGATTCCATCGGCATTTCTATCAACACAGTCGAAGCGTAAGTAGAAACATCTTTATGCGCGGCTTTCAGCAGGGAGGCGAATCGATTTGCAAAAGGTGCCGCTGCACCATTGAGCAACTCCTTGTTTAAACGCATTGAGAAATCGGCTTCGGATACGGACTGATATGGCGACCTTTTCGCCTCCGCCTCTCCGATCACTGAAAGCGAGTTAAATGAATACTCGATCAGCCTGTCTTTATCGAGTAAATTGCGCTCTACCATCTGAATCAGAGACTCGTGAAAGACGTTGTTGCCTTTGCGAGTTGCAACTTCCATCGATGCAAAAATATTTCCGCCACTGTTCCAGCGCTTGCGAAAGATCTCGTGTGCGATTCGCTCTGGTTCCGCCAATGCCCGCGCAACGCCAGCGTCATCGAGCATTTGCCACACTTCTTCGGCAAGCGATGCATCCTCAGATAATAACTCAGAAAAAAGCTCTTGATCCGACAAACCGCAAAGCATTGAAATCCAATAGGACGAATTGCGCTCAATTTTGCACAGACCTTCCTTTTCAAGACGATAAAGCGCCAACCAGTGCGTACCAGTCGACTCCTTAAGTACTAGAGCGCACCACTTGTCGATCCACGTAGGTTTACGATCGACAAGAATGCGTGCAGCGACTTTAGGTGCGGGAAGCCCTTTGAGCCCGAACTTCTTAACTTCAGGGAAGTTCGCAGTGGCAAGAACAGCCATGCGCGCAACCGGAAAAGACTGTTCCTTAAAGTCATTGGGAAACGCAATTTTTCCCTGTTCGATACTGCGATAAAACTCTATATCCCCACTTGCATCTTTGTCGAACACGAGAAATTGCGGTCGCTCCCGATTCACGAAACCATTGAGTGCACTCGCCCACTGCAGTGCCCGAGGAGCCAGCTCCTTACGCTGAGCTTCCTTCATCCCGCGAAAGAAATCCTCGCACCGGGTCTCATCTGCTGCAATGATAATCTCATCGAGCGCGCTCGCTATCATTTTGCATCCTCCGCTTGCATTGCAATTTCTGCTGCCAAAATATGACTGCAGGGACCACGCTCACCTTGATTTTTCGCGAACCAATCGCAAGTACATCGACAAGAGTCCTGTGAAACTTGAATGAAGTGATCTCCACTAGATCCCTTCACGTACGCTTCGTACTCGCCCTCTTTGCCTGGCACAAGCCGCACACTCTTTTCATCAACAAGCTGCCTCGCTTTCTTCATGCGTGGATGCAACTCTTCAACCAGAGTCAAATCAAAAGGCAACTCACGATGAAAAAAAGCGGCAGTGGAAAGATCATATCCAACCAAACCTCGGCTTCCTAACACTTGCAGCGCGTTGTGGACAAGCTCCTTATCAACATTGAGGGATACACTCAATCCTACAGGATCAATCTTTTGCTGCCAGGCGAGCGCGCTCTTAACACGACCAAGAATATCGCTTGAACTACTTTGTGCAAAACTTGCAAGCGCCTGCCCTTCGCCTGAGAATCCGCGAGCCGCATTAGGGCTCATGACGAAGAAAAAACTACCTTCATCAAAAGTCAATTCGAATGCGCTCACTGCATCTTCGCTGTCGTATATGCGAACCGTCTTAGCATAACGAAGAATGGGTTCCAGAGTTTTCAATCTGCTAATAGCACCAACTGCGATGGCACCTGGCGCTTCGCGCTGACTGAGGCGAACACTTTTTCCGGCAGGCACCAAATAGGTGATCACACCTGCTTGGAGAAAGTTTTGCTTTGGCAATGTGCGAATAATTTTTGCTAACTCAAGCGCAGGCAATTCAATAGCTTGTCGCAGTCCAGCTTGATAGACCTGCACCTCGACAAAGCCTTTCAACCAGCGAACAGGCAGTTTCACTTTGCGCTCTAATACTGTCTCGTTGGCGCGCTCCAATTCCACTCCATCGGCGCCAATACGAAGCCCCACTTTCTCCGAATTCATCACACTGCTCAGCGCAGCGCGCATCGGTGGATTGAAATCAACATTCGTAGTTCCTTTTCCAATCCAATCTCCATCCAATCCGTTGCCGCGCAAATCAAGCCGCGCATATGTTCCGCAACAAACAGAAAAGACCTCGAACCGCAACTGGTCGCCGTCGCTCGTAACAACGGGGTCTGCAGCTGCCAACATCCTAGCTTGCAACTCACTAGGAGAAAAGAAGCGAGTACGGCTGATTGCCGATAGGGCAATCAACAAATCGGCAGATTGCTTGGGGCTTTTGAAACGTCCGCTGAAAAAATGAGGGTTCTTCTCGGCGCCTCCCGATGTCGCCAGCCGCAATTGGCGCTTAGACGGCGCCTCGGCTAAAAGCATAGAAGCGAAACGGTAGTTGTAGTCGACGTTTACAGTTGCAGCCATGGAAAAAACCAAAACCAGGAACTGACCGGAAATTAAGGCTAAAACCAAGAGGGTCTTTGATCTTGTACCCAGCTTATTGGGCTTCCTGCTCTAAACTCCAACAATCAATTGCGCTTCTCAAAGTCCAATTCCACAATCGTGGGGAAATGATCAGATGGATATTTGTTGCCGAAAATCTGTTGATTGATTCTGTGCTTCTTCACTTTCACTTGTGACGTCACGAATACGGCATCCAGCACGCTAGTCGGCTTTCCAAACGTGTGATAGGTTTTCGTTCTCCTTGCGTTTTTTGTCAATAAAAACTCGGCATCAGTGAATCCGGCTTTTTGAATGGCGCGCCAAGGACCGCTTCCAGGCTGACAATTGAAGTCTCCTGTAAGAATCACACTGCCACGAGGACATTCAGTAATTCGACGTTGCAGAAGCAACTTCACAGCCTTGTCGCGTGCTTCTGGTATCAGGGGGAAATGGGTGTTAAAGACACAGAATTTATTTCCCGTCGCGAGATCACGAAAACGCACCCATGTACAAATACGCTTAAAAATGGCATCCCAGGTGTTCTCACAACTGTCAGGCGTATCGCTCAACCAAAAGGTCCCTTGGTCTAACACCTCAAATCTTTTGCTATAGAAGATCGCGCAATGCTCTCCATCTTTCTTGCCGTCATCACGACCGACACCAGCGTATGAATAACCAGGAACTTGACTCTGAATGAAATCAATTTGTTCTTTCAA